>DKEX01000107.1:18314-50616 GCA_002452295.1 Firmicutes bacterium UBA6811 | reverse complement strand
AGAACTAACGCACCCTCACTTAGTGCTGCTGCTCCGGCTGCTTTGGCTCGGGCTGCTGACCCTGCTGCATCGCCTGCTGATAGACTTTGTACTGCGGCTCCTGCGACTCGATGTAGTTCACCCGCGACTTCAGCGGGTTTATGACCTGGCTCTGCAGGGTCTCGGAGAGCTGCGCGTACAGCTTCTGCGCGTTCTGGTCCTGGGTATCCAGGGCAAAGCTCCGGAAGTCCGCGGCCACGCTTTCAAGCTGGGCCAGGCACTGATGGACCTTCTGGCCTACAGTCATCTGTGTCACCTCCACGTATCATCGGGCTGGCTGCCCGTGTCCTCATGCCATAGGATGGCACATTCTGCTCGCCGCGATTCAGCCCCGCGCCCCAAACGTGTGGGACCCCACGAGGAATTCCTGCCCAGATGTGGAATACTCATGCCGGAGGTGGGTAGAGTGAAGGATGCAGTAAGAGTTGTCGCCGATCTCATGTGCCTTGCGGCCCGGACCGCCCCGAAGGCGGTCGGGAAGGACTTCATCGTCACCACCGTGGTTGAGGATGACGCGCTGGGCCGTCTCGCGCAGGCCATGGTGGAGTACGGCAAGGAGTCCAGCAAGAAGAACTTCGACCGCGACGGCGCCAACGTCGCGGCGAGCGACGCGTGTGTGCTCATCGGCCTGAAGGGAGCCCAGGTGGCCGGGTTGAACTGCGGCGCGTGCGGAAACGACACGTGTGCAGGCCTAGCACACCTGCACGAAGGCCCCGAGTTCGCCGGGCCCTTTTGCGCCTGGAGGCTCATGGACCTTGGGATCGCGATGGGCTCGGCCGTCAAGACCGCGTCCATCCACAACGTGGACAACAGGATCATGTACCGGGTGGGCGTCGTGGCAAGGCGTATGGGGCTCATCGACGCCGACGTCGCCGTGGGCATCCCGCTCTCGGCGACGGGGAAGAGCATCTACTTCGATCGTGGCTGACGCTCCACGCATTCATGTATCATCCTCGCCCGAGCAAGGAACGCTAAAACGTAACCAGGCCCGCCCGGGACGGGCGGGCCGCATGTTCCTGGCGCAAGGAGGCCCGCAATGCCAGAGCTGAGACGAAGCCCCACCTCCAGGTCATGGGTGGTGATAGCCACCGAGCGAAGCCGCCGCCCGTCGGGCTTTCGCATTCCCCGGGATGAGCGAAAGGGCGGGGTATGCCCGTTCTGCTACGGCAACGAGCACATGACACCTCCGGAGGTGCTGGCGCTCGGCAGGGACGCCGACGCCCCGAACGCCAGGGGCTGGTCCGTGAGGGTCGTGCCGAACAAGTTCCCGGCGCTGGCCCTCGATGCCGGCGACGGGGAAGGCGCCAGCGAAGCTGGCGGCACGGGGGACCTGTACGAGCACATGCCAGCCGTCGGGGCCCACGAGGTCCTGGTGGAGTCGCCTGACCACGACTCCACTTTCGGCACCCACTCCCAGAGCCAGATGGAGGACGTGCTGACCGCGGTGGTGGCGCGGGCCAGGGCGCTATCCCGCGACGCCCGGCTGCGATACCTTCAGGTGTTCAAGAACTGGGGGCGCGTGGGCGGCGCGTCCCTCGAGCACACCCACTGCCAGCTCATCGCCACCCCCCTGGTGCCCGCGGTCGTCGAGGAGGAACTCCAGATGGCAAGCGAGCATTATGATAAGACCGGGAAGTGTCTTTACTGCGATATCGTCAGGGCTGAGGCGAGAGCAGGGGATCGGGTCGTGGAGGCGTCCAGTCACTTTCTCGTGTTCTGCCCGTACGCGGCGCGTCTTCCCTTCGAGACGTGGATAGTGCCGAGGGCGCACAGCGCGAGGTTCGAGGATATCGACGGGCCTAGTCTTGCGGACCTTGCCATGGTCTTGCGTCACACGGTGAGAAGGTTCGAGCTTGCGTTCGAGAGCGTCCCCTACAATCTCATCTGGCACTCAAGCCCCTGGACAGGCGATTTTGGAGCATACTATCATTGGCACCTCGAGCTGGTTCCGCGCCTTGCGATCCTGGCAGGGTTCGAGTTCGGCACGGGGTACTACATCAATCCTACAGCCCCCGAGGCTGCCGCAGCGTCACTCCGCCAGTACACGCCCGAGAGCGTGCTGCAAAGCGATGACGAGGTGAGGGCGACGACATTGCTCGCTGGTAGGCGCGGTGGCGGGGCAGCCAACCGGGGCATGGAGGAAGGGGCACTGGAGAAGTGACGGTACAGGAGCTTGACGAGACATACAGGATCCTTGTGGCGTCTCCTGAGGTTGCGCCGTTCGCCAAGACCGGGGGGCTTGCAGACGTGGCGGGGTCGCTCCCGAAGGCGCTCTCCGTGATGGGCAACGACGTGAGAGTGGTGATGCCCAGGTACAGGGGGATCACCGACGTGAAGACCGTCGGCGACTTCCCCGTGTGGGTGGGCTGGCGCAAGGTCACCGCCATCCTGCGCGAGGGGGTGATACGGGCGCGGCTCGATCGCGCCGAGAAGCTGGTGCCGGTGTACTTTATCGACAACTACCACTACTTCGACAGGGATAACATGTACATGTACTTCGACGAGGCCGAGAGGTTCGCGTTCTTCTCCAGGGCGATACTGGAGATGGCCCGCCATCTCGGATGGGCGCCGCACGTCATCCACTGCAATGACTGGCAGACAGGCCCGGTGCCCCTGCTATTGCGAGAGCAGTACTCACATGACCCGTTCTACCAGGGGATAGCCACGGTCTTCACCATCCACAACCTTCAGTACCAGGGGAACTACCCGCGGGAGACGTTGCACCTCCTGGGCCTGGGTGACGAGTACTTCACGCCGGAGCGAATCGAGTTCTACGGTGACGTCAGTTTCATGAAGGCGGGCATCCTGTACGCGGATGTCATCAACACGGTGAGCAAGACGTATGCCAAGGAGATCCAGACGCCCGAGTACGGGCAACGCATGGAGGGTGTCCTTGGCGCCCGCTCGAGGGACGTCCACGGCATCCTGAACGGCCTGAACTACCACGAGTTCAACCCCGAGACCGACGCGCGCATCTATCGGAACTATGGCCTTGGGAACATCGAGGACAAGATGGAGAACAAGTACGCCCTGCAGCGCGACATGAACCTGCCGTCATCCACGGCGCCGTTACTCGGCGTTGTGTCGCGGCTTGTCGACCAGAAGGGACTCGATCTCATTGCCGACGCCATGGACGAGATGATGGAGACGGACCTGCAGTTCGTGCTGCTCGGCACGGGCGACCCGGGCTACGAGAGCCTCTTCCGGTCCCTCAGGCAGAAGCACCCGGACAAGATAGCGGTGGAGATCGGCTTCAACGTCGTGCTCGCCCAGCGCATCTATGCGGGGTGCGACATGTTCCTGATGCCGTCCAGGTTCGAGCCGGGAGGCCTCGGTCAGCTCATCGCCATGCGCTACGGCACGGTCCCGATCGTCCGGGGCACCGGTGGACTCGCGGACACCGTCACCAACTACGAGCCCGAAAGGCAGGTGGGCAACGGGTTCACGTTCGCGGAGTACTCGTCGGACGCCCTGCTGGACGCCATAAGGCGAGCCATCGAGGTGTACAAGGACAGGCGCAGGTGGACGGCGCTTGTCGAGAACGCCATGCGTCATGATTTCTCGTGGAACAGGTCGGCCGCGGAGTACATGGGCCTCTACGGCATAGCCAGAAACAAGCTGGAGGCCATGCCGGTGCCCGCATAGCCGGCCGCTTGATGTCCTCGGGGGCTCCTGGTGGTCGAGGTCCGGTCGCCCCAGGCGCTACGTGAGCGGCTGGGAGGTTAACCGCCACGTCGAGAGGTCTTGTGATGCCAGGTTTCACAGGGACGCCGAAGAGGCGTCCTCCGTCATGAGCGCCGCCCGTCCCGGGGATACTACAACGGAGCATGCAGCAAGGCATCCCGGGAGGTCGGCGCGAATTGGACGACTGCTATTCGGGCTTTTCCGGCACGGCATGGCGCGAGCGCATAGACGTGCGAGATTTCATCATGGGCAACTACGAGCCGTACGAGGGAGACGGGTCGTTTCTCCGCAGCCCCACCCGCAGGACGAAGGCGCTCTGGGAAAAGTGCCTCGCCCTCCTCGCCGAGGAAAGGCGACGTGGAGGGGTGTACGCTGTAGACGCAAGGACCGTCGCAGGGATAACGAATCACCCGCCGGGCTACATCGACCAGGACCTCGAGATCATCGTCGGGCTCCAGACCGGCGAGCCACTCAAGCGGGCGATAAATCCCTGGGGCGGCATACGCATGGTCGAGATGGCGTGCAACGAGTACGGGGCTGACCTCGAGCCCACCGTCTGCGAGATATTCCACAGGTACCGGAGGACCCACAACGACGGGGTCTTCTCCGTCTACACCGACGAGATGCGCGCACTCAGGCGCTGCGGCGTGATAACCGGCCTGCCCGATGCCTACGGGCGGGGCCGCATCATAGGCGACTACCGCAGGGTCCCTCTATACGGCGTGGACCGCCTCATCGAGGAGAAGAGGAGCGATCTCCGAAGCCCCGGGCTCACCACCATCACCGTTGACACCATCAGGCTGCGCGAGGAGGTCCACGACCAGATCCAGGCCCTCGAGGAGCTCGAGGAGATGGCCCGCTCCTACGGATACGACATCTCCCGGCCCGCGCGCTCGGCGCGCGAGGCGTTCCAGTGGCTGTACTTCGGGTACCTCGGCGCCATCAAACAGCAGAACGGCGCCGCCATGTCCCTCGGGAGGACCAGCACGTTCCTGGACATCTACCTGGGCCGCGACCTGCGTGGCGGGGCCATCACGGAGGAAGAGGCGCAGGAGCTCGTGGACGATTTCGTGATCAAGCTGCGGATGGCAAGACAGCTTCGCACCCGCTCTTATGACGAGCTTTTCGCCGGCGACCCCCTCTGGGTCACCGAGTCCATCGGCGGCATGGCCGGGGACGGCCGCCCGCTCGTGACGAAGACCAGCTTTCGCATGTTACAGGCTCTCTACAACCTGGGGCCTGCGCCCGAGCCCAACCTCACCGTCCTCTGGTCGAAGGATCTCCCGAGGCCGTTCAAGGAGTTCGCGTGCAGGGTGTCGTACGACACGAGCTCCATCCAGTACGAGAACGACGACCTCATGCGGCCGATCTTCGGCGACGACTACGCCATCGCCTGCTGCGTGTCGGCGATGAAGGTCGGGAAGGAGATGCAGTTCTTCGGCGCAAGGTCCAACCTCCCCAAGGCGCTCCTTCTTACGCTGAACGGAGGGCTGGACGAGATTTCTGGGGCGAAGGTCGCGCCCGAGGTCTTCAGGGTGAAGGAGGAGCCGCTCGAGTTCAGCCCCGTCTGGGACGCGTTCACGAAGATGCTCGGGTGGCTTGCTGGCAAGTACGTGGACACCATGAACGTCATCCACTACATGCACGACAAGTACGCCTACGAGAGCCTCGAGATGTCGCTCCACGACACGCACGTGGGGAGGTTCATGGCCTTTGGGATCGCCGGGCTCTCCGTGCTCGCCGACTCGTTTTCGGCTATCAAATATGCCAGGGTCAGCCCGAGGCTCGACTCGCGCGGCATCGCCACGGGGTTCGATGTCGAAGGCGACTTCCCGAAGTTCGGCAACAACGACGACAGAGTTGACTCCATCGCCCGCGACTGCGTCGTGCTCTTCGATACAAAGCTCAAGGAGCACCCGGCCTACAGGGACGCCAGGCACACGCTCTCCATTCTCACGATCACGAGCAACGTGGTCTACGGCAAGATGACAGGTTCCACGCCCGACGGCAGGATGGGCGGGGAGCCCTTCGCACCGGGGGCGAACCCCATGCACGGGCGCGACACGCACGGCGCGGTCGCGTCACTCGCCTCCGTGGCGAAGATCCCGTACGGACACGCGTTGGACGGCATCTCCTACACATTCTCGATCACGCCGGCGGCCCTCGGCAAGACCCCGCCGGAGGCCGTCTCCAACCTCGCCGGCCTCATAGACGGGTACTTCGCCAGGGACGGGCATCATATGAACGTCAACGTGTTCCGGCGCGAGACCCTCATCGACGCCATGGAGCACCCCGAGAAGTACCCACAGCTAACGATACGGGTGTCCGGGTACGCCGTGAACTTCGTGAGGCTCACCCGCGAGCAGCAGGAAGAGGTCCTGGCGAGGACCATCTTCGAGCGGTAGCGGCCTGCCGACTGGCCCGACTGGTCCGACGGGCCAGATGGAGCCGGCGGGGCCGAACGGGGTGAGCGGGAGATCACCGAGACGCAGGTGAGGAGGTGCGCCGGGGTGGAGCGGTGCGGATGCGGAGAGCGAGACGTAGGGAGTGTCAGAGGGTACATTCACTCGGTCGAGACCATGGGCACCGTGGATAACGGCGGCATACGGTTCGTCCTGTTCATGCAGGGATGTGCCATGAGGTGCGCTTTCTGCCAGAACCCTGACACCTGGCTCCGGAGGGGCAGGGAGGTGATCGTGGCCCGGGTCATGCGAGAGATCCTCGACTACAGGCCGTTCTTCGAGGCGTCGGGCGGCGGGGTCACCGTGTCCGGCGGTGAGCCTCTGCTCCAACACAGGTTCGTGAGGGCGCTCTTCGAGGAGTGCGGCAGATGCGGCATCCACAGGGCACTCGACACGGCCGGGTACTGCAAGTACGGCGACTTCGCGTCCGTACTCGACTCAACCGACCTCCTTCTCTTTTCGGTGAAGGCGGTTGACGAGGAGAAGCATGTGAGGCTTACCGGCGTGAAAAACGACGTCATCCTCGCCAACCTGCGCCTTGCCGCCTCGCGGCACATGGATATCGTGGTGCGATACGTCCTCATACCCACCATCAACGACTCCCGGCAGGACCTCCATGACATAGCAGGCCTCGTGGCCTCGCTTCCCGGCAGGGCGAGGGCGGACATCTTGCCGTACAACCGGATGGGCATCGTCAAATGGAAGCAGCTCGGCCTTGACTGCGCGCTGGAGGGCGTGCCCGAGCCGACAGCGGATGACCTCGCCCGGGCCCGCCGGGTCTTCCACGAGCACTCCGTCAACCTTCGAACCGATTAGACCAGGGCCGTTTCCCGGACCCCGGGCCGCCATCGACCGCACGCGCACCCGCCACAAAAAACCTCCGCACCGAGAAGGATAATTGCAGTATTCGTCGAATAGCGTAAGCCATAATGGAGGCCTACGCACAGGACGGTGCCGTACACTACGAACATCGTAACGACACTGGTCGATTGAGGTGGTTTTCGTGAACGACGTGGTGGTGCTGGATAGACTGGACAGGGAGATCCTGTCCTGCATCCAGCGAGACGGTCGCATGCCTTTCACGGCCATTGCGGAAAAGCTCAAGGTGGCCGAGGGGACGGTGCGAAAGAGGGTGGCCCGCCTCGTCGAGGAGGGCGTGGCTCGCATCATCGGCGTTGTGGACCCGTTCCGGCTCGGGATGAACTTCGTGGCGATGGTCGGCATCAGCGTCGAGGGAGACACCCCCGAGCGGGTCGTATCTGAGCTTGTCAAGCTGCCGGAGGTGAGATACGTAGCCATCTGCACCGGCACGTACGACATCATGATGGAGGTTGTGCTCAAATCCAACAACGAGCTGTACGAATTTCTCACGCACAAGCTGAGGAAGGTGGCGGGAATCGCAGGATCTCAGACCTCGCTCGTTCTCAAGGTGTGCAAGGAAAGCTCAGCCTGGAGCGGGTGGGCCGGCACGCGGGAGGAGGGTGGGAGCCATGGACGAGACGGACTACTTGAAGCGGCAGGCTCCGGATAACGTTCGACAACTCGCCTAACTATCATCGGGAGGGATGGATATGGCTGCCAGAAAATCAAACGCGCCACGGCTCGTCCTGCTCATCGGGGCCCTTGTCGTGCTCGTGGCGGTGCTCATGGTCGTGAACGGAATTCAGAAGAGGTCGGCCGTGACAACCATCGGAATCATGCAGATCATCGAGCATCCCGCGCTGGATGCGGCCAAGAAAGGGTTCATGGACGGTCTTGCCGAGGAAGGGCTCGTGGAGGGCAAGGACCTCAAGTTCGAGTCCCAGAGCGCCCAGGGCGACATGGCGACAGCCCAGTCCATAGCGCAGAAGTTCGTGAGTGACAAGGTGGACATGATCCTGGCCATCGCGACTCCCACGGCCCAGGCCGCGGCCAAGGCCACCAGCACGATCCCGATCCTCATCACAGCGGTGACCGACCCGGTGGCGGCCGAGCTCGTGAAGTCCATCGACGCCCCGGGCACGAACGTCACCGGCACGTCAGACCTCACTCCCGTGGCGAGGCAGCTCGAGTTGCTCAAGCAGCTCGTGCCGTCAGCCCAGAAGGTGGGGGTCGTGTACAACGCGGGCGAGACCAACTCCGTCGTCCAGGTGGACCTAGCAAAGGAGGCCGCGGTCGCGCTCGGCGTCGAACTGGTGGAGGCGACCGCAAGCTCCACGAGCGGCGTATACGAGGCGGCACAGTCCCTGGTGGGCAGGGTGGACGCCATCTATGTACCCACCGACAACACCGTGGTCTCGGCCCTCGAGTCTGTGATCAAGGTGGCCGAGGACTCGAAGATCCCGCTGGTGGTGGGCGAGGAGGACGGCGTGAGGCGCGGCGCCCTCGCCACCGTCGGCATCGATTACTATGCTCTCGGAAAGCAGACTGCGAAGATGGCGGTGAGAGTCCTCCGCGAGAAAGCGAAGCCCGAGGAGATGCCCATCCAGTACCAGGAGAACGTGAGGATGGTGATAAACCTCAACGCTGCGGAGAAGATGGGCGTCACTTGCCCGGAATCTCTCGTAGAGCAGGCATATGAGGTGATAAGGTAGTGATCTCCCTTGGCGCACTCGGTGGAGCGCTGGAACAGGGCCTCGTGTACGCAGTGATGGCGCTCGGGGTATACCTCACGTTCCGCGTGCTGAACTTCCCCGACCTCACCGTTGACGGGAGTTTCCCGCTGGGTGCGGCCGTCGCTGCGAAGCTGATATGCGGCGGGGTCGATCCGGTCGTCGCGACCGTCGTCGCCCCCGCCCTCGGCTTTGTCGCCGGCGCGACGACCGGGGTGCTCAACACCAGGCTGCGGATATCCGGGCTATTGTCAGGCATACTCACCATGACCGCGCTCTACTCGGTGAACCTCCGAATCATGGGGAGAGCGAACATCCCGCTCCTTCGGAGCGCGACGGTGCTCACGACCCTGAGGGGGCTCGGGGTGCCGGCAGGCGTCGCGGCGATCCTGCTCTTCCTCGTGTCGGCGATCTTGCTCAAGCTCGTCCTGGATGTCTTCCTCCGCACCGAGTTCGGTATGGCCCTGCGCGCGACGGGGGACAACGAGGTCATGATACGGAGCCTTGGCGTGAACACCGACTCCATGAAGATCGTCGGCCTCGGCCTCTCCAACGCCCTTGTCGCCCTGTCGGGGGCAATGGTCGCCCAGTACCAGGGGTTTGCGGACATCGGGATGGGCATCGGCATGGTGGTCGCCGGGCTCGCCTCTGTCATCCTGGGCGGCGCCATCATCGCGCCCATCTCCATTGGCATGGCGACGTTCGGCGTGGTGGCCGGGTCGGTGGTGTACAGGTTCGCCGTGTTCTTCGCGCTGCGGATGGGGTTCGCGCCGACGGACCTCAAGATCGTGACCGCCGCGCTCGTGGTGATAGCCCTGTCGGGCCCGACCATCCGGGCGAGACTCGGGGCGGAAAGGAGGCGGGCGCCAGGCCATGGTAAGTCTGAGGCATCTCGGGAAAACTTTCCTGCCAGGAACCACTAACGGCCGGATGGCGCTGCGCGACGTCTCCCTCGATCTTGCCTCCGGGGACTTCGTCACGATCATCGGAAGCAACGGGGCGGGGAAGTCGACGCTCCTCAATGCCGTGGCAGGGGTATTCCCCGTGGACGAGGGGACCATCATCATAGACGGCCAGGACGTCACCGCGCTCCCGGAGCACGGGCGGGCGGCGGCCATCGGGCGGGTCTTCCAGGACCCGATGCAGGGAACGGCGGGCTCCATGTCCATCGAGGAGAACCTCGCCATGGCCGCAAGGCGGGGGGAGCGGCGACGGCTCGCGCGGGGCGTCACGCAAGAGGACCGCGAGTCTTTCAAGGAGTACCTCGCCCTTTTGGGCCTCGGCCTCGAGAGCCGTCTCTCCGACCAGGTGAAGCTCCTCTCGGGCGGGCAGAGGCAGGCGTTGGCGCTCCTCATGGCCACGATAAAAAGGCCGAAGCTCCTGCTCCTCGACGAGCACGCAGCGGCCCTCGACCCCAGGACCGCCCAGGACATCCTGGCGCTCACAGACCGGATCGTGAGGCGCTACGGGCTTACCGTGATGATGGTGACGCACAATCTCCGCCACGCGCTCACCTTCGGCAACAGGACGGTCATGATGCACGAGGGCGAGATAGTTCTCGATGTGGGGGGACCCGAGAGGTCGGGCATGACCGTGGCAGATCTCCTCGAGCGGTTCCACGCGACGCGCGGAGAGAGGCTGTCAGACGACAGGATCCTGCTGGAGGTGTAGCGGTCAGGCGGGCGAGCAAACGATGAGGTCTGGCGTGAGAGCCACGCCAGACCTCATGCGCTTCTGTTGTTTCTCGTGTTCCCGTTTCTTCCGGCGTTTGCCTCCCTCGGCCTGCGGCCCTGCCGCCGCGCGGGCGAGAGCGGGGCGCCCGCTCCTTCTTACGAGCGGGCAAGCGCCGAGCGGGAGCGGCGTGTCATGGCCTCCTGGGCCGCCGCGCAGGCAACCAGGTTCACCCGCGCCACTGCCGTATCGAGGATCCGGAGCACCAGGTCCTCGAAGGACACCCCTCCAGCCATCGCGGCGATGGGGAAGAGGCTTACCGTCGACAGGCCCGGCAACGGGTTGATCTCGAGGAAGTGCGGGTTTCCCGCTGCATCAAGCCGCACATCCACGCGGGCGAGGTCACGACACTCGAGCACCCGGAACGCCCTTACCGCCACGTCGCGGATGCGCGCGGCAAGATCGTCCGGAATCGGCGCCGGGCACAGGAACCTCTCCAGGTTGTTGTGTTTTGTGTTGTAGCAGTACACAAACGAATCGGGCTCGAGGTCCGCCGAGGGCCGCACCTCCATGATGGGGAACGTCTCGACCTCGCGGTTGCCCAGTGTTCCCACGGTGAACTCGCGCCCCGGGAGGAACTCCTCCACGATGGCGGGCTGGCGATAGGTGCCGGTTATCCAGTCCACCATGGCCACAAGCTCTTCCCTGTCATTGACCTTTGACGAGCTCCTCACGCCCTTGCTGGACCCTTCGTAGGCGGGCTTTGCGAAGAGCGGAAACCCCATGCCGATGTGCTCCGGGAGATCCCCTGTGGACTCGACCTTGATGGCTCTCGGCGTCGGGATACCGTACGATGAGACGATCGCCTTGGTGACGGCCTTATCCAGGCACACCGCGAGCGTGAGCGGGTCCGACCCGGTGTACGGGATGCCCATCGACTCCAGTATCGCAGGCACTATCGCCTCGCGGCACCTGCCGTCCCAGCCCTCGGCGATGTTGAAGACGATGTCAACCTGGTCGCGTTGCAGTCTCGAGAGAAGCCCCGGGCCGTAAGGCATGCGCACCACGCGGTGCCCCGCCGCCCTGAGGGCCTTCGCTATCCGGTCTACCGTTGCCTGTTCCTCAAACTCGGCGTCAGCGTCTTCGACTACCATCTCGGACCTGGGACAATCCTTCTTGAGGTTGTAGGCAAGGCCTACCACAAATCCCATGGTCATCCCTCACTGTTTGATGGTGTTCTCCTGTGGGTCATATCAGGCTTGCTCTCGTAGGCGGGGCGTGCCCCGCTTCCGGTAGACCAAGGTTTTCTGCCACCCCGTTCGGCTCCTTGCGTCGCCTCCCAGGCCCCATGACCACCTCCGCGGCGCCATTTCCAGAGCGCCCGTGTTTTCAGTAGTTGAGTCTATACCCGGCCAGGGGTGTTGTCTAGCACGTAATCGTGGCAATTTTGGAGCCTTTAGACTGGAAACAGCGGTTACGGCGGAATGGGGGGTTCACGCTCGACCAGGGGCATTAGTTTCGCATGACAGCCCTTCGGGCTTGCGCTGCACGAAAGGGGCGGCCTTGCCGTCGCGCTCCGTTTTTCGGCGGGGGCGGAGGACTTGGCGACGCGGGGGAGAATAATACCATCGTCAGATAACGCGCTGCGTCGGGGCGCGTCCGAAGGGGCGATGAGATCTGGCAGCGAACGTCCAGGACAGGCGGTCCGGGCTTGTGCACGGCATGGTGCGGGGTGCGCTGGTTGCCGCCGCGTATGTGGCGGTGTCCTATGCGCTTGCGCCCATCAGCTTCGGCCCGCTTCAACTCAGGGTGGCCGAGGGGCTGACCTTGCTGCCGATCATCTTTCCCGAGGCCGTCCCGGGGCTTTTCGTGGGCTGTCTCGTCGCGAACCTCATCGGGCCTTACGGCCTTCCCGATATCGTCTTCGGCAGCCTCACGACCCTTGCGGCCGCGGTGGTCACGCGGTTGTTCCGGCGGAGCGTGGTGGCGTACATCTCGCCGATAGTGTTGAACGCGGTCTTCGTCAGCGCGTATCTCACCTTCCTCACCCAGGTCCCTTACTGGATGCTCGTCCTTGGCATCGGGGCATCGGAGGCCGTCGCGGTGCTGGCCATCGGAGTGCCGCTCGTGAGGTTCATGCGGAGGAGATGGGCGAGCGAGGGCGGCTAAGTGCAGCAGGCCGGGCGCGCCAGGATTGCCCGGCCGCCCGTGGCCGTGCTGCTGTGGGTTACGGAAGGCCCGTTCCGGGCCTCGCTGGAACAGGAAAGGAGGTGCAGGCATGCCGATCGTTCAGATTGAGCTTATCGAGGGAAGAAGCGTCGAGCAGAAACGGGCGCTTGTCGAGAAGGTCACAAGGGCGGTCGTGGAGTCCGTGGGTTGCCCCGAAAGCGCTGTGAGCATTATCCTCCGGGAGATGAAAAAAGACAACTACGCCCAGGCCGGCAGGCTCTGGTGCGACAGGTGAAGAGAGGCGGCAGGCGTCCCATGCATAAGACCAAAGCCAGGCTGAAGAACTACCTTTGCCCCATACCGGTGGTGATGGTGAGCTGCACCCCGCCCGGCGGGCGCCCCAACATCGTCACCGTGGCATGGACTGGCGTTGCGTGCGGCACGCCGCCCATGATATCCATCGCCGTGAACCTCTCCAGGTACTCCCACGGGATCATCAAGGAGACAGGCGCTTTTTGCATGAACGTGCCTGGTGAGGACCTCCTGTATGCCACCGACTACTGCGGCAGCGTCTCCGGGCGCGATGTGGACAAGTTCGGGGCGCTGGGGCTCACGGCGGTGGAGGGCGACGAGATCGGGTGCCACTATATCGCCGAGTGCCCGGTGAACATGGAGTGCAAGGTCCGCCATCAGGTTGTGCTCGGGTCTCACGAGCTGTTCATCGGGGAGGTGGTGGCGGTTCACGCGAGCGGAGGCGCCCTCACGCCGGAGGGTCGCGTGGATGTACAGGCCATGAAGCCTTTCGCCTACGTGGGACCCGACTACTACAGCCTGGGCCGGAGGATCGGGCGCTATGGGTACTCGGTTCAGGCGAAGCCAAAAAAGTGAGGGAGAGGAGGGGCGCCACCGGAGGGCGCCGCGGGCCCGCAGGCACGCGGGCGCTCTGCCGTGGCACGATGCGTGAAGCTTGCTCGAAGAACGACGAAGGTGAGCCCGTCGAAGACGTTCGGCGTAGATGCGCTGGTGCGCGAGATGCGGAGCCAGGGCGTGGACGTCGTGGGCTTCAGCCTGGGCGAGCCCGACTTCGATACGCCGGACCACATCAAAGATGCGGCCGTGGACGCGATCAGGGCCGGGTTCACGAAATACACGCCGACCGCGGGCATCCTCGAGCTTCGCCAGGCCATTTGCGAGAAGCTGCGGGCGGATAACGGGCTTTCGTACGGCCCCCAGGAAGTGCTTGTCTCGTGCGGCGCGAAGCACTCCATATTCAACGCTGTGTTCGCCCTGTGCGACGAGGGGGACGAGGTGATAATCCTCGGCCCCTACTGGGTCTCGTACCCCGAGATGGTCTATCTTGCGGGCGGCGTCCCCGTCATCGTCGAGGGCGATATCGGGCGGGGGTTCAAGGTGAGCGCGTCCGCCATCGAGAATGCCGTCACGCCCAGAACGCGCGCGATCATCTTCAACAGCCCCTGCAACCCCACCGGGTCGGTGTACTCGCGCCAGGAGATCGGCGAGATCGCCGATGTCGCCGCAAGGCACGGCATCGTCGTGATCGCCGACGAGATATACGAAAAGCTCATATACGGGGACGCGGAGCACGTGAGCATAGCCTCGCTTGGCACCGAAATGAAGGACCTCGCCATAGTGGTGAACGGGGTGTCCAAGACATACGCCATGACCGGATGGCGAATCGGGTACGCGGCGGGCCCGGCCGAGGTGATCCGGGCGATGGGCACCATCCAGGGGCACGTGACCTCTAACCCGACTTCCATTTCGCAGAAGGCGGCGCTGGCGGGCATTGCAGGCGGCAGGGAGCCGCTGGAGCGAATGCGCAGGGAGTTCGCCCGGCGCCGCGACTACATGGTCGGGCGTTTGAACGAGATGCCTGGCCTGGTGTGCCCCGTTCCCGAGGGGGCGTTTTACGCGTTTCCCGACGTGTCCCACTGCTTCGGGGGCAGG
Source organism: Firmicutes bacterium UBA6811 (assembly GCA_002452295.1). Lineage (GTDB taxonomy): Bacteria > Bacillota > SHA-98 > UBA4971 > UBA4971 > UBA6256. The sequence continues at coordinate 36,035 of DKEX01000107.1, read as the reverse complement.
TTGGAAGACGTCGAGATAACGGACTCCACCACGTTCGCCGAGGCGCTCCTGCGCCACGCCCATGTCGCGGCGGTGCCGGGGGTGGCGTTCGGAAACGACAGGTGCGTGCGGCTTTCGTATGCCGCCTCGATGGAGAGGATCACCGAGGGCCTCGACAGGATCGAGGCTGCGCTCGCGCGGGTGCGGTAGGGATCATGCGTGCGGCGAGAGATACGAGGCAGGGGAAAGCGCGCCGGCGACCGGAGAGGGAGATGAACCTGCCTGAACGACTCGAGCGTCGCCCGTGGAAATGCTGTCTTATGGAGCGGATGGGCATGGGGTATCGTTGCACGACGGCGATACCATCACGGCGGCAGGGGGCGCAGTGCTTCGACCCTGTGGCACGAGGGGTTGTCCTGGTCCTCGTCATCGCGCTGCCAGCGCTGGCCCTTGCGCCGGTGCCGGCGGTCCCAGGCCAGGCGGCAGCCCAGGCCCAGGCCCAGGCCCAGGGTCAGGGTCAGGGTCAGGGCGTGAGTCAGGCCCGGGCGAGCGCCGGGTCGCCGGTGGACTGGGGCGCGATCGTGGCTGCCAACCGGAACCGCCCACCGGATGATCTCAAGGGGCGGCTCTACCTTGCCGTCGCGTATGCCAACCAGGGCATGATCCCCGAGGCTACGCGCGAGTTCCGCGTGATCGAGTCTGCAGGGGACAAGGAGTTCGGCAGGGAGGTCATCAGCGGTAACGAGCAGATCCTCGAGAAGGAGCCTGGCAACATCGTCAGCCTCAACCTGGTCGCCTTTGCGTACTATGCACTCTGCGATTACAGGAAGTCGGCAGGGTGTTTTGAGAGGCTCGTCGCGCTGGACCCGCGAAACGTCTGGACGCGTCACTACTTCGCGCTCAGCCTCTCCAGGATAGACCAGCTCGACAGGGCCGTTGACGTCCTGAAGGCTGCCCTCGCTCTGGACCCGTCCAACGAGTACACCCATCTCCTCCTCGGGCTTGCATACAAGGAGAAAGGCTGGTACATCCTGGCGGTGCTCGAGCTTGCGCGGGCCGGGCGGGCAGTGCGAGAACTCTCGAGTTTGAAGTAGCTCCGGCGCCGGCCGGGCGCCTTGCGAAGCATCGGCGACCGGGGGTGGACCGGTCCTTCGGACCGGAGCAACGATGACGGAGGTGCGTAGCAGTATGCACGAGACAAGGCCGGCGCAGGCCGCGGATATTCTCGTCAGTGGAGCGCAGGTCATCTCCCCCGGCGAAGAGCCGGTTGTGATTCAGAAGGGCGATGTCGCCGTGTCAGGGTCGCGCATCGCGTATGTCGGCCCGTCCCCAGCGCCGGAGGAGTTCCGCCGTGGTGCACGCGTCCTTGACGGGTCAGGCCTCGTCGCTCTGCCGGGGTTTGTGAACGCGCACACCCACGCGGCGATGACGGTGTTTCGCGGGTTCGCCGACGATATGCCGCTCATGGAGTGGCTTACGCAGAAGATCTGGCCCTCCGAGGCGCGCCTCGATGGCGATGCCGTGTACTGGGGTGCGATGCTTGCGTGCGTTGAGATGATCCGGGCGGGCGTGACGACCTTCGCCGACATGTACTTTTTCATGGACGAGACGGCGAAGGCCGTGGAAAGGACGGGGATCAGGGCCTCGCTTTCGAGGGGCCTCATCGGGAGCGCGCCGGGCGCGGACGGGGCCCTCGCTGAGGGAACGGAGCTATGTGAGCACTGGAACGGCGCGTGCGGCGGCAGGATCACCACCATGCTCGGGCCGCACGCCCCATACACGTGCCCGCAGGCTTTCCTCGAGAAGGTCATGGAAGCAGCCGCTGACCTCGAGGTCGGCATGCACATCCATCTCTCGGAGACCGAAGGCGAGGTCAGGGAATGCAGGGGCCTCCACGGAGGCATGTCCCCCATCGAGCTCATGGATAGCTACGGCCTTTTCGAGTTCCCGGTGCTCGCGGCACACTGCGTGCACGCGTCCGACCGTGATATCGAGATCCTCAGCGCAAAGGGCGTGGGCGTCGCGCATAACCCCGGGTGCAACATGAAGATCGCCTCCGGTATAGCGCCTGTCCCGAAAATGATCAGGGCCGGGGTCAAGGTCGGCCTCGGCACCGATGGGGCGGCCAGCAACAACAACCTCGATCTGCTCGAGGAGGCGCGGATCGCGGCTTTCCTGCATAAGCTGGCCTCGGGCGATCCCACTGTTCTCCCTGCCGGGGAGGCTCTTTACCTTGCGACGCTCGGCAGCGCGAGGGCGCTCGGGCTCGATCGAGATATCGGGACCCTCGAGGCGGGCAAGAAGGCCGATATCATCCTGATTGACGCAACCGGCCCGCACATGTATCCGCACCACGACATGGTCTCACAGGTCGTATACTCAGCCCGGTCCTCCGACGTCAGGACGGTCATCATCGACGGCGAGATTCTCATGGAGGACGGCGCGATTCTCCTGGTGGACGAGGAGGAGGTCGTCGCGCGTGCGGAGGAGCGCGCGCAGGCGCTGGTGCGGGCGTAGTGGGGGACGCGCCCGGACGTGCAGAACCTGGCGGAACGTGAAGGAATCTTGCGACCTTTCGCGAATCATGTTGGAAGAAGGCGACGCCCGGCTCCGGACGCGTGGCCTGCGACGTGGCGCAAGCCCGGGCAGGCGCAGATCCGGTTCAGGCGGGCGTGGAGGAGGCAACTCGCCATGGTGCTCGTAATCCTTGCGATCCTCGCTATCGTGGTCCTGTTCTTCATAACCTCATACAACAGGCTCGTGGTGTTGCGGAACAGGATCCGCAACGCCTGGTCCCAGACCGACGTGCAGCTTCGCAGGCGTTACGACCTCATCCCCAACCTGGTCGAGACCGTCAAGGGCTACGCCGCCCACGAGAAGGAGACCTTCGAGATGGTCACGAAGGCGCGGGCCCAGATGGCGACGGCGAAGACCGTGAGCGAGCAGGCGGAAGCTCAGAATGCCATCACCGGAGCCCTTCGGTCGCTGTTCGCGGTGGCTGAGGCTTACCCCGAGCTCAAGGCCAACCAGAACTTTCTCATGCTGCAGGAGGAACTATCAGGCACCGAGAGCAAGATCGCGTACGCCCGGCAGTTCTACAACGACACCGTGATGAGGTACAACAACAGCCTCCAGGTCTTCCCGACAAACCTCATAGCGGGCATGTTCGGCTTTACGGCCGAAGCCTTCTTCGAGATCGAGGAGGCGGCCCGCGAGCCGGTGAGGGTGAGGTTGTAGGCGGCCGGCGGCGGTCGGGATAACGTCCTGCGGCATAATGCCGCAGGGCTTATCTTTTTGGGCGCGATCTCCCATACTAACCGTGACGCATGACGCGGCGGGCGGCGCGTGGCGCAAGAGAACAGGGCGCGCTGCACGTCCGGCGAGACGGTACCCGGCGCGCGACGCCGGGCACACGACATGCGACAAGCGGTGCAACGCGCGTGATGAAGCGAGCACGGCCGGGGAGCCCGGGCAGTCACGTTGCTCTGAAGGAGCGCTGATCAATCATGGCGAGGAGGATACTGTTCGCGACCGTCCTGGCCGCCATATGCACCCTGCTTATCTCGCCCCACGGCTGGGCGCAGGGGTGCGAGGAGGACACCGACCACTGGTACACGATAATCGACGAGGACACGGGACGGGTCATCCTGCATACCTGCCACGTGGTGGTGGCCGGTGACGAGTTCGTGGACCCCGAGAACCGCCGCTACAGAGTGGTGAGGGTTGAGGGCCACACCGCCTGGGCGAGGCAAGTGGAGCGGGTCGACCCGGAGGCCGCCGCGGCCGCGTTCCATGCGGCGTGGCAGCGGGAGCTCGCGATGGCGGGCGTGGCGACCCCGCGCCGGTTGGCGGAGGCCCCGGCTGGGCGCCTTGTGGCCATATACCACACCCACAGCGACGAGTCGTACATCCCCACGAGCGGAACACCTTCGGTGGCCCCCCATGGCGACGTCTATAACGTGGGCGCCGTGGTCAAGGAGCGGTTGCGCCGATCTGTCGGGCTTCGTGCCGTTCAGTCGTGGGCGTCTCACCTGCCCCACGACGGCGCGGCCTACGAGCGGTCCAGGCGGACGGCCGTGACGCTGCTACGCACGAACCCCGACGCCCTCTTCGACCTGCACAGGGACGCCGCCCCGCTCGAGGCTTACGCGACAACCGTTGCGGGCAAGCCGGGCGCCAAGGTCATGATCGTCCTCGGCAGGCAGAACCCGAACCTCAAGGCGAACGAGCAATTCGCGTTTGCTATCAAGAGCTTCGCCGACAAGAGCTTCCCGGGGTTCGTCCGCGGGATCTTCTATGGCGATGCTACCTTCAACCAGGACCTCTCGCCCCGCGCCCTGCTCTTCGAGATGGGGTCCCAGGAGAACAGCCAGGAGGCCGCCGAGCGGGTGATGGTGAACTTCATCATGTCCATCCCGGCCGTCCTGTATGGGGTCACGCCACAGGGCCCTACGGCCGGCGGCGAGGCGGCGCGGCGGGCCGCGCGGGAGCAAGGGACAGCGATGTCGGTTATTGCCTGGATCGGCATAATCGCGCTGCTGGGGGGAGCGGCGTTCCTGCTCCTCAACGAGCGGAGCCTTGACGGCGTGCGCGCCAGGCTGCGCAGGCTGGCGAGCGTCGAGTTTGCGAGCATCCTCGGGGCGAGAAGGAGGCCACGGTCCGGTGGCGGCGTGAGGACGGGCGGGGAGAGCGAGCCTGAGGGGCCCGCGGCGGAACCAGCCCGGCGCCCGGGCGACGGCGACGAGACGGGCGATAGCCAGTGAGGGCGAAAAGCGGCGGCGACCCGGGAGCGTCCCCAGGGTTCAATCTGACTTTCCTCACCCCCGGTCGAGCAGGCGGAAATTGCATCTATACCTGCACTTTCGCGCAGGCAGACTATGTACGAGCGATACCCGCGCGCATGGCTTGGAGGAGGGATATGAGCGTATGGCGGGCATCATCGACTGGGTTACGAAGAGGTTGAACAGGACTGACGTGGAGGTCGCATCCGAGATGGCGAGGACGAGCCGTGCCGCGGCCCGCAGCAGGGACGAGGATCTGCGGGCGGAGGGCCGGCGGGAGATGCCGTCTGTCGAGGGCGCGGCGCCCGCGAGCGTCGATGACGGGGTTTACGTGAAGCCGACCCCAATCACCGCTGGGGACTCGGTGACCGTGAAGTATAGCGGGCTGCTTGCCGAGGCCGGCGCGGACCAGGTATACCTGCACATGGGTTATGGAATGGGCACGTGGAACGCGGTGAGCGATATCCCCATGGCGAGGATCGGGCCTGGCACCTTCGAGGCCAGGGTGGACGTGCCGCTGGAGCAGACGTCCAGGTTCCACTTCTGCTTCAGGGACGACGCGGGCAACTGGGACAACAACGATGGGCGCGACTGGAGCTACGAGATACACAACGGCGAGCTCGTGATGTAGCCCTCCGCGCCCTGCCCCCCCTGTCCCTGTCACCGGCCGCACGGGCGGCGCCGCCCAGCGTGGGTGGCGTCGCCCCGCGGGCGCCCGCCCCTCGGGGCTGCGCGTCGCGGCGTGCTACCGCTCGTTTCCCTTGAACGGCCCCTTTCGGTAGGATATAATGCAAGGCATAGAGGCTTTTGGAAAGGGGTCTCGGCATGGATCGGGTAAGGGTCAGGTTTGCTCCATCCCCCACTGGGCACCTGCACGTGGGGGGGGCGCGCACGGTGCTCTTCAACTGGCTTTTCGCGCGGCACCACGGCGGGGCGTTCGTCCTCCGGATCGAGGACACCGACGTGGAGAGGTCCACCGAGGCGTCGGTTGATGCGATCATCGACAGCATAAAGTGGCTCGGGCTCGACTGGGACGAAGGCCCGGTGGTGGGCGGCAGGTACGGCCCCTATTTCCAGTCCGAGCGGCTGGATATATACCGGGAATACGCAGACAGGCTGGTTGCGACCGGCCACGCGTACCCGTGCTACTGCACCCCGCTGGAGCTCGAGGACGCGCGCAAGGCCGCCCTCGGCCGGGGCGAGTCGGCCGGGTACTCTGGCAAGTGCAGGCATCTTTCTGCCGACGAGCGCCGGGCGCTCGAGGCGGAGGGTCGCAATCCCGCGCTGAGGTTCAAGGTGGACGAGGGCGAGACCGTGGTGAACGATCTCATCCGGGGTGAGGTCCGCTTCGAGAACCGGTTCATCGACGACTTCATCATCCTGAAGTCCGATGGCTACCCGACCTACAACTTCGCTGCGGTCGTGGACGACACCCTGATGGAGTTGTCCCATATCATCCGGGGTGATGAGCATCTGCCCAACACCCCGAAGCAGATCATGATGTACCGGGCGCTCGGGTTCGATCTCCCGAGGTTCGCCCACGTGTCGATGATACTCGGGCCGGACAGGACCAAGCTCAGTAAGAGGCATGGCGCGACCTCCATCGGGCAGTACCGGGATGACGGCTACCTGCCGGACGCGCTGGTGAACTACCTGGTTCTTCTCGGGTGGGCGTACGATGCCACCCAGCAGATCTTCAGCAGGGAGGAGCTTATCGAGAAGTTCACCCTCGAGAAGGTGTCGAAGAACCCGGCTGTCTTCGACCCGGAGAAGCTGCTCTGGATGAACGGGCACTACCTGAGGGAGACCGACGTGAAGACCCTTGCGGGCCTCGCCGTGGAGCACCTGGCCCGGGCGGGGCTCGTCTCGGGTGCCCCGGACGAGCATGAGATGGCTCATATTGAAAGGATCGTGGGTCTCCTCCGAGAGAGGATGCACACGATGAAGGATATCGTGGCGCAGGGAGGTTTCTTCTTCACTGGGGAGGTCTTGTACGATCCCGAGGCGTTCGAGAAGTTCCTCACGCGTGACTACGTGCTGGAGGCCCTCCGGGACGTGCGGCGCAGGCTGGAGGAGACGAGCCCGTTTGCCGCCGTGGAAATCGAGAAGGTGCTTCGGGGCTACGCGGCGGAGGTGGGGCGCAAGGCCGGCGACATCATCCACCCGGTGCGCGTGGCTGTAACCGGGCGCGCGGCGAGCCCGGGGATCTTCGAGGTTCTGGAGGTGCTTGGCAAGGACGTGACGTGCTCGCGCCTGGATGCCGCCGTGGCCAGGATCTCGGCCGGCGGGTGAGCCGGCGCGCTGGCGGAAAGCTCCGAACAGGGGTTGACGCAGGGGCATACGGTGTGCTAAGATTCCGTTGTGGGGGGCCGGAGTGTAACCTCGGAGGCCCGCCGGCGAAAAACGAGATTGCGCTGGGGAGTTGTGTAAGGGTAGCACGACAGACTCTGGATCTGTTTGTGGGGGTTCGAATCCTCCCTCCCCAGCCAGAATAGGTTTCCTGGTGTGTGGCCCCGTCGTCTAGCGGCCCAGGACACCGCCCTCTCAAGGCGGTGACACGGATTCGAATTCCGTCGGGGCCACCATTTGTTGTACGCCGACGTCTTGCTGCGGGCACGCGGTGATGCGGTCATGTCAGGAACGCCGCCACGACTCCGACGAGGAAGATCCCATCGTATACCCCCGCTCCGCCTATGCTTACAAGCTGCGCCCCGAGGGTACGGATCTTGCTGAGGTTGAGTAGATCGGCGCCTATCAGCGTGCCGAGGGAGCCGGCTATGTACGCCGCCGGCGCCGCGTGCTCCCCCGCCAGGAGCAGGGCGGCCCCCGCGGCAACCAGCGGCGGGATGAACGCAGGAAGCGCGATGCCGACGCCGGGCACGAGGCGTGCCATGGACTTCGCGGCCCACGCCACGAGAGCGGTGGCGGCGACCACGGGTAGAAGCGGCGTCCTCTGCAGGAGATACAGGGCGAACACGAAAGGCACCACCGCCCCGCCGAAATTCAGGGCGATGACCTGCTGGCGAACGCGCGGCGGGTAGTAGAAGAGAAACGAGAAGAAGAGCCTGGGCGGCTCCTCAACGACGATTCGCTGCCGAACGAGGGGGATGTTCACGACGCTTCCCAGGAGGGAGAGGCCGAAGAGCAGCACGGCGCCCTGGGGCGAGAGACCCAGCTTCGTGAAGGATATCGCTGCCACGTTGAAGTAGAAGAGGAACACGAGCGCCGGCAGCAGCAGGATGAACAGGAGCACCAGCGGGAGCAGGCCGAGCACAGCCACATCCTCCAGTCAACCGTCGCGGGACTACGCAGGCGTCTCCGTCCTCGTGACCGGCCTCTCGCCGGCCGGCCGAACCACGAGAAGGAACCAGCCGAGCGCTGCGGCGGCCATCACTATTATAGCCGATATGCTGAGGATTGTGACCGCCGACACCACGGTCGCCAGCAGCGTCGCCGCGGTGATGGAGATGAACGCCGACGACTGCTTCGTTATGTAGTGGATGCTGAACATCCGGCCGCGTTTCTCGTTGGGGACGAGCTCCTGGAACAGCGTGAGGAACGATATGAAGAAGCAACTGTTGGCGAGGCCGCTCGCTACCGCCAGGGCCATCGCGGGCACAAGGAGCCTCGTATTGACGAGAGCCAGGAGCAGCGCGCCCAGGAAGAAGAGGCCCCCGGTCATCACCCGCCGCCTCTCGAGATGCTGCCCGAACCTGCCCAGTAACATGCTTCCCACAAGCACACCCGCCACTATCGATCCTGATATGAGACCGTAAGCGCGTGCCCCCAGACCGATGACGTCAGCAGCATATGTGAATAGCAGCACGTTCACAGGGCCCATTCCGAGGCCGAGGGCGATGTACAGCACGATGATGGACGCCACATCCCTCTGCTCCCGCAGGAAGGCGAGACCTTCGCGCACATCCGCCAGTACCCTCGACACGACATTCTTTGCAGCAGAAGATGCCGCCGACGCGGCCAGTGGGATGGCGATCGGCCAGATCATGGCCGCGGAGAAGACGAAAGACGCCGAGTCAATGAAGAACGCCAGCTTCGTTCCGGCAAGCCAGACCACAACTCCGCTCACCATGAGGCCCACCACGTCTGACAGGGCGCGCGAGGTCTGTAAGAGGGAGTTTGCCGTAAGAAGATGCTCGCGCTTCACTATCGTGGGGATGGACGCGTCGCGCGACGGCTCGAAGAACAGCGTTATGCTGGTTATCACGAAGGACACGGCGAAGATGAGGCCCCTCGAATCGATGAAAGGCAAGGTGAGCACGAGGGCTGCCCTCGCAAGGTCGCCCGCCACCATGATCCTCTTTCTATCGAGCCTGTCAACGAGGGCGCCCGCGAAAAGGCCGAAACAGAGGTACGCCATGGTCTGGACGAGCGCCAGCAGTAGGAGGTTCTGGCTTCCCCCGGGCTTGTCGTGCAGCAGGGCAAGGAGTGTGACGAAGTTGAGCTTGTCCCCGAAGAGCGAAACCAGTTGCCCGAGCCACAACCTTCGGAACCTTTGGTTGGAGAGGACCTCAAGGAATCCGACCCTGCCCTGTGCTTTGCCACTTTGCTCCACGTAACTCACTCCGCTCTCTTTCGAAGTAGGCGCGTGGCCTCCCTATGGCAAGCACTTCTACAATATGGTGATTTTTCCTGCCTTCTTTCAGAAAGCAGTCGTAGGCCCCGGGAAGCCCCGGGGCCTACTCGCCTTCCGCGGCGAGTCGAATCTGGAAAGAGGCTAGGTGTGAGCTCAAAGATCACTGCCACTTTTCCAGGGGTTGCCGGTGCTTGCGCGAGGGGGCGTTGAAGATTTGGCAGGCCTGAACGCCAAATCTAACGAGGCGCCCCGCAAGGGCGCCGTCCCCCGAGCGCAACACCGGCAACCCGGAATCCGCTGGAAAACTGGGGCAAACTTGTGAACCCACACATAGCAAGTCCAGCGAGAGAAGGGTCAACGGAATCATCCTTTTGGGGGCTTGATGAGCGAACACATGTAGCATGCAATATAGGTGTAAGCACAACCCTGGTGGAGGCGTATCGTCGAGGCATTGACACCGTTGGGTTTGAGAGCAACCATTACGCTGCTTTAGTCGCCGACACCAAGCTGCAGTGCACGCGGATAAGCGAGTCGATGTTGGCCGATGCGATCGCAGCATACAGCGGGTTCATAAGGCCGATAGAACAAGATCGAATTCCTTCGTTTCAAGCAGCTCATTAACCAGGGACCTCGTGGTATCGGTCCTGTCCCCGTCCGTCACGGCAACGGGTATACCGCGGATTTCCCCGCCGAAGACGGCGCCGAAGAGGATCATGGCCGCCGCCGGCACCAGAATGATGAGCGCAGCGGAACGCATGTCCCGCCGCGTCCGGCGCAGAATCCGCCTTGCAATGACCCAGGATAGCCGCTGCATACCGCCACCTCACTTCAAGAGACCGGAGCTCATTCTTGCCAAGTAGCACTTGAACGCCTCTTCCATCGTGGCCACGCCTGCAAGGTTCTTGAGATCGGAGGGCGTGCCCTGCGCTATGAGCCTGCCTTCTCTGAGCATGCCGACGCGGCCAACTCGCTCCGCCTCTTCTGAACGAAGACTGATACGATGGCTGAACCGCATGGGACTGCAGAGCCCCCGAGGAGCGCGCTCGCGGGGGAATCGTTGACGGGTCGAGAACCGCTGTCAGGCTTCGTCTCTCTCGAGCTGCCGGATCATTTCGTCCAGCACGGCCATGAAGGCTTCAACGTCGGCTCGGACGAGCCGGCTAACCTCAGGGTAGTCTACGACGAGATCCCTCATCGACTTCCAAAGGAACTCCCTCTCATAGGCGTGGCGAACCACGTGGCGGAACGATCTGTACCTTTCAAGTTCCACACGTGTGGTCTCGGAGATGATCGGCGGACGAACGCCTTCGATTTTCAGCGCGGCCGTTTCAAGCAGGTCCCTGTGCCAGGCCTCTCCTACCGGTTGGAAATGGTCCAACGCCTTGGCCGCTCTAAGGAATATCTGTTCAACAGCCTCATAAAAGTGGTGGAGGTATAGCGCCAGTCCGCTTCGGACGACCTTGGGAGGTTGCTTCTCGAGGTCCGTGGGGACAGCTTCCGCAACGGCCTCATCGAGCCTCCTGATCGCCCCGAGGTCACTTTGGATCTCCGCCTTCAGGACTCGGAGTTGTCTCGCGTCGACAACCATGCGACAGGTCCTCTCCTTCCAGAAGGATTCGGCGACGAAGCTCAGGCGAGGCGTCTTCGAGCACAACCAGGTCGACGCCAAACGAGGTCAGCTTTCGAACCGCAGAGAGGACGCGCCAGTAATCCGACCAGGTGATGCCCTCCACGGCAAGGTCGATGTCGCTCACAGGCGTGAAATCGTCGCCGCGCGCAAGCGACCCGAAGAGAACGACCCGGGTAGCACCGGCTTCCGCCAGGCGGGAAGCGATCCTTCTCGCGTCCTCCTTGGCTACCAGGCGTGCCTTCCTGCACTCCCTGGACCACAGGCGGGCCTGTCTTCTTATGCCCTCAACATAAGGTCTAACATCCATGGTGCACCACCAGGCAAATGGCTGCTCCAGGGTGAGGATCGTCGCAACTTCAACAGGCACGCCCCAGAGGAACAGCTTGAGTTGTTCACATCATACCACTCGCCGCGCTTAAGAGACAATGAACACCCCACGATGAGGACCCCGCAGGGACCCCGGCAGGTTTACCGGAATCCCTCACTGCGCTCGCTGCCTCCTTCGCTCGCCTCGGTTATGCGCCCTCTGCAACCTGATTTTACCAGGCGGGCAGAGGGCCGTCAAGACTGTGCCGCATGTTCCGCATGTCGCGCACACACTCACGATACGCGTGCTACAAGGGCGTGCGCGTGTGGCCGGAGCTTGCCGCAAGAGTATGCTGCAGAGTATGCTGAGTATGCTACTATAGTAGTATGCTGCAGTATGCTGCTGGCCCTTGACAACTGCTATAAGGAGTAGGATAATTGTGCCGGAACCGTAATACCGTAATGCCGATACGCTCCGGCATAGCCGCTTTTGACAAGGAGGCGAGTGCAGCAGCCAGACCATCCCGGCACCTGCCCGGTAGCACCGTCTGGCTTGTGGAACGCCATGAGTGAGTACACAGAAAGGCTCGAAGTCCGCTTACGTCCGGACACATACCGGTTCCTGAGGGAACAGGCGTATGTTCGGGGCGTGTCAATGGGCCAGCTTGTCCGGGAGGCGCTGGAGAGACAGTATGGAACGGAGGATCGCGTAGTCGACCCGGAGAAGCAGCGCGCCATGGAGAGGCTTTTCCAGGTTGAGGCCCCCGTTGCCGACTGGCCCGAGATGGAGCGCGAGATCGAGAAGGGGCGTGTCTAGAGGATGACGGCACCAGTCTTCATTGACACGAACGTCCCCATGTACGCGGCCGGACGCGCTCACCCGTGCCGCGAGGCCGCCCGCGACTCTATTCGGAGAATCGTCAGCGGGCACATCGATGCCTTCACAGATTCCGAGGTGCTCCAGGAGATATTGTACCGCTACTTCGCCATCGCCGAGAAAGCCAGGGGGCTTGCTGTGTTCGATTCTTTCGCCACGCTGATGAAAGACAGGGTGTTGCCAGTAACAGAAGCGGATGTAATACTTGCGAGGCAGTTCGCGGACTCATTTGGTGATCTCAGCCCGCGAGACCTCGTTCACCTCGCGGTCATGAGAAACCAAGGCATAACCCGAATAATCACCGCTGACGCCGCCTTTGACGCGGTAGGTTGGGTGCGGCGGTTCGATTTGCAGGCGACCCCGAAGTAGTCGCCCACCCGGCCAATGCCGTCGGGGCCCTGAAGATGAAGACGCAAACCTCAGCGCCATCCCGCATGCCGGCTGGGCAGAGTGCTCGCTGCCCGCCGTCTCAGCATCAAGACGGCCCAAAGGAGCCGTCTTGATGCACGGCTGCGCTGCACCGTCCCTGCGGCGCACCGTCTCGACGGAGCGCCCGCAAGACGGAAGCACGCCCGAAGCCTTCCGAGAAGGACTGCAGGTCCCAGTCGCGAATACACGACCTGAGGCATAGCGGTGGCTGGAATTCACCGTGGGGCTTCGACACCGGTGCGGCCAACCGCCGGGCAGGGGTGGCTACGGTTGAAGTGCAAAGGCCTGCTTGGTAGCAGTTTCAGACGCCAGATAGCACTGCTTGCTGCGGCCTTCCTGGCTGTCCTTATGGGCGTTGCCGTCTTTGCTTCCCTTCTTGCTCGCCGCGTGGAGACAAGCGGCCTGGAAGCCGAGAAGGAGCGCCTCAGCAAGATCGCCGCCGTCATGACCATGCAGCTCGACGAGTATGCGCTGGAGACGCTTGCATCGGCAGCAGAGCAACAACCCCTCCCCGACTCCCGCGTGCACGACCTCGCGGACCAGGTGCTCCTGGGGTCGTTTCGTGATGTGCTGGCTTCATATCCCGGAACCGTCATAGGTTTTGAGACGGCTTGGGATCGCGAGCTATATGTGTACGGTCCACTTGCGAGCAGGCAGTGGAGCACCACCTCACGCATCCATAGAATCCTGGCCGCCAATAGGGCGCTGCTCGACGAGGTCATCGACGAGCGAAAGGCGCTGGCAGTAACTCTGCCGGGAAGGCATGGAGGGGTCCTGATCGACGCGCGCCCGGTGGAATATGAGGGGCGCGTCATAGGCGCTCTTTTCGGAATGAGCCCTGTCGGGCAAATCACGGCGGCGAGTTGGCGGACGCGTAGAAACGTCGGGATCGCTATCGCTGTCATGGTTGTCATTGTCATCATCGTTCTTATCAGGATGCTGAGAAGCCTCATCACCGGTGTTGAATGGCTGAAGAAAGGAGTCGAAACCCTCGAGGGGGATCTTGGTTTCCGATTTGCTCCGATGGGTGGGGAGTTTGGCGAGGTCGCTGTCGCCATAAACAGAATGGCAGATGCCCTTCAGCGCATGAGAGTGTACGAGGAGCAGGCCTCGAAGAACCAGCGGCTGCTCGAACTCGGAAGGCTGGTCGCTGGGGTGGCCCACGAGATCCGAAATCCTTTGACGTCCATCCAGGGCTATGTCCAGTACTGGGCCGGCCGGCCGGGGAAGCCCCCGTCACCGGACTCCATTCACCTCGTTCTCTCGGAGACGCAGAGGCTGAATAACCTCGTGGAACGGCTGCTTTGCTTTGCCAGGCCGGCGACTGCGAATCGTACACGCCTGGATATTGAGGATTTGATAACTGAGGTGGTAGCCTTCGTGACACCGGAGTGTACGCAGCGGAACATAGATATCAAAAGAGAGGCATCGGGGACCGCCCGGCCGATTGAGGCCGATAGCGAGCAGATCCGGCAGGTGATTCTCAACCTGATCATGAACGCCGTTCAAGCGATGCCGACGGGTGGGGTCCTCACGGTCTCCACCTGCTACCGGAGGAATGAGATGGAGCTTCGAGTTGCCGATACCGGGTGCGGGATACCGCCCCAGCATGAGAGGGACATCTTCTCGCCGTTCTTCTCCACAAAGCGCAACGGCGTGGGTCTCGGTCTTGCCATATCGCGCGAGATCGCCCACGCTCACGGCGGGTCCATTGACTATGAAAGCGAGCCTGGGAAAGGAACGACGTTCTCGGTAAGCCTTCCGTATGCACATGGAAATCGATCCCATGACGGACCAGACGAAACGGACAGAACGCGAAAGACCGATGAGACAGATGAAGATCCTGATAGTTGACGACAAGCCCGGGATCCGCTCCCTCCTCCGTGACGCGCTGACCGACGAAGGATTTCTCACGGTTGAAGTCTCGAGTGCCGAGGATGCGCTGGATTCCGTGCTGCACAAGGGCCCATGCGACATCATCATAGCCGACGTGCGCCTGCCTGATAAGAGCGGTATAGATCTTTTCGTCGATCTCTCGAACATGGGGGTCGATGTCCCAGTCATCATGATGACGGCCTACAGCACGACGAACCTCGCCGTAGAGGCCATAAAGGCTGGCGCGTTTGACTACATCGTGAAGCCCTTCAGCCTTCAGGAGACGGCCACGGTTGTTAGGAGGCAGCCCTTCCCGCTCATCCACCCCGACTGCCTGCCGCATCTACTCACGGTGCCATCTGGCCGCGGGCGGTTGACTCGTGCTCCAGAGTTGCGATGAGGCCCACGGGATTGATGAGCGGCCCAAGCCGCAGCTCTTTGCCGTCGACCACGGTTCGCGCATACTGTGCCGTTTCCAGCGCGGCCCTGGCAAACTCTTCGGCCGTCAGGTCGCCATCCACCTGCAGGGCCAGGGCGTACAGCCCGGCGATGTACGGCACGCACCAGCTCCAGCCGCCCACACGGTAGAACGTGTACACGTCCTCCCCCGAGGGGCTTGCCACGGTCCGGGAGTCCATGGGGAAGAGAAGCCGCCTGGACTTCTCGCCCTCCGGATACCACTCGTCGAACTCCCGCACCCACCAGGCGCCGGCACTGTATGAGGCGGCATCGTCAGGGTCGTGGCCGGGGATCCTCCCGAGGCCCTGATAGCTGAAGTCGTAGTATCTGTCGGTAACGGTGCTGACGACGAAGATGCCCTGCTCGGCCGCCTGCCGGGTGATGGCGTCAGCCTCCTCGTAGCCCGGCTCGCCCGGCCGCCACGAGCAGGAGGTGGCGGTCACCTTGATCTTTCTGTCCTTCGGAAGGGTTCTGTTGATCTCGAGGATCCTGTCGATACTCCTCGCGATGCTTCGCGCCTTACGCCCCCCGTCCGTTCGGATGGCGAAGCAGTAGATGTCGGCTTCAGGAGCCACGCCCACTGTCTTGCCAGCAGCGATGGACGCGGCGGCAGCGCCATGTATCTGCGGTTTCTTCCAGGGGTCTATCTCTTCGTACAGTCGCAGGCGGTCTTTGTATTCCATATGGTCGACCAGGGGGTCCTGATCGATGATGGCGATTGCGACACCCCTGCCCGTGATCCCTCTCCTGTGAAGCTCCCTGATGCCAAGACCCGGGTTCTTGCCCTCGTCGAGCAGGCTCACACCTCTTGTTGCTTTCCCGGGCGCTCCTTCGCAGCCCCGGCCTTGTCAGCCGTCAGCCCTTGCCGGACACTCTCCAGCACAAACCGGGCATCTCTGATGGCCTCTTCCGCATCGGATAGATCGTATTCCTCGGTTGGGATAAAGTCCTCTGCTCCGTAGAAACTCAGTTCACGCTCCTTGCGCAACCGCTTGGAGATGCGCCTGATCTCGGACAAGTTGGCCACAATTTCAGGCGGGAGCAGGTCCTTGTTGCTCTCCAGCGGCCTGCCAACGTCGTGCATCTTGGGCACCTCGACGCCAACCGCCCTCAACACCGCCTTGAGTGACAGCTCTACCACGCTCTGCGCGTCCCTGACCACATCGGAGTACGCCCCGCGGTCTCGAAAGAAATACAGTCCCTCCATCCTTGCTCCCGCTTTATCGAGATAGGCGGACGCGAGCTCGTCGATTCTCACAACTGCACTCCCCCCAGGAACCGGCCTACTTGCCACTCCCACGTGTTGTTGCGTCTCACCCGGCGGGCCCCCACCTTGCGCAAGAGGGCATCCATGGACGTGATGATACGTGCCACGATGCCTCTGGGGTCGCTCACCACGACGTGGTCTGCAACAAGGTCGAAGTAGATGGGTTGAACCTTCAGCGCCTCTGCCTCGGTCAAGATGTACGGCGACAACTCGCAGAAGATGCCTTCATCTTCGTATAGACGCTGCGCCAGGTGCTCGTGCTTCAATTCGATCTCATCGACGAACTCGGCTATGCGCTCTCTGCGCCGCGGCGCCTCCCCCAGGATGATCAGGAGATCGATATCGGAATCCTTGCGGTTCTCCTTCCGGGCATATGAGCCAAAGACGGCGAGACCAGACAGGTTGTCTCCGTAATGACGGAGGATCTCGGCCATTATTGACTCGATATACCGGCGGTGCGCCGGAGAGAAAGTCCGCAAATGCGCAGCGGCCTCCGGGGCCATGTCGATCACCTTCCCAGGGCTTCGCTGGGTTTCGCTGGGTTTCGCTGGGATGTCCATCTAGTTGCTATTATAGTGCCCGGCCGAGTTCGTTACAACCAGCCATCGCCGGTTCCCCGGTTGGCCGCCGGACGCAGGGGCGGGCGTGACGCGGCATCCCCAACCCCGCCCCCTTCCATCGCCTCATCGAGCGTGCCGGCGTACTGAACCACCTGCCTGAGCAGGAACGTGAACGGGATGCCGTCGAGGGTCATGTGCTCGGGTTTTGCGAGCGAGTAGTTCATCGACACGCTGATGCCCTGATCGTTCATGCCGTGCATGATCCCGGTGTGCGTGGGAAACGTCAGCGTTATGAAGGAGTGTCCGCAGGTCGGCTCATGTACGGCCACAAGGCCGTGGCGCGCCAGGTCCTCGATGCCAGAGTAATCGAGGTTCCTCCCGTGCACGAGCCTGCCGTCGGCGGCGGCGGGGCCGAAGGCGGCAAATGACGTGCAGCCGTGCACGAGGAACAGCTCCTGAAAGACGTTGGGCATGAGCACCTCGTCGAGATCGGCTGCCTTCCCGCCTGTGAGGCAGTATGCGATGCCCCTCATCTCCTCGAGCTACTCTGCCGGGATGTTCCGGAGGATGGTCGGGTAGAGCTTGTGGTTCATGTAGAAGTCCTTGAACGCCCACTCGACCGCATCCCACCCGCGATGCGCCTGCGCCGACGGGTCGAACCGCCTGGCAAGCTCCCTGAGATCGCTCGCCTTCCCGGTCGCCGCGATGACGAGGCCGTGCTGCACGCCGATCTCCCACGGCGTCCCCTTGAAGTGCGCGAACTTGATGTCGCCGAGGTCCTCCAGGTAACCCTGGCCGGCCACGATCCTGCTGCCGTCCCTGGTGACGGTGGGAATAGCGCGTACGGCCGGAATGCCCTGTCCAGCATGGACAAACATGCTCAACGAAAGAACCAGGATGGACATCGACACCAACATGGGCAACGCCTTTCGGCAACTTCCTAAGTGAGGGTGCAAAAATGCTC
>DKEX01000107.1:11258-18209 GCA_002452295.1 Firmicutes bacterium UBA6811 | reverse complement strand
AGAACTAACGCACCCTCACTTAGATTTGCCCAAAGCCCTGCCCGAACATCTCTGGACACCGGTATCCCCCTGCTGCCTGATTTCCAGCCCAATCTTACAGCAACGATCTGAACGGGCTGTGAACAGATTCTGAACTTGATCTGGACGACCCGGGAAGTAGTCAAGTCGCTGCTCCCCGGCTCGACTCTCCTTCTCAATGCCCCTGCACGTTCCTCCTGCACGTTCCTCTTGCGCGTTCCTCCTTGCCCATTGGAAGCGCACCGTGCTATGCTATGGATAGCGGTTTTGGCACCGTATCCATTGTTGGCCCTCGCACCCCGATGATGAGGGATGGTCCCGGCTCCCGGGAGGCCCGGGGAGTACGTGTGCCCGCCGCGGCGCCCCACGGCGCCTCGGAGGGAGGTCGCAGAAAGTGCCTGGTAAGCAGCATATGGAGGGGACCCGTCCGCACAGTTCACTTGCGGCAACGTCCGGCGGCGAAGCGGCGGATGCTTATGGGGCGCTTGCGCGCCGCAGCCCTGCCGCGGAGCACCGGGACCTCCTGGAGAGCGAGCTGGTACGGATAGTGCGAGAGCTTGTGCAACTCAGGGCAAGGAAAGTGGTCCTCTTCGGTTCGTACGCACGGGCCAAGGAGGCGGCTGATCTCTTCACGGACCTCGACATCCTCGCCGTCCTCGATAGCGATCTGCCCTTCGTCGAGCGCACGCGGGACCTTTACCGTCGTCTCGCACCGCGCGTTGCGACAGACATCCTCGCCTATACGCCCAGGGAGTGGGAGAACGTAAAGCACAGGCCCTTCATCGAGAAGGCCCTTGCGGAAGGGAAGGTCCTGCATGAGGAAACCAGCTACTGAAGAGGCAAGACGATGGCTGGACCAGGCCCGGGAGGACCTGAAGTGGGCTCGCAGGCTGGCCGAGGAAGGTGGGTACCATATCGCGTGCTTCCTGGCACAGCAGGTGGCCGAGAAGGCGATCAAGGCTTTCCTCTACGCAAAGGGTGAGTCGATGGTCCTTGGGCACTCGGTGAGCGCCCTCGCCGAGGCCGCGGGACAGCGCGACGAGCGTATGGGGGAAAAGCGCGACGTGTGGGCGATCCTGGACGGCTACTACATCCCAACGCGCTACCCAAACGGCCTCCCCGACGGCATCCCCGCGCGGGTCTACAACCACAAGGCGGCAAGCGAGGCGGTCGAACTGGCCCGCGACGTCGTCGAGACGGTTGCCGACCTTATTGGACTGCAGGAAGGCTGAGGGGAAAACCCAGCGTGTTATGGTTGCAGGACAGTTGCTGCCAACTACCTGTACGTAGAGGCGCCGACCCCGGGCCGCCAGGCCACGAGGTCGGCACTGCTCTCCTCATAGGCACGTGCGTCACAGGACTGCATCTATGCGCCGAGCAAGCTCGTGCTTGGGCATGAACCCCACGAACTTCTGGACGAGCTGGCCGTTTTTGAACAGCCCCAGGGTGGGGATGCTCATTATCCCGTAGGTGGTCGCTGATATGCGGTTCTCGTCCACGTTCAGCTTGGCGACTTTCATCCTGCCCGCGTAGTCAGCAGCTACATCCTCGACCACTGGCGCCATCATCCTGCACGGACCGCACCACTCCGCCCAGAAGTCCACGAGCACAGGCTCCCCGCACTTCAGCACCTCTTCAGTGAAAGTGGCATCGCTGACCTGAATGACTCCTTTCGCCATCTCGAACCCTTCCTTCCTGCACTTTGCCTTTGGGGATCTATGCGATCTATGTATTAGGGTCACAGCGCGGACCCAAACCTATGCCTCAAGTTCCGGTGCCCCTGGCGCCGATCCCGAGGTGTCCTGAGGTGTCACGGCCGTGCCTGGACCCTCGTGGAGTCAGCCTTCACGGTTTCGAAAGCGCGTCATGCCGAGGTGTCGCCGTGCCGCGCGGCCCAGCTTCACAGGTCACCTGCGCGGCACCCGTTCAGCCTGCCCCCGAAGTCCGCAAGGCTGTCATGATAGCTTGCTAAAGATCTTGACGAACCTGGCCAGCGCCGCCCGGTTGCCGGGGCTTGCGCCCATGTCCCGCGCCACGCAGTCCACGAGATGAGACCCTGCTATAGCGATGCCGACCTGCGCCACTGCTGCCTTGAGCGCCGCCACCTGGATGACGACCTCCTCACAGCTTCGTCCGTCTTCGATCATCTTGCGAACGCCTCTCGCCTGGCCTTCGATGCGTTTCAGCCGCGAGATGATGTCGCTCCGCGCGTTCTCGCTGAGGACCAGGGCGTCGAGGTCCAGCGCATCTGCGCGCCGGCCTCCCGGACCACCGGTACCTACCGATTCGCCCCCTTCGTCCGGGCCTTCGGCACATGGATCCAGGCTCGCCTGGCTTCCTTCCCCATCCATCGGCTTCTCAGGCACGCCCTCGGCCATCTGACACACCTCTCATCTCATCCATCTGTACTACCCTGCCTGGTATAGTATAGTACACCGTCGCGCGCTTTGTCAATGGGATGCCGACCGATCTCTCTCTTATGCCGTATCCTTCAGTGCCGATAGCGCCGACAAGACTGGCATGGGGCGGTACCCAGCCTGATCGTGTTGGTTGTGCGAACCACGGGCAAGCACGAGTCCACGCACCTGCATGAGTTTGCCACGATGCCAGCGCGCATGCTATCATAGTGTTGAACGGAGGTTGACAATGTCGCGGCTGCGTGCGGTGACCCTAGTCTTGCATCGCCGTCACGGCAACCTCTTTGCATCGCCATCACGGCAACCTCAGGTTGCTGATCGAGTGCCGCCGATAACGCTGCGGGCCGCGTGCTCCAGCCGAAAGGAGATGTGCTGCGACGATGGGGACGGTCCTCAGGGTAGCCTGCGTGCAACTGGCTGCCCATTCGCTTGACCAGGCGGAGGACGGCCTCGCGCACGCCCTTCAGATGATCGAAGAAGCGGCAAGCGCAGCGCCGGACCTCATCATCCTTCCGGAGTGCACTTACCCCGCTTACTACTTGCATACCCTGAGCATCCGGCGGTCCGGGACCCGGTGTTCGGGCCGAGCACCGGTTCGGCCCTGCGAAGAGGTGCTGGCGCTCTTCGCGGACCAGGCAAGACGGTTCCGCTGCCACGTGGCGGTAGGGCTTGTCGAGGAAGCGCCCGATGGACGGTTGTACAACGCCGCGTTTCTTGTAGGCCCAGACGGCAGGCTCGTCGGGAGGGTGCGAAAGCAGTTCCTGTGGCATTTCGACTCCCGGTGGTTCTCGCCCGGCGATGAGCCGGACGTGTTCCCCACGCCCTGGGGCCCCGCGGGCATGTTCATCTGCGCTGATGCACGCCTCCCCGAAATCCCGCGGGTCCTTGCCCTCAAAGGGGCGCGCCTCTTCATCGACCTCACGAACTTGGTCTCGACCGGCAGGGACCAAACACGGTTGACCAACGCTCAGGTGGAATACATGCTTAAAGCGCGGGCCATTGAAAACCAGGCCTGGATTGCGGTTGCGAATAAGGTGGGCATGGAAGAGGAGAGCATCCCGTATTGCGGCCGGAGCCTGATCGTTTCGCCGCAAGGCGATGTGGTCGCGCAGGGAAGCTCCGATTTACCTGAGATAGTTCTCGCCGACATCTGTCTGCCGCTGGACTGTACTCGCATGTCTGGCAGAGCTGACGCGCCACGGGACGCGTTCGGCGTGCCCTATGGACAACACCACGCGCCTAATGCGCCTGACGCACACGATACGCCCGACGCGCCCGACACGTCCGACACGCCCGGCGCGCTCGGCGCGCCTGGCGCGCCCACCGCGGGCGACGAGACGGGGACCGTGGCATCAGGCGGCCAGCCCTTCGACCCCCTCGAGGATCGACGCCCGGCTACCTACAGCATGCTCGTCAAGGGGTTCGAGAGCCTGCCAGTGTCTGCCTGCCTCGAAGAACCACTCGTCCCCGGGAAGATGTGCCCGGTCATAGCGGCATTGCAGCTCGATCTCGACACGGCCGCCGACCTCTCGCAGCTCACGGCGCGGCTCGAAAGACACCTCGTCAACCTTGCCGTGCAGGGTGTCGAGATCGTCGTCCTGCCCGAGCCGAGCCCCCGGGCGCACCCGGCTACGGCAGCACAGGCAATTGCTGAGAGTCAATCCACGCCGACCCCGGACGAGCGCGCGACACCGGACATAGTGCCAGGCGAGATGCCGGGCGCGGTGCCGGACACAAACGCGGACAGGGTGCCAAGCGCAGTAACGGGCTCAGTAATGGGTGGAGTAACGGGCGCAACGCCAGGCGCGCCAAGCGCAGCGATAGACGCAGTAATGGACACGGTCCCACAGCGGCCACCGCGCCCCGGGAGGTTGCTCGATTGCGTTCTCGAGATTACGCGGCGCGTCCGGATTGCTGTCGTCGTCGTAGATGACGAAGTCGTAGATGACGAAGCCGTAAATGACGAAGCGCACGTCGAAATGGAGATTGCGGGCAAGGCGCGCCGGCCGAGCGAAGGCTGCCGCCATCGCCATCGGACCGCCTACTACGTTGACCACGGCGTAATAAGGGCAGCATACCGCAAGGTCCACCTTGACGCGGACGAGCGCGCCGCGTACGCAGAAGGAAAAGGCCCGTACCAGGTGGTGCGAACGCCTCGCGGCAACTTCGGGATCATGCTGGGATGCGAAGGCCTGCTCCCGGAGGTGGCAAGGATCCTGACGCTCGAAGGCGCGGACGCAATCCTCTGGCCGTGTCGCTTTGATCCGGCCCAGCTGGATCGCCTTGAATGGTTCGCGCGCACTCGGGCTGCGGAGAACCGCGTCTTCGTCGTGGCAAGCAACCTCGTTGGCGTCCGCGCCGGAGCCAGCCTTGTCGTGGATCCCCGCGGGGCCGTGCTGGCGCAAGCCTTCGTCGGCAGAGAGCAGGCGATTTCAGCGACCCTGACCGTGGCTGACGCACGCTGCAAGGAAATCGTCGCAGGAACCGACGCCATCGGCGGTCGCCGCCCCGCGCTATACGAAACGCTCACCGAATCACCAAGCCCCGCCCTGTAAGACGGGACCTTCAGCACGACCGAGTTCCACCGCGTGTGACGGCAAACGTATGCCCGCACACAATCTTGCGGGCAGCGCGAGTGAACGCCTCCGGATCCGCGAGGTGCTTGCGGAACCAGTCCTTCGACGCTTGATGCACCTGGACATGGCGCAGCGGTTACCTGTAGGGAGCGGAGACCCGCGTCGTGGGACTTCTCGACCACGTAGGTGGCACAGCTCAGTCGAGGGCGGCAGGTGGCTCAACGATGTACTCCACGATTTCCGGTTGACTCAGGACGTATCCCAGAAAGCTCGCCCTATTCCCTTTTTGAAATTCGATTTCCTCAGGGGTGCACGCCAGCGCTTCGATGGGCTGTCTAACCGCGGCGGTAGCCTTCCCCAGCGCTTCCCACTGCCTCCATGGGGGCATCCCAGCAAAATCCGGTGACACCACAAGGAGGTCTATGTCGCTCCCCGCCCCGGCAGTGCCTCTGGCCTGGGAGCCGTACAGGATGACCTTACTTATCCGCAAGCCCTGCCCCTGGAGCGCGTTGACACAGGCTGTCACGATCCTTTCCGCGGCTTCTGGCAGCAATTACCGACCCTCCGGGTTCATAATACCGTAGACGGCAGAACCCGCGCAACACGTTCGGAGCAGCGTCTTTCCCGCAGCTTTGCCGTCGCCGCGAGAGCGCCAGCCACAATAGCCGTAACAACCGTGGTTCGGTAGGCCAGCATCCATTTCCAACATTCATTTGAAGAAGACGTGGTTGCCGATGACCGTGGTCACAGGCCTTGTCCGGACCCACGGATCGTAGCTCTTCCACGGGTTATAGAAGCCGATCGCCCCAAGCGACGGGTCCTCCCCGGCGAGCGCCCTGTCGGCCGCCTCGAGCGCCTCCTCCGTCGGAGGCAAGTTGATGGTGCCGTTCGCCACCGGCGTGAACTGCACGTAGCCGTGATCGACCTGGAAGATGACGTCGGTCACGGTGTCCGGGTAATCCGGGCTTTCGACGCGGTTGAGGACCACCGCCCCCACGGCCACCTGCCCCTCGAACGGCTCGGCTTCGGCCTCCGCGCGCACCAGCCTGGCGAGAAGGAGGCGTTCCTCGGGGCTGGCCTGGTATCCGTGCCCCGGGGGAGGCAACTCTGGAGACGGGGCAGGCGGAGTCGTCGGCGGCGTGGGCGGTGGCTCCGGCGTGGGCGCTGGCGCGCCAGGCGGACCGGGTGTCGGTTCGCCTGGCGGCGAACCACCTGGCGGGAAGCCCGGCTCGTCGCCCGGGGCCGTGACCGGCTGGCCAGTCGCGCCGACCGCGGCAAAGACCAACACAAGCAGCAGGATTAGCGAGATCGTGTTCGTGCTCATGCTTGCCTATTCGGCAAACATGCGTGCGATCCATTCAAGCAAATGTTGGCTCACCTGCCACGTTTGGGACGCACGGCGCGTTTTCGGAATAGGCATACGCCGGTACATTATGACCGCCCTGTCGGCAGGCAACAGGGCGGCGCATCATACGGAGCTCCCTCCTTCCGGAGCTCCCTTCTGCAGAGCTCCGTGGTGGACTCGCTCACGTCCGTTCTACTCGACGGCAAAACCTCTCACAGGAGACGCAGATACTGCCCAGGCTTCCGGCTCATACCCTGTCAGGTCGAGCGGATCGGAAGCAGGCAGGTCCGGCTGGAGGCTTGCGGCCATGACTCCCCAAGTGTAGCTCACACCCGACACCAGCGGCCTCGCTGGTGCACCGCCAAGAGTATTGGCCGCTGCCCCGTATGTCACCGAGGTCGTGTCGGCCCCTCGCGTATAGCCCACCCACATGAGGTCGTTCGGGTTCGATGCACTGGATACGAGAACAAGGTATGCCTCTGCCCCGGATACTCGCTCCCACTGGAAGACCGGCGTGGTATTCGTTGTGGCGCCATCAGATGGACTCGTCAACGAGACCGGGGTTAGCGGTGCTAAGTGAGGGTGCAAAAATGCT
>DKEX01000107.1:0-11248 GCA_002452295.1 Firmicutes bacterium UBA6811 | reverse complement strand
GGCCGGATTTTGGCGAAGCGCGCCCCGCTTGGGGCGCCGTCCCCGAGTGCAACACCGGCAACCCGGCAACTACTGGAAGAGGGGCGAGAACTAACGCACCCTCACTTACCGCATACACCTGAAACAACCCAGAAGTTCGCAGGTTTTTGAGAATGGGCACAGAAATGAGTATTGGCGGATTTGTCCACCCGGATTGGCGCCAACGGGAGGTGCTTTGCGTGTTGCCAGGAGATGGTAGCTTTGCCGGTCGTACATTCATGTTTGTCGGACGTAGTAGGGAGCTTGCCACTCTCAGAAAAGCAGTCGCTTCCCACCCGCATTATCAGGTGCTGAACATCCACGGTCCTGGAGGAATTGGCAAGACGCACCTCCTGTACCGTTTCACAGAGGAGCTTGGGGCACAGGGCGCCTGTATCATCTGGCTCAACGCCCGGGAGGTTCAACCTTCGCTGGAAGGCATAGCCCAGGGGCTACGCCGGTCGCTCTGCAAGGCGGTTGCCCCGTCACCTCCGCTTCATCTTCATCTCGCAACGTCCTATCTCTCCCCGTCTCCGTCTGCACCGGCACGCTCCGCCGCATCCTCAGCCTCTCAGTTACCCCCATCGGCAGCAGCTCCCGCAACCGCTTCCGGACGGCGAAACGACGCCTCGTTGCGAAGAGCGGGTAACGCGGGTGGCACAACTCTCGAAGATGCTCTCGAGTCGGTCAAAGTGGTGGCAAGCGCGAGGCAAACCGTTGTCGTGATCGACGATTACGAGGCGGCACCCGAGCTTGACGGTCTCTTTCGGCGGTGGGTTCTGCCGTTGCTGTATCCACGAGTCCTCGTCGTGATCGCATCGTGGCATCCCCTCACTCGGCTCTGGGAGAGTGACCCCGCAAGCCTCGCAGGAACTCGGTGCCTGCCTCTGCGTTACCTCACACCTGAGGAGGCCGAAGAGTTCCTGCAATGCCGCGGGATTGCAGAACAGGGCACCCTTGACCGGATCATCCTGTTCGCCGGCGGCCTTCCCCTGGTACTTGCCCTGGCCGCCGATGCTGAACTGGACGTGAGACACACCGAGTCGGCAGGATCGAAAAGGAAAGGCGAGATCAACCATCAAGAACTCGCCCATGAGGTCTTCCGACGTATCGTCCGAGAGATCCCCGATGAAGAGGTCCTGGGCCTGCTGGAAGCAGCGTGTACGGTGCGGCGCTGCAACGAGGAACTGCTCAGCCATCTCGCAGGTAGGCCCGTGAGCGCGCTGAACATAAACAAGCTCACCGGCCTGTCGTTCGCCCGTCTGACCAAAGAAGGCCTGACAATCGACGACGAGATCCGCAACACGGTCCTGGAGGACATGCGCTGGCGCGCTCCGGGCCGGCTCGCATCCCTCAGGCGACTCCGCCAGGCGCTCCGCGACCTCGCGAGCGTGCTCGCGGCAGCGGAGGAAGGGCCAGAGAAAGCATGAGACAGGCGTCTCGTGGGGCGCGGGGGGCGAGTGGAAACTGGCGACCGGCCGCGCGGCCGGGCAGCCGTGTGGCCGCATAGTCGCGTGGCCGCCTGACCGCGCAGCCATGCCTGGCTTGACAGCTCCCGCCCCGCGTGCTACACTGCGGTTAGCAGCTCATATTAGGAGCAGGTACTAATCTTCTCCCATCGTATCGGGGAGGGAGCGACGGCGATGAACTACTTTCTCACCGAAGAGCAGCAAATGATCCGCGACCTTGCGAGGAAGATTGCGGAAGAAAAGGTGGCGCCTCGGGCGGCCGAGTTCGACGAAGCGGAGGAGTTCCCCTGGGATCTCATCAAGATTCTTGCCGAGTCTGGCCTTTTCGGCGTGTGGGTCCCGGAGGAATACGGCGGCCTGGGGGGCGGCGTGTTCGAGCAGTGCCTGGTGGTTGAGGAGCTTTCGCGGGCGTGCGGCGCCGTCGCGGTCTCCTACGCGGCAAGCGCCCTCGGGGGGTTCCCCATCCTCCTCTTCGGCACCGGCGAGCAGAAACGGAAGTGCATGCCAGACATCGCCTCAGGCGCGAAGCTGGCGGCGTTTGCGCTGACGGAGCCAGACGCCGGGTCCGACGCGTCGAACATCCGCACCACCGCGAAGCGCGACGGTGACCACTACATACTGAACGGCACCAAGCAGTGGATCACAAACGGCGGCGAGGCCGAGATATACACCGTCATCGCCACCATCGACCCGTCCAGGGGCGCGCGTGGGATGACGGCTTTCATCGTTGAAAAGGGCACGCCAGGGTTCGAGTTCGGCAAGAAGGAGAAGAAGATGGGCATCAGGGCCTCGGCCACGCGCGAGCTCATCTTCCAGGACTGCCGCGTGCCGGCCGCGAACATGCTCGAGCGTGAGGGCAAGGGCTTCATAGTCGCCATGCGCACCTTCGACCGCACGCGCCCCGGCGTGGCGGCGCAGGCCGTGGGCATAGCCCAGGGCGCGCTGGACAGGGTGGCGAAATACGCCACAGAGCGCGTCCAGTTTGGGAAGAGGATAGCGGAGTTCCAGGCCATCGAGCACATGATCGCGGACATGGCGACGCAGGTGGAGGCGGCCCGCGCCCTCGTCTACGCCACAGCGCGCATGATCGATGCAGGCGAACGCGACTTCTCGAGGGAGGCGTCGATGGCCAAGGTTTTCGCGTCTGACGTCGCCATGCGCGTGACCACCGACGCGGTGCAGATATTTGGCGGCTACGGCTACATGCGTGATTACCCCGTGGAGAAGATGATGCGCGACGCGAAGATCACCCAGATCTACGAGGGCACCAACCAGATCCAGCGCTCCATCATCGGCAGCGCCGTGATCAAGCAGGCCATGAGGAGGCCGTGAGGCAGATATGAACGTTGCCGTTCTCATCAAGCAGGTCCCCGAAACGACCGACGTGAAGATAAGCCGGGAAACCAACACCCTCATGCGCGAAGGGGTTGCGTCCATCATAAACCCCTTCGACATGTACGCCATCGAAGAAGCGCTCAGGATCCGCGAGCAACATGGCGGCAAGGTCACCGTCATCACCATGGGCCCCCCGCAGGCCGAGGAGGCTCTGCGCCAGGCGCTGGCCCTCGGCGCTGACGATGCCGTGCTCCTCTCTGACCGCGCGTTCGCCGGGGCGGACACCCTGGCCACGTCCTACACCCTTGCGAGAGCCATCGAAAAGCTGGGCGGGTTCGACCTCGTCATCTGCGGCAAGCAGGCCATGGACGGGGACACGGCCCAGGTGGGACCCGAGGTCGCGGAGAACCTCGACCTCCCGCACGTCACATACGTCCGGAGGATAGAGGAGCTTTCCCCGGACCACATGCGGGTCCAGCGGATGATAGAGGAGGGCTACGAGGTCATAGAATCGCCCATCCCCGCCCTCATCACCGTGGTGAAGGAGATAAACGAGCCGCGGATGCCGTCCATTAAGAGAATGCTCAGGGCGAAGAAGGCCGCGATCACATCCTGGACCGCAGCCGACCTTGGCGCCGACGAGAGCCGCATCGGCCTCACGGGGTCGCCCACGCGCGTCATCCGCGTGTTCACGCCGGAGCAAAGACGCGCCGGCGAGATCCTGGAGGGCGAGACGGTCCAGGAGAAGGTGCGGTCGCTTGTGGCAAAGCTCAAGGAGACTCATCTGGTCTAACGCTCGTGTGATGGGAGAGGAGCGGTCAAGGTGCCGGTTCGAGTTCTTTCTGATAGATGCACGGGATGCGAGGCATGCGTGGCCGCGTGCCCGTATGGAGCCATTGCGGTGAAGGACGGCGTCGCCGTTCTCCTGGAGAACTGCACGCATTGCGGAGCCTGCGCGGCGGAGTGTCCTGCGGAGGCCATCGAAGTTGAGGACGTTCGGGCTATAGCCGGGGCCGGTCCGGGTGCCGGAGCCGATGCCGGAACCGCCTCCGGGTTCCGGGGAGTCTGGGTCTTCGCCGAGCAGCGCAAGGGCGTGCCTGCCAGCGTGGTCTACGAGCTCCTCGGCGAAGGCCGCAAGCTCGCCGACGACCTCGGTGAGGAGCTTTGCGCGGTGCTCCTCGGCCACAACGTGGGCGATGCCGCAAACGAGCTCATCGCCCACGGCGCTGAGAAGGTCTACGTGGTCGACGACCCCGCCCTCGCCGACTTCCAGGACGAGCCCTACGCGCAGGCGATGGCGGAGCTTGTCGAGGAACACAAACCGTCTATACTCCTCCTCGGGGCGACGACCATCGGTAGATCGCTCGGCCCAAGGGTCGCAGCGAGGCTCAGGACAGGCCTCACGGCCGACTGCACCGGGCTTGCCATTGACAAGGAAAAGCGCCTTCTGCTCCAGACGCGCCCCGCTTTCGGCGGGAACATCATGGCCACCATCCTCTGCCCGGACCGGCGCCCCCAGATGGCGACCGTCAGGCACAAGGTGATGAAGCGCGCTGCGCGCGACGAGGCGAGGCGAGGCGAGATCATCAGGCTGGTGAAGGATGTCCTGCCGCCAAGGGCCACGCTGGTCAGGGTGGTCGAGGAAACGCAGCAGATGGTCAACCTGGCGGAAGCCGATATCATCGTCTCCGGAGGCCGGGGCCTCGGAAAGGCCGAGAACTTCAAGATCATCGAGGAGCTGGCGCAAGTCATCGGCGCCGCAGTGGGCGCCTCGCGCGCCGCAGTGGACGCCGGATGGATACCCTACGCGCACCAGGTGGGCCAGACCGGCAAGACCGTGTGCCCGAAGATATACATCGCCTGCGGTATATCCGGCGCCATCCAGCACCTCGCCGGGATGGGGTCATCGAATATCATCGTCGCCATCAACAAGGACCCGGGCGCGCGCATATTCAACGTGGCGACCTACGGGATCGTTGGAGATCTGTTTGAAGTGGTCCCCGCGCTCACCGCGGAGCTGCGCAAAGGCGCATGCGGCTGAGCGGCCGCCCCTGTTCCGCCCGTTGCCCGGAGATCCAGGATAAGCTGGGCCTCGCCCCGGCCGATCCCTGCGCGTCTTGCGATCTCCGGCACGCTCAGGCCCTCGCCAGCGAGGCGGAACACCAGAGCGTGTTTCTCGGCGGTCCCGACCGCCCTGGCGCCGCCGGCGCCGGCCGCGCCGCCAGGCTGAGATGTGTCCCGTCCTGCGGCCGACCCGGGGCCCCCGCCTGCTGTCGCCCCAGGGTTCGAGGCCTCCAGCATCTCCCTGAGCCCCGCGATCCTGCCCTCGGCCTCGTCCAGAAGCCGGGCGGCCACTTGCGCCCGCGCCTCGAGGTCCTGGATGGCCCGGGCCGCCGCGGCCTCGATCGCGCGCACCGCATCATCTATGACAGCATCGTCTCGCGTCCTCGCCCCGCGACCCCTGCGCTCATCCACCGCGCCTCCTCGCACGCGGCGCTCGCCAAGCATCATCCCCAGGGAGAACACTATGAACATGATCCCGAGAACGGCGACGAGCGCCGCGAGGAGGATGTCCCAGGGCACCTGCGGTAGTGCAAGATTACCCACGCCTCAAACCTCCACGTCGATTATCCGCCCCGGCGCCGGGGCCTCGTCAGCCGTGCCGGCCGCGCCTGCCGCACCGGCCGGGCCATCTGGGCCGGTCGGCGCACCAGCATGGTCGCCTTCCCCGGCATCACCGCCGCCGCCTGCTCCCGGCGTCGCATCCTGTCCGCCGCCCTCCGCGCCAGGCTCCCTCCGGCGGCGCCGCTCCTTCTCGTCGCGGATCTTCTCCTCTTCAGCCCTGGGCGACGATGTAACCTGCTGTGATCTCTCCTCAGCCCGCTTCGAAAGCTCAGCCGCAAACGCCTGTTGCCCGGTGGTCGCCGCGTCGTTCTGGACCCTCTGGACCCGCTCGGCCTCCCCTGCCCGGGCTATGGCGTTCTGGACGTCAACAGACCGCACAGACATCATCTCGCCCCCCTTCAGTCTCCCCTGTCTCCACCAGGCGCCAGCCTGGCCCTGAGCCTCAGCACCGCGCGAGTGTGCAGTTGCGAGACACGCCCCTCCGATACGCCCAGTATCTCCGCTATCTCCCGCACCGTAAGCTCATCGTAGTAGTGGAGGGTCACGACGAGCCTCTCACGTTCCGGAAGCTCGTCGAAGGCCCTCGCAAGGCGCCTCCTCAGGTCCTCGAGCTCATATACGGCGACTGGATCCGGGCTGTCGAGGTCCGGGACGGCGTCCAGCAAGGTGACCGCGCGCCCGTCCTCGCTCATCTGCACGATCTCGTCGAGGGAAAGGACAGCGCCCCGCGATGCATCGGCCAGCATCCTCTGGAGCTTATCGGGGCTTACCCCGAGCTCCGCCGCGGCCTCCTCGTCGGTGGCAGGCCGCCCGAGCCTTCTCTCGAGCGCCGCGTATGCGCCCGCCATCCGCCGCGCGTTCTGTCGCACGGACCTTGGCACCCAGTCGGCTTCCCTCACGCCATCAGCCATCGCGCCCCTGATCCGTGTCCTTGCGTAGGTTTCGAACCTCACTCCCCTGCCGGGGTCGAACTTCTCGATGGCCTCGATGAGCCCGATGACTCCCCAGCCCACCAGGTCCTCGTAGCCGACCACGGCGGACAGCTTCATGGCCATCCTGCCTGCGAGCACGGGGACCATCGGGAGGTAGCGTGCGATGAGCTCCTCTTTGGCCCGGGGGTTTCCCCGGGATTTGTACTCGTCCCACAGTTCCTGCACAGCCATGGTCCTACAGCAGCCCCTTGCGCCGCAACTCGAACTGTCGCTGCAGGACGTACTTCGCCAGCACGTCCCGCTGCTTCTCGTCTATGTCCTTGAACTCCACGGCTATCTTCTGGACTTTCCCCATCTCCGCCTGTTCGGTCGAGGCCCTCACCACAACACCCTTCGCAGAGACCTTGCCGTCAGGAAGCTCCAGTTCGATATCCACCTGCGAGCCCACCTTGAGGTCCGACCTGGAGTGCAAGGTCAGTATCAGCGCACCGCCGCCCGACACGTTCGTGGCCGTCCCCTTGTACGGGGCGAGGCGGCGCCCGCTCTTGTGGTCAAGACAGCGGTACCGCGCCGGAAGCGAGACATCAGCCCTTGCGTACCGCCGCCTCTGCTCCCGCACGATCTCCGCGGGTCTCGCCAGTTGAAGCATGGGAAAGGGGTGTATGATCGTCATTTCAACGACCGTGTCGAAACAGTACACGGCGTCCCGCTGCACCGCTTGAACGCGCACGGCATCACCCTCGGCCAGTCTCAGGACCGCACCCTTGTGCGTCGGCGCAGCAACAACCACCGCGTCGAACCCGATGTCTTCCACGCGGCTCGGGTAGCTGCCTGCATTACGCCCTTCGAGAACAACGAGTGTGACCTTCTGGTTTACCGCCAGCACATCCTCGACTTCCACGATGGCTATCCTCCCAGGCTCTTCTCCGCCCTGGCAACAGGGGGTCAGGAACGCGAGGAGATCTTCCTGAAGAAGCCCGCAAGCCCTTGGCCGACAAACCCTTGGAGCGAAGCTGCCTCGTCGCCCCTGCCCTGCAGCCTGTTTGCGATCTCCCCTACTGCTCGCGATGCGGGACACGACGGGTATCGCAGCACGAAGGGCTTCTGTTGCATCACAGCCCTGGCTACGCACAGGTCTCTCGGCACGAACCCCAGCAGCTTGATGTTCACCTGGAGAAACCTCTTCGCAACGAGGGTTATCTTCTCCGCCGCGTCCTCTGCCTCCTGGAGGTCCCGCGCCATGTTTACGACAAGCATCACCGGCGCGGCGGGGTTCTCATGAGACACCACCTTCACCGTGGCGTAGGCGTCAGCGATGGAGGTCGGTTCCGGGGTGGTGACGACGATGACCTCCTCGACAGCGGCGAGAAACCCGACCACGCCCGGAGAGAGACCCGCGCCGGTGTCAACGATGATAAAGTCCGCCTCGCGCTCCAGAGCGGCAAGCGCCGAGACGAGGTGCGCCCTCTCCGACTCGGGGAGGCGCAGGAGGGAAGTGATCCCCGACCCGCACGGGATTATCCTTATGCCCCCCGGCCCCGGCACCTCGATGTCCGCAATGCCCACCTCCCCGGCGGCCACGTGGGCCAGCGTGTATCGAGGAACTATGCCCAGCATGACGTCGATGTTGCCGAGCCCGAGGTCGGCATCGAGCACGACGACCCGCGCACCGCCGAACGCAAGCGTGATAGACGCATTGAGCACCACGTTCGTCTTGCCGACGCCGCCCTTTCCGCTCGTAACCGCGATCACGCGCGGGGCGCAGGCCTCGTCGGGGCGCCCGGGCTGCCCCTGCTCCCGGGCAATGCTGCGGAGGCTCCTCGCCTGGTCGTTCATGTCATTCTCCCACCCGTTTGCCGAAGTCTCGCCTCCGCCGACGCTACGCTTGCGCCTGCATCTGCCCCTGCACCTCCACCTGCTCCTGCACCTGCTCCTCCACCTGCGTCGCTGCCCGTGCCTGCACCCGTGCCCGTGCCTCCATCCCTGTCTATACCGCCCCTCGCGCCTTCGGCATCCGCCACACCGCCGTCCAGTATCCACCTGGCAAGCCGAGCGGCGTCCGCCACCTCGATGTCCTCCGGCACGTTCTGCCCGTATGTCACGTATGAGATGGGCACCTTCACCGCGCTCGCCACCCCGAGGATCGCCCCCAGGCGTTCCGTCTCGTCCAGCTTGGAGAAGACGAGCCTGTTGACGCCGCATGGGCCGAACCTCGCCACTATGTCAAAGAGGTCGCGGGGCCTCGTGGTCATGCTGAGAACGAGGTGCGTCTCATCCACCCCGGCGGCCTCGAGAAAGGCGCCCAGTTCCGCCATGTGCATTCCGCTCCTCGGGCTCCTCCCGGCGGTATCGATGAGCACCAGGTCGCGCCCGCTGTGGGATGCGAGAGCCTGGCGCATCTCGGCGGGCGTGTACACCACCTCGCACGGCACGCCGATTATCTCGGCATAGGTCCGCAGTTGCTCAACCGCGGCAATCCTGTAAGTGTCGGCCGTGACAAATGCCACCTTCTTCTTCCCGAAAAGCGCTGCCAGGGCCGCTATCTTTGCGAGCGTGGTCGTTTTGCCAACCCCGGTTGGACCCACCAGGGCCACCACCCGGCGCGAGCCCGGTGCAAGCCCGACGCCGCCCGCCACGGGAAGCGTCCCCGTGATGAGGTCAAGCACCAGGTCATACGCTGACTTCCCCGCCACCTGCGCCTCCCGCCACTTCATCTTCGCCGCCTGGATGAGTGCCTCCGCGAGATCGGGGTCCACATCCATGTCGAGAAGCCGCTCGTGCATCTCCACAAGCCGCGCCGCCGGCGTGGTTTCGTAGGCCCGCGCGGCACCCGCGCCGACGCCCGCAGCCACGCGTGTCCCCGGCTGAAGCCACATACCCGCCTGCGCTGTCGCGCCTCCGTCCTGCATGGGGACGGTCGCTGCCGGCCTCGCGGCATGGGCGTCACCGCCACCTGGTCGGCCTTCCGGGCGCCCGCCCGCCCGACCCGTGATCGACGACGGCGCCGTGGCCCCCGCCGGTGCGGGCGTCGGCGTCGGCGGCCGAGCCGGCCCCCTGGCCGCCGACCTGGGTGCCACGCCGGCCCTTGTTCCCGTCTCAGGGACGTTCACGTCGAGCGCCGCGATGACCTCGAACCTCTCCCCCCCGAGAAGCCCGGCCAGGCCGCCCCTGCGTGCCTTTCGCGTGTGGAGTATCACCGCGTCAGGCCCAAGGTCCTCGCGCACCGTGTCAAGGGCTTCCTGTATCGTACGGGCCACGTACCGCTTAATTCTCATGCAGGCTCACCGTCCCAACCGACCTGACCTTCTGATCCCTGGTGACCTCGTTGTAGGAAAGCACCACCACGTCCGGCAACACCCGCTCCACGAGCCTCCTCAAATACGGCCGCACCCCGGGCCGCGTCAGGAGAACCGGCTGGTAACCCTCGGACGCCATCCTCTCCACCGCACGCGAGACAGCACGGATCACGGATTGCACAAGCCCCGGCTCGAGCGCCGGAGCCTCGCCCGCAGCACGCCCATCGAGTGCCCTTGCCATCTCCTCCTCGATCTCGGGGTCCACGGTCGCCACCACAAGCTCTCCGTCGGCGTTTCGGTATTGCCTGCATATGGCGCGGGCCAGGGCTGCCCTGGCGTGCTCGGTGAGCGCGTCGAGGTCGCGCGTCTCCCGGGCGTGATCCCCGAGGGCCTCGAGTATCGCAGGCACGTTGCGGACGGACACGCCCTCGCGCAGAAGGCTCGAAAGCACCTTCTGCACGTCGCCGATGGTCAAGAGGCCCGGGATGAGCTCCTCGACCACCGCCGGCTCCGTCTTCTTCACGTTTTCTATGAGGTTCGCCGTATCCTGCCTCCCGAGAAGCTCCGCGGCATGCCTGCGGATGACCTCCGTGAGGTGGGTCACGATGACCGACGTCGGGTCGACCACGGTGTAGCCCGCCATCTCGGCCCTCTCGCGGTCTTGCTCGGGTATCCACAACGCAGGAAGCCCGAACGCAGGCTCGCTGGTCTCTATGCCGGGCACCGGCTCCACCACGACGCCGGGGTTCATGGCGAGGTAGTATCCCACCATGACCTCGCCCCGCGCCACCTCGACGCCGCGAATCTTGATGGCGTAGCCGGACGGGCGGAGCTGGATGTTGTCCCGTATGCGGATGTGCGGCAGCACAAGCCCCAGCTCCACTGCGATCTGCCGCCTCACCATGGTGACCCGCTCGAGCAGGTTCCCGCCCTGGCTCTCGTCGGCGAGAGGGACGAGACCGTACCCGATCTCGAGCTCGAGAGCATCGACCGCTAGGAGGGACATGACGTTCTCCGGCTGCTTCGGGGCGGGCGGTGGTTTCTCGGCCTCCTCCTCCTCGGCCTTCAGGCGCGCCCGCTCTGCACCGGCTATGGCGTACGAAAGCGCCCCCCCGGCGGCAGCCAGCAGGAAAAAAGGCATCTTCGGAAGGCCGGGCACCATGCCGAACAGCACCAGCATCCCCGCGGCGATGGCGACGGCCCTCGGCTGGGCGAGAAGCTGCGTCGTGACCTCCTGCCCGAAGTTGGACTGCGCCGCGGCCCGGGTGACGATGATGCCGGTGGCGGTGGAGACGAGAAGCGCCGGGATCTGCGACACGAGGCCGTCGCCCACCGTCAGAAGCGCGAATGTCTGCAGCGCCTGCATGACAGGCATGCGCAACTGGACCATGCCGATGACTATGCCGCCCAGGATGTTGACAAGCGTGATTATGATTCCAGCGATGGCGTCGCCGCGCACGAACTTGCTGGCGCCATCCATGGCGCCGTAGAAGTCGGCCTCGAGCTCAATCGCCCGCCGCCTGGCCCTTGCCGCATGCTCGTCGAT
The DNA here is from genome assembly GCA_002452295.1 of Firmicutes bacterium UBA6811. Classification (GTDB taxonomy): domain Bacteria; phylum Bacillota; class SHA-98; order UBA4971; family UBA4971; genus UBA6256. The sequence continues at coordinate 27 of DKEX01000107.1, read as the reverse complement.
GAGCCCGGCGTTGAGGTCGGCATCGAT
>DKEX01000069.1 GCA_002452295.1 Firmicutes bacterium UBA6811 | reverse complement strand
CTCGACTTTTGGGAGGGGTTGCCGGGAAGGTGCGCCGCCCGCCGTCGCTCTGTCGCGTGCCTGGTGGGTTGGCGCTGATCCGGTGCAGGTTATCCGGGAGGAAGGGGAACCATGACGAACCGGCGCGGTTTGCTCCTACTTCTCGTTTTCGTTCTGGCTGGAGGCCTGCTTGCGTGCATCCGTGCGGGATGGCCCCCGCAGGCTCGACCTTTGGCGCCCCTCCGTTCGCAGGAGGGGCAAGGGGATGCCCCGCCGGACGCGCAGGTGCTGCCAGCTGGGAAGGAAGCGGGAGCCGGTGGCGCCTTCACGGGGCCAGCCACCGGCTCCGCCGCGTCTTCGGGCCGGGCACCTGCGGCAGCCCCCGCAGCGTCGCTGTCCGGTCCTGCGCTGTACGCATGCGGCTGCGACTATGATAGAGTGCTCCGGGCGGAGACCCCGCGTCCTTCCGGCGTGGGTATCGCCCACCTCCAGGGGTATCTTGCGACCCTCGGGTTCGACCCGGGCCCGGCGGACGGCGTGTACGGCCCGCGAACTGCTGCCGCGGTCGGGGCGTTTCAGAGAAGCAAGGGGCTCCGGGCCGACGGCGTGCTGGGACCACGAACCTGGGTCGCCCTGGGTGGAACGGGCGCATCTCCAGTAGCGTACGGGCCGGTTCCTCCTCCGCCGGGGAACGTGGAGATCGTCATTGACACGGTGGAATGCACCCTCACCGTGCTTTCAGACGGGAAGCCCTATAAGCAGTTCCATGTCGCCGTGGGCAAGCCTTCGACTCCATCCCCCCAGGGGCAGTGGAAGGTTGCATCGAAGGGCGCCTGGAGCGGCGGGTTCGGCACAAGGTGGATGGGGCTGGACGTGCCCTGGGGCAAGTACGGCATCCACGGCACGAACAAACCCTGGTATATCGGGGACGCGGTAAGCGGTGGTTGCATCAGGATGTTCAATCACGACGTGGAGCTCATCTTCGAGTGGGTGCCCCTGGGGACTCCCGTCGTGATATGCGGCAACCCCTTCGGACCCCTTCGCAACCCCAGACGGGAGATGGGGCCAGGAGAGCGGGGCACCGATGTGCTGGCGGTGCAGCGGCGCCTGAGGATGCTCGGGCTCGACCCCGGGCCGGAGAACGGGATGTACGAACAACCCACCATCGACGCGGTGAAGGCCTTCCAGCGCTCGAGAGGCATCCGCGTGACCGGCGTCGTGACCCCGGACACATACGACGCTCTCGGGCTATACCTGTTTGAGTGAGCGAACCTCTCGACCTTGAGTAAGGAACCCCACGAGACAACCCAGCCGACGCAGGTCGCCGCAGCTGGGGGTCGGCCCGGGCGCCTGCCGGCAGGCGGAGGGGATGGCGTCTCGCGCACCGGCATGTGCCGCATGAGTATGATAACGGTCAATATACTGCAAATGCAAGCGTAAGGAACAACGCGTCGGCGCAAAACACGACACATAGTGCGCAACTGGTCCGAAATCGAACTTCTTCGAGAGTTTTCATCACATGGCCTTGAATTGCGACCACAGCTGTTATAGAATGGTAATGGCAATGCATTCCATACCTGGGTGAGGAAGGGGGGATGGGGGTTGAACCGTGGTAGGTTTCGGGTGGTGACCAGCGTCTTGCCGGGTGGGACCATTACCTTGCCGGAGGAGGTGCTCCGGCATCTCGGGCTCCAGCCCTTCGATGACCTGGCCTTCAGCGTACAGAATGGGGTGATAGTCGCTGCGAAGGTAAAGGAAGCCTGCACACAGTATGGCACGGAGGATTGAAGCCCGGGGCCGTCCGGAGAGGGTGTGGCCCTCGCACAAGGTCTTGCGTCCTTTTTCATGGGTTGTAGCCTTCGGGGCGAGGGGGGCGGGAAGCCGGCTCCTCTCGCCGTCTTTTGTGCGCGGGCACGGAAGGAAACCCCGCGCCAGCGTTGAATATGTCTGCGGACCAGGCAACGCGGGGCGGAAGAAACACGGGCCCTTCGGGGCCGCATGCCGCGCCCATCCTTATTTGTGCGCGGCGCGTCGAGAAGTCGTTTCGGGGGAATGAACATGGCGGAATTTGTGGCGATCGTGCTCGCCGCCGGGCTCGGAACCCGGATGAAATCCCGGGTTCCCAAGGTGATGCACGAGATATGTGGGAAGCCCATGATATCGCATGTACTCGACGCCGTCGATGCCGCCGGGGCAACGCGAGTTATCGTTGTCGTTGGGCACGGGGCCGACCTGGTGAAGCAGGCTGTCGGAATGCGTGGGGAATGCGTCTTTCAGGCGGAACAGCTCGGCACCGGGCATGCCGTGATGCAGGCGGAGGGCGCGCTTCGCGAGTACACCGGCACCTGCGCCGTGGTGGCGGGCGACGCAGCCTTCCTCTCCGGGGATGACCTTGCTACGCTCGTGGAAGGTCACCAGGAGAGTGGGGCGCTGGCCACCGTGCTCTCCGCGGTGCTCGACGACCCTTCGGGGTATGGCCGGATCATCCGGGGGCCGCAGGGCGAGATCGTGAAGATCGTCGAAGAGAAAGACGCGTCCGCCGAGGAAGCGGCAACACGGGAGGTTAACAGCTCGATATACTGCTTTGACACGCACGCCCTTTTCGATGCCTTGCACGGCATCGCTCCGGAAAACGCTCAAGACGAATACTATCTCACCGATGTCATCGGCATCATGATAGGAAAAGGCTTCCCGGTGAGGGTCGTGAGAGCGCGGGATCCCCTGTCGGCACGGGGGATCAATACACGGGTCCAGCTCGCGGAGGCCGAGCGCATCTTCCGGGACAGGGTACGTGAGCGCCTGATGCTCTCCGGCGTGACGCTCGTCGATCCGCCGTCGACGTTTGTGGACGCCAGCGTGGTCGTGGGGCGGGACACGATCATCCTCCCGTTCACGGTCCTTCAGGGAAAGACGGTCATCGGCGAGAGTTGCACCATCGGTCCGTTCGTCCGGATGGCAGACTCCGCCGTATCCGACGGGGCGTCGGTGTCCAACGCGGTGGTGCTTCAGTCCGCGATAGGGCCAGGCGCGACCGTGGGGCCATACAGCTTCCTGCGGCCGGGCACCGTCCTCGAGGAGAAGTCCAAGGTCGGCACGTTCGTGGAGGTCAAGAAATCTATCATAGGGAAGGGCAGCAAGGTCCCTCACCAGACGTACCTGGGGGATGCCACGGTGGGTGAGGGAGTCAACGTGGGCGCCGGGACCATCACGTGCAACTACGACGGGTGGCAGAAGCATCCTACCATCATCGAGGATCGCGTGTTCATCGGCAGCAACTCCAACCTTGTAGCTCCCGTCAGGATCGGCAAGGGCGCTTATGTTGCAGCTGGCTCCACCATCACGAGGGATGTGCCTGAAGGCGCGCTGGGTATTGCGCGCGGCCTTCAGAAGGAGATCCACGGCTGGGTCAAAAGACGTCTCGAACGGCGTGAGAAGGCGGAAGGTCGCGCCGGCCCGGGCCCCGGCGGCCGTTCCAGCAACGAGTCAGGGGGGTTTGCGTGATGAGTGAAGCAGGCGGAATCCACATGATGCTGCCGTCCTACAAGAAGATGAAGATCTTTACAGGGCGCGCCCATCCGGGCCTCGCGGAGGCGATAGCCTCCCACCTCGGGGTGGGGCTTGCTGCCATGAAAGTGGACAGGTTCCGCGACGGCGAAATCAGGGTCGCCATCGAAGAGAGCGTCCGGGGCACCGACGTCTTCGTGGTTCAGCCCACCTGTCCCCCGGTGAACGAGAACCTGATAGAGCTCCTCATCATCATAGACGCCATGAGGCGCGCCTCGGCGAAGACGGTGACCGCGGTGATTCCGTACTATGGTTACGCCAGGCAGGATAGAAAGACGAAAGCCAGGGACCCGATAACCGCCAAGCTCGTCGCCAACCTGCTGGTGACGGCGGGATGCGACAGGATGGTCACCGTTGACCTGCACGCCGGGCAGGTGCAGGGGTTCTTCGACATTCCCGTGGACCCGCTCCTGGCGATGCCGATCCTGTCGAAGTATTTTGAGGAAACCGGGCTCGAAGACTTCGTCGTGGCCTCGCCGGATATCGGGGGTGTGGCAAGAGCGCGGGTCATGGCGGGAAAAGTCCACGCAGACCTCGTCGTTATCGATAAGAGGCGGCCCGCGCCGGACGTGTCGGAGGTGATGAACATCATCGGCGACGTGGATGGCAGATCCGTCGTCCTCGTCGATGATATAATAGACACCGGCGGTACACTAGTACAGGCGGCCGAGGCCCTTCATGGCGCTGGGGCGCGCGACGTGTACGCGGCGTGCACCCACGCCCTTCTGTCGGGACCTGCCAGGGATATCCTGGCGGCCTCGGGGATCAAGAAGATCGTCGTGACCGACACTATACCCATCGACGAGAGCAGGCGCCCTGAGAGAATGGAGGTGCTCTCCGTCGCGCCGCTTCTCGCCGAGGCCATTCGCCGCATATACGAGGAGCTTTCGGTGTCGATCCTGTTCGACTAGGGAGATCGACTCAGCCGGCAGCGGAGTTCGGAAGGAGCTGTTACGAAGTGAAGGAAGTAGTTGTCAAAGCAGAGCCACGACATGAGATCGGCAAGGGCGCTGCGCGAAAGGCCCGCGCCAGGGGCGAGGTGCCTGCAGTGGTGTACGGCAGGGGAAAGGATACCACTGCCATCAGCCTCGACGAGCGAGAGTTTGCCAGAGCGGTCCAGGCGGGGCTCGGCGCCGGCAAGCTGGTCAGGCTGGTCATCTCCGGTGACGGAAAGGGCGCCGCTGAGAAGACCGTCGTGCTGAAGGAGGTCCAGCGCGACTTCGTCCGTGGCGATATCATTCACGCGGACTTCCAGGAAGTGTCCATGACCGAAGCCATAACCGCCTCGATCCGGGTGGTGCTGGTGGGCGAGGATAGGCGTCTTAACGATGGCGGCGTGCTCGAGCACATGCTGTGGGAGATCCAGCTTCACGCTCTGCCTGCCGACATGCCCGACAGAGTCGAGGTGAATGTGTCGGGCTTGAGGATCGGCGACTCGCTCAAGGTGGCCAACCTCGAGCTGCCAGAGGGCGTGCGGGCCCTTGCCCACGGGGACGAGATCGTGGTGGCGGTCGCGGCGCCTGCCAAGGTGGCCGAGGCGGAGAAGCCGGCGGCTGCCGAGGCTGGCGAGGCCGAAGAGGGCGCCGAGGATAAGAAGGAAGAGTAAGCTCGTGAAGCTTGTTGTGGGGCTTGGCAACCCGGGCAGCCGGTATGAGGGCTCCCGGCACAACGTCGGCTTCATGGTCATTGACCTGCTTGCGAGGAGGAAAAGCATCGATGCTTTCCGGCGGAGGTTCCATGCCCTTCTCGGGCAGGCCGGGATCTCCGGGGAGCAGGTCCTGCTTGCGAAGCCGCTCACCTACATGAACCGCAGCGGGTACGCTGTTCGTGCCATCGCCGGGTGGTATGGTGTGGCGATCTCCGATATCATGGTCGTGGTCGATGACATGGCCCTCGGTCCCGGCCATATACGCATGCGGCCGAAGGGGAGCGACGGCGGGCACAACGGCCTGAAGTCCGTTACAGCCCTCCTCGGCAGCGAGGAGTTCCCCAGGCTGAGGGTGGGGATTGGGAGGCCGGGTCCCGCCGAGGATGCCGTGACCTACGTGCTGGAGTGGTTCACCCGGGGGGAGCTTGCTACGATGCCAGAGGCGCTTGGCCGCGCCGCCGATGCGGTGGAGGCCTGGGTCGCCTATGGCATCGATGAGGCGATGAACAGGTTCAACGGGTGACGCCTCACCAGGCGCGGCCTCGGCCCGGTCGCATGCGCGTGTCTGCACCGTGATGGAGGGCGGAACTGATGTCCGCCGTGGAAGGGGCGAAGGAGCTTGCCAGCGCGCTAGAGAGAATCTTCTGAGTTCAAGCGCGTTCTCGATGCCAGAAAGGAGATCGAATCCCACGAGGCGGCGAGAATCATGTTCCGAGACTTTGAGAAGATGATGCTGCTCCCTCGCATGCGTCTGGTGCTGACTTCACGTGAAGAGGGGGCTAATGTGCACGAGTTGCATATTTGTGAAGCTGGTAGCAACAATTAGGCACGAATTTGCAGGAATTCATCTTCGGATGGCGAAAAGCAAATCTGAGGCGCCATGGTGGGAGGTTCGCTTCCAAATTCTCACATGGAGGTGGATGCGATGAATTCTCTGCTTGTGATGGTAGTGACCTTCCTCCTGTATATCCTCGCATATAACCTATATGGAAAGAGGCTCGGGCACAAGCTGTTCGAGCTCGCCGCGAAGAATCTGACTCCGGCGGAGCAGATCAACGACCACGTGGACTACGTGCCGACTAACAGGATCATACTTACGGGTCACCATTTCACTTCGATCGCAGGAACCGGTCCGATTGTAGGCCCGGTTCTCGGTGTCATATGGGGCTGGGTTCCTGCGCTCCTCTGGGTTGTTCTCGGGTCCATCTTCGCAGGCGCGGTTCACGACCTTGGGGCCCTTGTTATCTCCATGAGGCACCAGGGCAAGTCGATAGGCGACATAACAGGGCCTGTCGTGAACCCTCGCGCGAGGACGCTGTTCTTTGCGATCATATTCTTCTGTCTCTGGATTGTCGTAGCCATCTTCGCCATTCTCATTGCGAGCCTTTTCGTGAAGTACCCGGAGTCGGCGTTCCCGATCTGGGTCGAGATTCCCATCGCCATGGGGCTTTCGTGGTACTTGTTCAACAAGAAGGGCAGCCTCCTTGTGGGCTCCATCGTGGCGATGGTGTTGATGTACCTCACCATCTGGATGGGGCTTTACATCCCGATAAGGCTCACCAGCGCGGCATGGATCGTTATTGTCATGGTATACATCTACTTCGCCTCCACGCTTCCTGTCCAACGACTCCTGCAGCCGCGAGACTACATCAACGCACTTGAGCTCGGCGTCGCTATGGTCCTGCTGATACTCGGAATAATCGTCGCGCCGAAGCCTATCGTTGCGCCGGC
>DKEX01000062.1:11029-84627 GCA_002452295.1 Firmicutes bacterium UBA6811 | reverse complement strand
CCCCCCCGGTGAGCGTCCTTCGGGAGAGGCGGCCCCACCCCGTTCGAGTCCAGTCCAGCCCAGTCCACCCCAGTGCACTCGGGTCGGGTCCAGGTCAAGCTCGGCCAGGCCGGGCCAGCCATCGCCGTCTCAGGTGCAAGCCCTTTCGATCCCCCTTGGTGCCGCTGGTACCGCGCGACCCGTCTGCCTCGCTTCGGACCGCACTGCTATGGTTGGCCATGGTTGGCAGGCGATCCGAGGTCCTCATCCAGCGCACCGCCATGACAGGACTTGCGGCAGCCATGTCGAAGTTCTCAAGGCATCCCGAAAGGAACGCACGCTCACCAAAGGAGTAAAAGAGGAGGCAAGGATGGATGCACGTCGATCTTTCTTTCTGCAGGCAGGAGTTCCCCGCACTTGACATCCGAGTGAACGGACGCATGGCGGCGTACTTCGACGGCCCCGGCGGCACACAGGTTCCAACCCGGGTGATCGAGGCGGTTGCCCGCTACTACAGGGAAGCGAACGCCAACTGCCACGGCGAGTTCGCCACGAGCCGCCGCACAGACGAGACGATAACCGCGGCGAGGCAGGCCGTAGCGGACATGCTCGGGGCGACCTCGCCGGACGAGATCGCCTTCGGCCCCAACATGACCACGTTGAATTTCGCTCTCTCACGCGCCCTGGGGCGCGCGCTCACGCCCGGCGACGAGATCGTCATAACGGACCTCGATCACGAGGCAAACCGCGGTCCCTGGCAGGCCCTGGAGGAAAAGGGCGTGGTGGTGAGGCCAGTCCGCGTGAACCTGCCCGAGTGCACGCCGGACTACGACGACCTGGAGCGGGCGGTCACAGCTCGCACCAGGGTGGTGGCGCTGGGATACGCGTCCAACGCGGTCGGCACCATCAACGATGTGAAGCGCGTGGCGTCCCTCGCCCACTCCGTTGGGGCGGTATGCGTGGTCGACGCAGTCCACTACGCGCCGCACGGAGCCATCGACGTGCGCGACATCGGCTGCGATTTCCTGCTGTGTTCCGCGTACAAGTTCTCCGGCCCGCACGTAGGCATCCTCTACGGCCGGCGCGATGCGTTCGAGCGCCTTGCCACATACAAGGTGCGCCCCCAGAGCCCAAGACCCCCACACAAGATCGAGACCGGCACGCTGAACCACGAGGGCATAGCAGGCGTCATCGAGGCGATAGAGTTCATCGCTGATCTCGGGACTGCACTTCGGCAGCAGGCAGCGGCCCTCCCCGGGAGCGTGAGTAAAGGCGCCGCCACACCAGAGGCTGGCGCACCTCAACCGGGCGCAGTGCAACCGGATGCTGATCACCCGGCGAAGGACCCCGCAAGTCGAAGGTCGCGCATCCTCTCGGGCTTCGCCGCCATCGAACTCCACGAACGGCCGCTCTTTGCCATGCTTATGGACGGGCTGGCCTCGATCCCAGGAGTGACGGTGTACGGGCTTCCCGCTGACGGTAAGCGGACCCCAACGGTGTCGTTCACCGTGGCGGGCAGGCACCCTGCGGACGTCGCAAGGTTCCTTGGAGACCGCGGCATCTTCGTGTGGCACGGTGATTTCTACGCCACGACCCTCATCGAGCGCCTCGGCCTCGCCGAGAGCGGCGGCGTGGTGCGGGTGGGCATAGCGCCCTACACCACCAGCGAAGAAGTGGGCCGGCTGCTGGAAGCCCTGAAGGAGTGCGCCAGCAAGTAGCAAAAAGCCATCATTCGTTCAGCAAGAACCATCACTCGTTAGGCTCTCCGGAGTGCTGGGGCAGCGCCGCTCTGAAGCGGTCGGCCAGCACCTCGAGCATCTCGTGCCGCTGATGCTCTCCGTTGTTGCGCATTCGCCAGTGTGCCCGTTCTCTACGCGCCTGCGCGACCCAGTGCGTATACGTTTGCACCGGCAGCGACGCGCTCAACGTGTGAAAGCTGGCGTTCTGGTAAGGAGACACGACGGCGTGGTTACAGATGCTTAACACGCTGCCGAGAACCGTGTGACGATCCCCTGCTACAATTCACGCGTAGGACTATGGCAGGGAGAATAGTTGCAGTCAAACGCTCCTCCGTGGCGACTCTGGGAGACCAGAAACCCTAGAAAACACTGGAGCCGACGGGCGGATTCGAACCCCCAACCTGCTGATTACAAATCAGCCGCTCTGCCATTGAGCTACGTCGGCACCGGGCTACAGCATATTCTAGCCCGCCTGTGGCTTCCGTGTCAAGCGCCCGCCGCCAGCCCCCGGCCCGTGTCGCCGCTGCCGGTGCCCGTGTTCAGGGCAACTGCTTGGACAGGGACTGTACACAGGGAGACAGTCAAGAGGTTGGTGCGAGGCGAAAAGGGGAAACCAGCGGAAACCGGTGAGTTTAGATGGCTTCGTCGCGTTTTTCTATGTACCGTTCCAGCTTACGTTTCACGCGCTGTAACGCGTTATCTATGGACTTCACGTGCCTGTGAAGCTCGCCTGCGATCTCCTGGTAGGACTTCCCGTCGAGATATGAGGAAAGCACCTTCCATTCGAGATCGCTCAGGAACTCGCCCATCTTGGACTCGATGTCGACGAACTCCTCCCTGCTTATCACGAGCTCCTCGGGGTCGGTGACCTTGGTGCCTGAGAGCACGTCGAGCAGCGTCCGGTCCGACTCCTCGTCGTATATAGGTTTGTTGAGGGACACGTACGAGTTCAAAGGAATGTGCTTCTGCCTGGTGGCCGTCTTGATGGCCGTAATGATCTGCCGCGTAATGCAAAGCTCAGCAAACGCGCGGAAGGAGGCCAACTTGTCGCTGCGGAAATCCCGTATGGCCTTGAAGAGACCTATCATGCCTTCCTGGACGATATCCTCGCGGTCGGCACCGATGAGGAAGTACGAGCGGGCCTTGGCACGGACGAAGTTCTTGTACTTGTTGATGAGATGCTCCTCGGCGGCTCTCTCCCCGCATCTCGCGCTCTCGACAATTTCCTCGTCGAGCATGTCATCATACAGAGAAGATGGCTGGCGCTGTGGCTCGGCACTCACTGGCATCGCCCCCTGATCTGACGTCGCTCGCCCCACGAAGAAATTATACACTTGCGTTCGTGGACAAGTCAAGAAACGCGAGCGCACCATGCATCGGCCCCAGGCTGGCCGTCCATCACCTGGCCCGGACAGGCCCTCGCCCGACACGCACCACCACGTCTCGCGGCCTATACCTTCTCTTTACTCCCCCTTCGCCGCTCTCGTCGCCTCCCTCTGGCGCAGCACCTCGAACATGATCACTGCAGCGGCCACCGACGCGTTCAGCGAGGACACACGACCTTTCGTCGGGATCCTCACGAGGAAATCGCACTTCTCCGCCAGCAGCCGCGATATCCCCCGTCCCTCCGAACCGACGACCAGGGCGACCGGGCCGGTGAAGTCCACCTCGTAGATGGTGCGCCTCGCCCCCGCGTCCGCCCCGAACACCCAGAAGCCGTTCTCTTTCAGCCTCCCGACCTCACGCGCAAGGTTCGCCGCCCTCGCGCACGGCACGTACTCCACCGCCCCCGCCGAGGCTCGCGCCACCACGCCCGTGAGCCCGCACGCCCTCCGCTTCGGAACGATCACGCCCGTGGCCCCCACCGCATCGCATGTCCTCATTATCGCCCCGAGGTTCCGGGGGTCCTCGATGCCGTCGAGCACCACGACAAGCGGCGCGCCGCCGCGCCCTGCAGCGCCTGGCCCGAACGCACCCCCTGTGGCCGCCATCTCGAGGAGGTCGTCCACCTCGCAGTATCTGGCCGCCGCTCCGACCGCCACCACGCCCTGGTGGTTGCGACCGCCGCAGAGCGCGTCAAGCCGCGCGCGGTCAGCCTCCACCACCGGAACGCCCGCCTCGCGCGCGAGCGACCTCACCGTCGCGCTGAACGCCGGTTCAACCCCTTTCGCCAGCATGATCTTGACGAGGGGCCGGCCCGAGCGCAGCGCCTCGATGACGGGGTTGCGGCCCTCGAGCATCTCTCCTTCGCCCGTCACCCGGCGGCGGCCCACTTCCCCGGCTTCCCCGGGTTCTTCAGGCTTCACCTGCTACTCTCCCCCGGCCTCGCCGGCCTCACCGTTATCTTTTGCGAGATCGGCGGCGGCTATGAGACGGCGGCTCGCCGCCTCCACCTTGCCGCACGACATCTTGCCTTCCGGGCAGTAGCCGCGCATCTCGCATGGCGGCCCGACCCACGAGAAGAGGCGCGGCGCCACCTTCCGGACGCACTCGAGCATGGCCCTGGCGAGGTCGCGTATCTCCCACTGCGCCCGCTCGCACAGCCGGCGCTCGAAGAAGTTGTAGAGGCTCCGGCAGTTCATGGTCATGACGAGCCTGGTCTCGCACGCATTCGGCAGGATGAACCTCGCGTCCTCCCTCGGGACCAGCGCCACAAGCTCTCTGTATGCGTCCCTGGCCTGCTCCATCTGCTCCTCGAAGATCCGGCGCGCCCGTTCGTTCGCCGCCACAGACGGCGGCGTCACGTAGTCAAAGCCCTCTTCGTTCACGTAGCGCTGCGACTGTTGCGAGTATGACGCGATTCTGTGCCTGACGAGCTGATGGCTAAGTGCCCGGCTCACGCCCTCGATGGCGAACGTGAACGAGGCATGCTCGGTGGGAGACATGTGCCCCGACTCCAGGATGGTCCTGATGAGCTCACCCACCTTCTCGTCGGACAGCCCCTCCGCCAGCTCGGCAGCACCGAGCGGCGAGTAACACTGCCTCGCCGCGATCGCGACCACCTTTTCGGGATCGGGCGTATGACTCACGAGTCTTACGTTCATGATGATGGGCCTCCTGGATGCGCACCTGCCACGGCCAGCGCTTTCTCGAGCACCTCCCGGAGCCGCTCCATCCGGCCCAGCAGGTAAAGGTAGCCGATGACGGCCTCGAACCCCGTGGAGTGCCTGTAGTCAAGCACCGCCATGCTCCTCGAGCCCCGCCCCGTGTGGACGTTCCGTGCCCTCCTCGCCACCTCGAGCTCGTCCGGCGAAAGGAAGGTGTCGAGCTCGGCCAGGGTGCGCGCCTGGGCCTTCGCATTCACCCGCATGGTCGCCTCCCTGTGAAGCTCCTCGAGGTCGCGGCGCCCGTCTCGCACGAGGCTCTCCCGCACGTAAAGCTCGTATACGGCGTCGCCGATGTAAGCGAGCACCCCAGCGGGGAGCCTGTCCACCTCATCGGCGTTAAACGGCGTCATCTCTCCCGCTTCCAGACGGTGCCCGAGGCCGTGTCCTCGAGCACTATCCCTCTCTCGCGCAGGCCATCGCGAATCCTGTCTGCAAGAGCCCATTCCTTCTTCGCCCGGAGATCCTCGCGCACGCACACCAGAAGCTCGATGAGGCCGCGCGCCAGCTCCGCCGTCCCGGCGTCGGCCGCGCCCTCCTCCTTCTCGCGGAACAGGCCCAGGATGCCGCCGAGATCCTCCATGGTGTCCACCGCGCGCCGCAGCCCGTCAGGCCTCACGCCTCCGGCCGAGTGCAGGGAGTCGTTTATCGAGCGTGCAAGGTCGTGGATGGCTGCAAGAGCCACTGCGGTATTGAAGTCATCGTCCATTCCCTGGGTGAACTTCTCCCTCGCCTCGCCAGACGCCTTCACAAGCTCGTCCCGGGCATCGCCGGCGGCTTCCCCGGCCGGCGCCTGCCCGCCGCGCCCGCCGGACGCCCCGGTGCGCTCCGCTTCGGCCAGGCGCCGCCTGGCGGCGCCCAGCGTGGACCGCAGCCGCTCATAGGCCCTTTTCGCCGACTCGAGCTCCTCGATGCTGTATGCCGCCGGGCTGCGATAGTGCCTGGAGGCGAAGTAGTAGCGGATCACCCCGGGCTCGACCTCGCGCAGCACGTCCCGCACGGCGAAGAAGTTGCCGAGGGACTTCGACATCTTGGCGTCGCCCGCGTTGAGCATGGCGTGGTGGACGAAGTGGCGCGCGAACGGCTCCTGGCCCGTATAAGCCTCGGACTGCGCTATCTCGTTCTCGTGGTGAGGAAACATGAGCTCATCGCCGCCGCCATGGAAGTCGAACCCGCTGCCCAGGTACTTCAGGGCCAGCGCCGAGCACTCGATGTGCCACCCGGGTCGGCCTCGCCCCCAGGGGCTGTCCCACGCCGGCTCGCCCGCCTTGGAGGACTTCCACAGCGCGAAATCCATGGGATTTCGCTTCCTCGGGTCCACCTCCACACGCGCCCCCGCCAGCATCTCGTCCAGGGACCTTCGCGACAGCTTGCCGTAACCCGGGAAGCGCGTCACCTCGAAGAACACGTCGCCGTCCACCTGGTAGGCGTAACCCTTCTCCACGAGGCCCTCGATGATGCGGATGATGTCCTGCATATGGTCGGTGACCTTCGGGAACACGTCGGGCCTCTCCACGCCCAGCCTGTCCATGACGCCAAGGAAGTCCTCGTGGTATTCCCCGGCGACCTGGGCCGGCGAGACGCCCCTCTCGTTCGCCCTGGCGATTATCTTGTCGTCGACGTCAGTGACGTTCTGGACGCAGAACACCTGCCAGCCGCGCCATTTGAGGTACCGCCTGACCGTGTCCCAGAACACATACTGGCGGGCGTGGCCCATGTGCGTGTAGTCATAGGGGGTGACGCCGCACTGGTATATGTCCACCCGCCCCGGGGTGCGGGGGGTGAAATCCTCTTTCTGCCTGGTCAGCGTGTTGTAAACGCGCAGAGCCATCGCAGCACCTCCTTGCCTTACAGTCCATGGCGCAGCCCGCTCCGACCTGTGGATTGCCCAATACGCCACGGGATGAGGGAATTCCTTCCGCGCTGCCCGGCGTCACCGCGTCATTTCTTGCCGACGATCTCGATGGCCACCGGAGCAACCCCCGGCCCGATGAGGTCGATTGCCTCGGCCGCGGCCCTCGAGAGATCGATGTCACGACCGCGCACGTATGGCCCCCTGTTGTTGATCCTGACCGTGACCTGCTTGCCATTGGAGAGGTTGATGACTCGAACGATGGTGCCGAACGGCAGCGTGCGGTGGGCGGCGGTCAGCGTGTTCTGGTCGTAGATCTCGCCCGTCGCCGTCGGCCGCCCGTGCCAGCGGCCGCCGTACCACGAGGCCCGCCCGATATGTATAGGCCGCCCACGCTCGCCATCGAGAGACACGAGCTGTCCACCTCCGCGCAGCGGCGGCGTGCCGAGCGCCTCGCGAATGTTGTTCGCCCATCGCAGCGCCAGCACATAGCAGGAACTTCCGTTCAAGGACGCGTGGAGCCTGTCCACGGTCACGATAAGCCGGCCTCCGGCAGCCACGGCGAAACTGCCCCGCACGACCGCAGGCCTCACATCTTCAGGATCGGCGTCGTTCAGGCTATCGTGGAGCCTCTTTGCCACGATACATGCCCGCTCCCGGGTGGACATGCCCCCCGCGGGGACCCGGATACGTATCACGGCGCGACCGCCCACGGTCACCTCCCATACGCCGGGCGTCAGCGCCGACTCGACGGCCGTCGCGAACTCGGCCCGCCCGCCCGCCGCCATCGCCCTCCCCGGCGGCACGAGCCCGCCACCGGTCGTCAGCGCGAAAGCGAGAAGCAACGGCACAAACCACGCACCGGTCAGTCGCGCCGGGCTTTCCCCCTTCGGGGGTGCTCCCCGACTACTCCCATCAGAGCCTGAACTCACGGATCATCGCCCTCCATGACCCTCTTCACCTGCGCCCCCGCGGAGGCGAGCTTGACCTCTATCCGGTCGTAGCCCCTATCGATGTGCTCAACCTCGCGGATCTCCGTCTCGCCCTCGGCCACGAGGCTTGCGAGCAGCAGCGCAGCGCCTCCGCGTATGTCCCTCGGGCACTCCACCGGGGCGCCGGTGAGTTTCTCAACGCCCCTTACGATTATCGTGTCCCTGTCCACCTGCAGGTCCGCGCCCATTCTGCGTAGCTCGTCGGCGTACCCGAACCTGTTCTCGAACCTGGTCTCGGCGACCGCCGCAACCCCCGACGCCCGGGTCATCATGGCCACGAACTGCGGCTGAAGGTCGGTGGGAAATCCGGGGTAAGGCTGAGTCTCAACGTTCACGGCCTTGCACCTTTCCGGCCCGCGAACGCGCAGCACCGACTGATACTCGTCAACCGCCGCACCCGCCGCCTGAAGCTGGATTATCACGGTCCGAAGATGCTCCGGCACAGCGTTGTCGATGGTGATGTCGCCTCCGGTCATGGCCGCGGCGATGGCGAACGTGCCGGCCTCCAGCCTGTCGGGGATTATCTCGTGCCTCGCAGGGTACAGCCGATCCACGCCGTCGATCCTTATAGTACTCGTGCCCGCCCCCCGGATGCGCGCGCCCATGGAGTTCAGGAGGATCGCGAGGTCAACGATCTCCGGGTCGCGCGCCGCGTTCTCGAGGATGGTGGTGCCCTCGGCGAGGCTTGCAGCGAGCATCATGTTCACGGTCGTGCCGTGGCTCGCCTTGCCCACGTAAAAGCTCGTCCCGCGGAGCCTTCTCGCCTGTAGCTTCACGTAACCGTGCTCCACCGCGACCTCCGCGCCGAGAGCCCTGAACCCGTCGAGGTGGAAGTTGATTCCCCTCGCCCCTATCACGTCGCCACCTGGAAAGGGCACCTGTGCAACGCCCAGGCGGGCAAGCAACAACCCCGCAGCGTAGAACGATGCGCGGAGCCGCCGCACAAGCTCGTATGAAGGCCTGTGGTTCGCAATGCCCGAGCCGTCCACCTCAATTCTGTCGGACCCCAGGGGCCGCACCTTCGCCCCGAGTTCCTCCAGAATCTGGCACTGGGTGTGCGTGTCGGTGTAGTTCGGAACGTTGTCCAGGACGGTTTTCCCGCACCCCAGCGCCGCCCCGGCAAGGATCGCGAGAGCGCTGTTCTTCGCGCCAGTCAGCCGAACCGAACCGGAAAGCGTGTGTCCCCCGATCACCACCAGCTTCGCCACGGCCACCCCTCCACTGACCCCGCAACCGTCACCCCGGCACAACCGCCCTGGCGCTTACCGTCGGGGCTCCTCCTGGCTCGTCATCGTCATGTCGTCACGGATGGCATCATATCACGCTGTACCCGACGGCCAACTGCTCGGGGCCGTCAACGAGGGCGTGGCCGAACCTGCCGAAAATGGCCACCGACACCCTTCCGTCGCCGCGCACAACGGCCATCTTGAACCCCCCGCCGAGCCCGGGGTTGATCATGGACAACTGGATGTATGCGTCCCTCACCGCATTGGAGACCGCGATCTTCTCCCGCGTGTCCTCCGAGATCACTCCCAGCGCGACGGCGGCCGCGATCATGCTCTCGCGTAGTTTCGCGGCAAGGCGGTCGGTGCTGGCTCCCACCTGCGTGATGGCGCCCTTGTAACCGTACCCGCGCACCTTCTCGAGCCAGTACCTCTCGTACTCCCGGCTACGGGTCATCACAAGGTAGATGGATGCCGCCTCCACCGAGACTCTGGTAACGCCCTCGTCCTGGGCCATCCCCCTGACGATGTCCCTCGGGGAAACGACCCCCACGAGCGCGCCCTCGCTATCCACAACCGGCAGCGCCGGTGTGTCGGAGTCGCCCAGGAGGGAGCATGCCTCCGAAATGGAGCACTCGTCGGAGATCGTGACAAGACGCGTATCCATGACGTCCCGGGCATCCAGGGCCCCCTGGGCCGGAGTAAGAAGATCCCTGTCTGATATGATGCCAATCGCCTGGCCAGCCTCGGTCACAAGGAGAAAGCCGGTGCCGCTGTTCAGCATGATCCTCCGGAGATCTCCAGCGGGCGTGTCGGGCTCTACTGTAACCGGGTTTGCGTTCATTATCCGTCTGACTGTCACCTGTTTTGCCTCCCAAGTTGCACGTCTTGCGCCGCCCTGCTCATCTATATGCCCGGATGCCTCACATGCCTGACGCTGCACGAGGCGTAACAGGCCATACCCTCGCCGCGCCCGACAAACCCCATTCCTTCCATGGTGGTGGCCTTTATACTCACGCTCCCCGCCGGAACGCGAAGAACCCGCGCGACGACCGCCCGCATACCTGGCATAAAGCCTGATATCCTCGGGCGCTCGGCCAGCAGCATCGCATCGACGTTGTTGACGACAAAGCCGACCCCCTCCGCGAGGTCTCTGACTTTCTCCAGGATAGCCGTGCTGGATATGCCCTCCCATGCGGGGTCCGTGTCCGGGAAGATCCGGCCGATGTCTCCGAGCCCACATGCCCCCAGGATCGCATCGGCGATTGCGTGCAGAATCACGTCGGCGTCCGAGTGCCCCTCGAGGCCCATGTCGAACGGGACGACGACGCCGCCCAGAACAAGAGGCCTCCCCGGGACAAGCCTGTGCACGTCGAACCCGAGCCCCACCCGAAGCGCGGGCGACGACGTCTCGTCCCTTGCCGCGAGGAGCGCCTCGGCGCAAATCAGGTCCTCCCGGGTGGTTATCTTGACATTATCGTATTCTCCGTGGACCACTTTGACTCTCATGCCTGTCCTCTCCACCAGCACGGAGTCGTCAGTCGCCTGGAAGCCCTCGCGAACAGCGGCCCTGTGGCAGGTTTCAATGATCTCCCTGCGGAAGGCCTGGGGGGTGGCCGCTGCCCACAGGGTATCGCGGTCCAGGGTCCTTACGACCTCGCCGCCATGCACCACCTTCGTTGTGTCCCTGACCGGGACCGCAACGACCGCTGCTCCGGACGAGCGCGCGGCATCCACGGCCCGCGAGATAGTCTCGGGGCGAATCAAAGGCCGCGCGCCGTCGTGGACGACCACGATCCCGCACGCGGCATCGAGGTGACCAAGTCCGTGGGAGACCGACTCCTGTCGCGTGGCACCCCCCGCCACAACCCGCCTTACCCTGGAAAGCTCCTCCCACGCCCCGATGAGGCGCGAGGTCGGCTCCACCTCACCAGGCGCAACGATGACGATGACGTCGTCAACGCAGTCGCACAGCTCGAAAGCTCGAAGGGTGTGGCGCAGGACCATCTCGCCGCGAAGGGGCAGGAACACCTTGTTGACGTTCGCCCCCATTCTGCGCCCGGCCCCCGCCGCGGCTATCAACGCGCATACGCTCACGCACCCACACCCCTCATCACCCTCGCACAGGCCGGCGCCCGGACAGCGCCGGTTCACATCGCCTTCGGCTTCGCAAATATCATCCTGCCGGCTGCAGTCTGAAGCACGCTGGTAACCGTGACTCCGACGTTCTCGCCGATGTGCCGCCTGCCCCCGTCAACAACGATCATTGTGCCGTCGTCCAAGTACGCCACGCCCTGGCCCACCTCTTTCCCGTCCCGGATGACGTGGACCGTCATCTCCTCGCCTGGCAACACCACGGGCTTCAGGGCATTGGCAAGCTCGTTGATGTTGAGCACCTTGACGCCCCGAAGCTCGGCGACCTTGTTGAGGTTGAAATCGTTGGTGATGATCTTTGCACCCAGATCCGCGGCGAGCCTCAATAGCTTCGAGTCCACCTCCAGGGCGTCCCTGGGGTCCGACTCAACGATCTGGATCTGGACGTCCCCCTCCTTCTGCATGCTGTTGAGGACGTCAAGCCCCCTGCGCCCCCTGTTGCGCTTGAGCGGGTCAGACGAGTCTGCTATCCGCTGGAGCTCTTCGAGGACGAAAGCCGGGACAATAAGGGTCCCTTCTATGAAGCCGCTTTTGCAGATGTCCAGTATTCGCCCATCGATTATGACGCTTGTGTCAAGCACCTTGCACGAAGGGGTGCCTTGATGCTTCACGCACTTTTCCCTGGAGGTGGTCACCGCCCGTTCAACAGACCGCGGGACCGCCATGAACAGGTTGAGCAGGTCTTCCCTCTTCCTGACAGCAACATGCATCCCGACGTAACCCATGAAAAGCGTGAAGCCGATCGGAAGGTACACTCCTATGTATGGTAACTGCGAGAACGGCAGTGTCACCAGCACCGCAATGAGCAGGCCGACTATGGCGCCGAACGCCCCGACCACAAGATCCTGGGTCGGTGTCTTGTGAAGATTCGACTCCACCCTGGAGGTGACCCTTCGGAGGCCCTGAGTGACCACGGGCGCAATGAGAAGGCCGACCAGCCCGCCGCCGGATGCCAGGAGAACAAATACGGCCGTATCATTGCTGGTTCCAAGGGCCGCGGGCACCGTTCCCACCACCGCCCTGTGGATGAGGACGCCAAGAAACGAACCACCCACAAGGAAGATAAGGCGGATTAACTTGTCAAGCACCAGATTTCTCACCTCCATTCCGCTTGAAACAGTTGATCGCCCCCTGGGGCTCCGGGGGCGCAACCGGTCTTGTGACGTCTTGCGCTGATTCTCGGGGTTATTATGGGAATTGCGCGCCATCTATATCCGTGCCTCTTTCAGGAGCCAGACAGGCTTGCCGGGGACGGCCCGCCTGTCTGGTCTGCATAGTCTACCTTATCTTAAGAACGCATCATGAGCTGGCAAGGTTCCCTCGCAGATGAGCTACTGAAGGACATCCTCGATGGCCTTCTCCACGTCGGCTTCCTTCGCCTCCTGGGCGACGACAAGTTCACTTATGAGGATCTGCTTTGCGTTGTCGAGCATGCGCCGCTCTCCGGTGGAGAGGCCCTTTTCCCTGTCACGGTAGGCGAGGTTCCTGACGACCTCGGCCACAGCGAACACGTCGCCGCTTTTCATCTTCTCGAGGTTCGCACGGTACCTCCGGTTCCAGTTGGAGGACATCTTGGTCCGTGCCCCGGACAGTATCTCGTACACCCTCTTGACGTCTTCCTCGCTTATCACGCTTCGAAGGCCGACGTCACGCGCGCTGTCAAGGGGAACCATAACCTTCATATCACCCAGCGGAATCCGCAGGATATAGTACTTCTGCCTCTCGCCGAGGACCTCCCTCTCTTCAACCGCCTCAATGACGCCGGCCCCGTGCATCGGGTAGACTACTTTGTCCCCGACATTGAACATGAGTCACGTTCCCCCCAATCGCACGGCACTGCCCCGGCCCGAGCCTCCGCTCGCCCAGCCTGACAGGAGAGAGGCCCGCGTGGATTTCCGGAAGGGGCAACAACCGGGTTTTGCTGGGTTCTTGCTTTCTAATTGTAACACGCGTGCCTCCAGAGTGTCAATTGGCTGGGATCGGCTGCCATGCGTGGGACATACTGTTAGGAGGCTTGGGCGCTCCGGCGTTTCCGCGTCGTTGACAACCCGCTAAACGCGTCGGTATAATTGAGTCGTGGCCGCCAGGTCACGAGGCCCTGTATGAAACTTGCCAGGCGAGGTGACACGCGCGTGGAACACATCGATGTTCCGTCCTTCCAGGAAGCGGTCTCGGAGTACCTCATCAGGCACAGGAGCATTCTCGACTGCATCTCCAAGTTCGACGAGGCGACCGCGCGGGTCAACCGTGCGATAATCAAGGCCGTGACCAGTTGCGGTTGTGTGAGGATCTCGGCTTCCCGCCAGACCTATCCGCCCGATGCCTCCCTGACTGATCTCAAGAAGTACACCGTGTCCCACCTCGACGGCACGCTCTGCCCGGAGTGCCGCGACGTGGTGGAGACCGAGCTCGGCAGGGCGCTCTTCTACATCGCCGCCCTGTGCGACCTCCTGGACCTCGACATGGAGGACATCATGGAGGTAGAGCGCGGGAGGCTCTCGGCCCTCGGGATCTTCAGCCTCACCTGAGAGACCCCCAGGGCCTCTCCGACAACGCCCGCTCGCGGAGGCGCCGGAGTCCGTCCTCTATCGCGTGCGCCCTGGCGGCACCGATCCCGTCGACCTGGTCAAGCTCGTCGGTGGATGCGCCGAGTATGCCCTGGAGGTTCCTGAACCTCGCCGTGAGGTTGTCCGCAGCCGACCTCGGAAGCCTTACGACTCTCGACAAGACGCGGTAACCTCGCGGCGACACGGGGCTCTCGAGGGCGCTGGTTCCCCCCGGGTACCCGAGGATCCTCGCGATGGCACCCGGGTCGAAGATCTCGTCTCGTGGTGACGTATCAAGCTCGCGTCGCACGGCGTCCACCGCCCCTGGCCCCAGCCTTGCGATGTAGTCTTCTACCAAAGACTCGCCTTCGTCCTCGACGTTCGCCATGAGCTCAGCGAGCTGCATGCGGACAAGACGCCCCTCGCTTCCGAGCTCATAGATGTACCTCTCGATCTCCCTCGCGACCCGACGTACCATCTCGGTGCGGAGCACCGCGGCAGCCACGTCGGCGAGGGTGACCGCGTTCTCGAACTCCAGCGCGGTCAGGGTTGCCATCGCCTGGTCCCGCACGCTGCGGTATTTCTCGAGGGTCTGGAGTGCCTGGTTGGCGCGGGCGAGGGTCACGCTGATGTCCGGGATGACGTACCTGATGCCGCCCTTGTAGAGCGTGATGACGTTCCTTTTCTGCGAGATGGCTATGACGAGCTCGCCCGTCTGCCTCGCCACCCTGTCCGCGGTCTTCTGCCGGGTGCCGGTCTCACCGGACGGAATGGTGGGGCCCGGGACGAGCAGCGCATTGGCGATGAGGATCCGCCTCGCGTCCTGGCTCAGGACTATGGCGCCGTCCATCTTCGAAAGCTCGTACAGCCGCGCCGGCGCAAGCTCGTAGTCCAGGCGAAACCCTCCGTCCACGAGGGCCATCACCTCCGGAGAGTCGCCCACCACGATGAGAGCGCCTGTCCTCGCGCTGATTATGCTGTCCAGCCCCTCGCGCAGCACGGTGCCGGGCGCGACCGTCCTGAGCATCCTGAGGAGCATCTCCTCGAAAGGCTTAGTGTCTGTCACCGGCACCAGGCTACCCTCCCAGCGCGATCTCCAGCGCCTCGCCCACAGTTGCCACGCCCTCTACGCGGATGCCGCCGCTCTGGGCCTTCGCGGCCCTGGCGTTGGCAGCCGGCACTATGCACCCCTCGAACCCCAGCTTGGCTGCCTCGGCCACGCGCGCGTCCACGCGGCCTGCGGCCCGCACCTCGCCCGAAAGCCCCACCTCGCCGATGATCACTGTCTTCGGGTCGGAGACGGCGTTTTTGAAGCTGGACGCGATGGCGCAGGCGATGGCCAGATCCGACGCGCGCTCGTCGAGCCGAGCGCCGCCTGCAACGCTCACGTACACGTCGTAGGACGAAAGCAGGAGGCCGGCGCGCTTTTCGAGGACAGCCAGGATTATGGCGACCCGGTTCCCGTCCACCCCCGTGGTGGTGCGCCTCGGAGCCCCGAAGGGCGCGGAGCCAACGAGCGCTTCGATCTCCGCGAGGATCGGCCTCGAGCCTTCCATGCTCGCCGTGACAGCAAGCCCGCTGACCTCGCGAACGCGGCCGGAGAGGAACAGCTCTGACGGGTTCTTGACCTCCACAAGCCCCGCGTCGCTCATCTCGAACACGCCGATCTCGTTGGTCGAGCCGAACCTGTTCTTGACTGACCGCAGGATCCTGAAGCTGTGGTGCCGCTCGCCCTCGAAGTAGAGCACCGTGTCAACCACGTGCTCGAGCACTCGAGGGCCGGCGAGCACGCCGGTCTTGGTCACGTGGCCTACGAGAAAGATAGGCACCTGGGCCTCTTTCGCCTTCCTCAGGAGGCGCCCCGCGCACTCTCTCACCTGCGAGACGCTTCCCGGCGCTGACTCGAGCTCGCGGGTGTACACGGTCTGTATGGAGTCCACCACCACAAGGCCGGGGCGCACGTCGTCGATGTGCTGCTCGATCCTGTCCATGTCGACTTCCGAGACCACCAGGAGCCCGGGCGAGCATACCTGGAGCCTCTCCGCCCGGAGCTTTATCTGGCGTGCCGACTCCTCGCCCGACACATAAAGCACCGGAAGGCTGGCGCTCACGGCGTTCGAGACCTGGAGGAGCACGGTGGACTTGCCTATGCCGGGGTCGCCGCCGAGCAGCACCACCGAGCCGGGCACTATCCCGCCGCCGAGGACCCTGTCCAGCTCAGGCGAGCCGCTGGAGAACCTGTATTCAGACGTGGACTCGATCTCGGTGATGGGTACAGGCATGCTGGCGGCGGCGCCGCCGCTCGCGGGAGCAGGGGCGGCCCTGGCGATGACCTCCTCGACGAGGGAATTCCAGGCCCCGCACCCGGGGCACTTCCCCAGCCACCTCGGGGCCTCGTACCCGCACTCCTGGCATACGTATTTCGTCCTCGGCTTCTGCATATCACGCTCTCCTCTTTCGGCCCGACTGGCAGGGGGGCAGGCAGGAACTGGCGAACGAGATCATCAGGTTCCTCCACTGTATGGGCTGGGGACACAAGGATGACCCCTTCCTGCCCCATCCTGGCAAGCGCGTGGAATATGAGCATCGACTGCTGTCCCGGTAGCTTTCCCAGACGGTACAGGTGCATGCACGAACCCCTCCTCGAAATCAGCTTCTCGCCTCGAAAAACGCCCGTAGCGCGGCGACGACCTCGTCTGGCGACCTGAGCCCGTCGGTCATCTTCTCAAAAGGACACCTGTTTGTGGCATCCCTGTTGAGGATGGAAGGGGCCATCTTCTCGGCGAAAAGGGGGATGTCTGCGGACTTGAGCTCTGAAGCCGCCCCCTCCGATGCGAGCGGCGTGCACACCGCCGCCACATCGCAGTAGATGCACAGCATCGCCGATGCCCTTCCCACGACCCGGTCGCCCACGACGGCGCCCCTCAGCCTCTCCCTGTCGGCGAGCACGGCATCCACCAGGGGCCGCACCCCGTGTTCGTGCGAGCTTGCCACAACCTTCCCGTCTTTCACCGCGACGAGGCCGAGGTCACCGCCACGAAGCATGTTGCGTGCGAGTTCGATGTCTGCGTGAATCTTACAGCGGTCCGTCGTGCAGCTCAACGCATCAACACCCCTGCCAAAATGAAGGTTCGCAGGGACAGGGGCATCATGCGCGCCCCGTCGCCCCACGAACCAATTCTACCACACACCCCGTGGTTTCGGGGACCCCCCGGCAACCGGTCTTCGACTGGACCCGGCCTGCACTCCAACCTGCACTCCAACCTGTCCTCAACCGAACACAAGCGCCCGGATAACCGGAATCAGAATATCAGTCCAGGTCCTCAGCACCCTTCCGAGGATCTTGTCCTTCGCCACCACGCCTGCCCCATACTCAGCCGGGTCGAGGGACCTGTTGTCCCCCAAGAGAAAGAACGATCCCTCCGGCACCTCCACAGGCGGCATGTTGATGTCACCCGGAACCTTCACGTACGGCTCGCGAAGCTCCTCGCCGTTCACCAGCACCGTGCCATCGCTGACGGCAACGGTCTCGCCCGGCAGGCCCACCACCCGCGCGACCGCGACACTCGCGGTGAAGCGGGAGCCGTCTCCTCCGATGCCAAGGTTTATCGATATGGTGACGATGGGCCGTCTGAGATCGCGGCGCGTGTGCTCGTCGCGGCAGAACACGACCACATCGCCCCTCCCGGGCGGGTACGCCCTCACGTTGAGCGGAACGCTCGTCGCGCCCGTGGTGACCTCGGACCCGCTCACGAGGGACGCCTCTTTCTCGAAGATCATCCGGATGTCCCGCGCCACCCGTTCGTCCATGGAGTCCATGAGCCTGACTGCGGTAACGCCTCGAGCGCCCACAGTCTGCAGAGCTAGCTGCGGCACCCAGGCGGCGATGTCCATCGCCGCTTCGGATAGGACCAGCACGAGCACAGACATGAGCACACCGTACCCGTACGTCACTCTGAGCACCTGGATGCGCAGGATAAGCGACCATATCGCGGTGATGAGAGCGACAACAACGATCCCGATGAGCCATCCCGGCCCTGCGGCACCACGGGGGAATCCACGAAAGAGCGTAAACCTCAGGATGACGGCAAGGAGCACCCCGGTCGCTATCTCAGGCAGGTACACGTAACCCCACAGCCTGACGAGATCCCGGGCTCCCCCGCCCCTCCCACCGAGCAGGCGGGAGACAATGTGCAGTACCAGGAGAAACGCGAAAACGACAAGGAGACCCGCGAACGCACCGACAAGCACATAGGCAGGTAGCCACCCTATGTCGGGCAGGAGGGCCTCCGAAAGGTAGGTGCCGGCCACCCAGCACTCGATCCCCGCCAGCACAAGCGAAGGCCAGACCGGCGCGCTCACCTTCATGTCACGGAACGTGATACCGGGATGCGATACGAGCCTTGTCAGCCAGAGCCAGACATCCCGCATTCCTCGCTTCGCCTCCCCATCCCGCCCACATCCCTTCCCGCGAGACATGGCATCGGGGTTTGCCGCGCTAAAGCCCAACCACACACCTGCCGCCGTCAGATCCTCAGAATGGCAACCCGGAAGATCATCGCCGCGGCCAGCTTCGTGACGAGCCTCTCGAGCCCCAGGATGCCCGTCACGTTCAGGGCTGCCAGCCAGAGCACCAGCCCGGACGCTACGAGGGCTTCCATCGGGCGATCAATCACAGGGCCTACCACGTCGTCTACCCATGAATTCAACTTCATCGCGAGGCCGCGGACCCCCCGCCCTCCGGCCGCCTTCTGCCGCGCCACGCGCG
The DNA here is from genome assembly GCA_002452295.1 of Firmicutes bacterium UBA6811. Lineage (GTDB taxonomy): Bacteria > Bacillota > SHA-98 > UBA4971 > UBA4971 > UBA6256. The sequence goes on along the minus strand of DKEX01000062.1, from coordinate 66,270 downwards.
CGAGCCAGGCCGCATCAGGCGCCATGGCCGCCTCATCGCGGAGCGCCCTGACCGAAAGGGTGATACTCCTGAGATGCCCCGCCATCTCCCTGCATGCGTCGCACGTCTCGAGGTGAGCCCGAACGGCCTCGCTCCCCGGTCTATCGAGCCCACCCTCGGCATACATCAGGATCTCGTGCCGAAGCCGGCGGCACCCCAGGCGACGATCCCTCATAGTGCCTCTCATACCGCATCATCCCTCAATGTAGCCCCGGAGTTTTTCACGCAGCGACCTCTTGGCGTAGAAGAGCCTCGACATGACCGTGCCCTCCGGGCACCCGAGCACCGACGCGATCTCGCGGTACGACAAACCCTCGACGTCCCGCAGGATCACCACCGACCGGTAGTGGTCGGGCAAAGACAGTATGGCCTCCTTCAGCTTCGCGCGTAGCTCCGCAGTCTCCGCCTCCCGCAGCGGGCTGGCGGACGGGTTGTGGGTGCCCGCAGGGCTTCCCGCTGCAACCGGGTCGTGCCTCGCGCTGTGACTATCGGCATCGACCTGCTCGAGCGACACCGCCTCATGCCTTCTGCGCCGCCTCAGGAAGTCGGTGGACAGGTTCACGGTGATGCGGTAAACCCAGGTGGCGAGGGACGACTCCTCCCGGAACCTGCCGATGGCACGGTAGACCCTCACGAACGCCTCCTGCGTGATGTCGTCGGCGTCGTCGGAGTCTCCAACCATCTGGTACGCGATGTTCCAGATGCGCCTGTGATATGCTGCGACCAGTTCCTCGAAGGCGGTCTCGTCGCCAGCGCGACATCGCTGTATGAGGGCATCGTCGGGCGTCGCCATCCCCGCGACCCTCCTCGCCATGCCCCGCACCGCACCCGTCTGTGTATGGGTTTGCAAATCCGCGCCAGTTTGGCAGAAGCTTCCGGGTTGCCGGTGCTTGCACGACGGGGCGTTGAAGATTTGGCAAGCCTGAATGCCAAATCTAGCGAGGCGCGCCGCAAGCGCGCCGTCCCCGGAGTGCAACACCGGCAACCTCTGGAAAAGTGGCAGCGATCTCTGAACCCACACTTAGTTAGACGCTGCGAGAACGGTACTATTCGACGGAGCCCATGTTCAATGCCAGGTTCGCCACCGGCCGGGCGATTCCTGTCACCCGAAATAACGAAGCGGCCAGCCAGGTTCTCCCCCGAAAGGGTGATCCCCCGGCCGGCCACCCGGTTCGGCGCCGTGGCCCGCCATGCTTCGCTATAGTCCGTTATCCCTGGCGCGCAGCGGCCTTCTCCTTCTCCTTCTTCTTCTCCTTCTCCCTGCGCTCTACGCTCATCTCGCCGTCCCTGACGGACACGGCCACGGTGTCGCCGTCCTTGATGCGGCCCTGGAGGAGCTCCTCCGAGAGCCTGTTCTCGATCATGCGCTCGATGGTCCTCCGAAGCGGCCGCGCTCCGAACTCCTTGCTGAAGCCCTCCTTTGCCAGGAGGTCCTTGGCCTCGTCCGTGACCTCGAGGTGGATGTCGTGGTCCTTGAGCCTTGCCTCGACGTCCTTGAGCTGCAGATCCACGATCTGCCTCGTCTGCTCCTGCGTCAGGGCGCGGAACACTATGACCTCGTCCACCCTGTTCAGGAACTCAGGCCTGAAGGTGCGCCGGAGCTCAGAGGTGATCTTCTCCTTCATCTGCTCGTAGTTGTATTCCTCATCCTCGCGTGCCGTGAACCCGAGCCTGGTCTCGCGGTCGATGAGGTTCGCGCCGACGTTTGACGTCATTATGATGACGGCGTTGCGGAAGTCCACGGTCCGCCCCTTGCCGTCGGTGAGCCTTCCGTCCTCGAGCACCTGCAAGAGGACGTTGAACACGTCGGGGTGGGCCTTCTCGACCTCGTCGAACAGCACCACCGAGTACGGCCGCCTCCTCACCCTCTCGGTGAGCTGGCCGGCCTCCTCGTAGCCGACGTAGCCCGGAGGCGCGCCTATGAGCCTCGAGACCGTGTGCCTCTCCATGTACTCGGACATGTCGAAGGCTATCATCGCGTCCTCGTCGCCGAACAGGGCCTCTGCAAGCGCCCTCGCAAGCTCGGTCTTGCCGACGCCGGTCGGCCCGAGGAAGATGAACGACCCGATGGGGCGCCTGGGGTCCTTGAGCCCCGCCCGCGCCCTCCTTATGGCCCTTGCGAGCGCCTGGACAGGCTCGTCCTGGCCGATGACCCGCTTGTGGAGGATCTCCTCCAGCTTGAGCAGGCGCTGTGTCTCCTCCTCGGCAAGCTGCGAGACGGGAACGCCGGTCCACGACGATACGACCTGGGCTATGTGCTCCGGCGTGACGGTCGCCTCGGCCATACCGCGCTTGCTCTGCCACTCGTTCTTCTTTGCGTCGATCTCCTCCTTGATCCTCTGCTCCTTGTCCCTGAGGTCCGCAGCCTTCTCGAACTCCTCGTTCTTGATGGCGGCCTCCTTTTCCGTCCTGATCCTGTTGAACTCGTCCTCGAGCTTCTTGAGGTCCGGCGGAGCAATGGTGGTCGCAAGCCGCACCTTCGACGACGCCTCGTCCACGAGGTCGATGGCCTTGTCCGGCAGGAACCTGTCGGTGATGTACCGGTCCGCCAGGCGCGCCGCGGCCCGAAGCGCCTCGTCGGTGATCTTCACCCGGTGGTGCGCCTCGTATCTATCGCGCAGCCCCTCGAGGATGGCGATGGTCTCGTCCACGGTGGGCTCACCCACCATGATCGGCTGGAACCTCCGCTCGAGGGCGGCGTCCTTCTCGACATACTTCCTGTACTCGTCGATCGTCGTCGCGCCGATGCACTGAAGCTCGCCCCTGGCAAGCGCGGGCTTCAGGATGTTCGCCGCGTCTATGGCCCCCTCGGCGGCTCCGGCGCCCACTATGGTGTGCATCTCGTCTATGAAGAGCACCACGTCTCCCGAGGCCCTGATCTCGTCGACGATGCGCTTGAGGCGCTCCTCGAACTCCCCGCGGAACTTCGTGCCCGCCACTATGGACCCCATGTCCAGGGTGATGACGCGCTTTCCACGCAGCACCTCCGGCACGTCGCCCTTTGCGACATTCTGGGCGAGGCCCTCAACGATTGCGGTCTTGCCGACCCCGGGGTCGCCTATGAGCACCGGGTTGTTCTTGGTTCTGCGGCTCAAGACCTGGATGACCCGCTCGATCTCCTTCGCGCGGCCGATGACCGGGTCTAGCTTGCCCTCCTCGGCCATGGCGGTGAGGTCCCGCCCGAACTGGTCGAGAGTGGGCGTCTTGTGCGCCTTTTTCCCCCTCGCCGACGGGCCGGGGGCCTCGCCCAGCAGGCTCACGACCTCCCTGCGCACCTTCTCGGGGTCCGCGCCCAGGCTCGTGAGCACCTGCGCTGCCACGCCCTCCCCCTCGCGGATGAGCCCGAGGAGGATGTGCTCGGTGCCGATGTATCCCTGGCCGAGCTGTCTCGCCTCGGCCATGGCAAGCTCCAGCACCTTCTTGGCGCGCGGGGTGAGGGTCAGCATGCGCACCCGCTCCGGGTCGCCCTTGCCGACCATGCTCTCCACGGCCTGCCTGACGTTATCGAGGTTTATGCCCAGGTTCTGAAGAGCCCGGGCGGCGATACCCTGCCCCTCGCCGACGAGGCCGAGAAGGAGGTGCTCGGTGCCAACCACGTCGTGGCCCAGCCTTCTCGCCTCTTCCTGCGAGAGCTGCAAAACCCGCTGCGCCCTCTCGGTAAGTCCTCCGAACATCATCATGGCTATCTCCCTTCTTTCCTGGCCCTGATCTTCTCCCTTATCAGCGCGGCCCGCCTGACGTCCCGCTCCTGGGGCCCGAGATCCTTGCCCATTATCCTCTGAAGGTAAGCAGGCTGGGTGATGACCATGAGCTCGTTGAGGTCCCTGGCGTCCACGCCGGGAAGCAGCCCGGCATCCACGCCCAGCCTGACGTCTGACAGAAGCCCCAGGGCCTCCTCTGACGTTATGAGCCGCGCGTGGGATAGCAGCCCATAAGCTCTATTGACCTTGTCTTCCAGTTGATCTCTTCTCTCGCGCACCAATTTCTCGCGAACGCCGCGCTCCTGGCTTATCACCTGCTTCGTCACGCCCGCGAGGTTATCCACAAGCTCCTCCTCGGACCGCCCGAGGGTCACCTGGTTGGACAGTTGAAACACGTTGCCGGTGGCCTCGGATCCCTCGCCGTACAGCCCCCTGACCGCGATCCCCACGTTAGATACGGCGGTCAGCACCCGGCCGGCCTGGCCTGTGGCGGCCAGTGCGGGCAGGTGCACCATGACCGACGCGCGCAGCCCTGTGCCGACGTTGGTGGGGCAGGCGGTGATGTACCCGAGCTTCTCGTCGAACGCGTAGTCCAGCTTGCTCTCGAACATGTCGTCCACCTGGCTCGCCAGCTCGAGAGCGTCCTCGAGCTGCAGGCCGGGCAGGAGCGTCTGGATCCGGAGGTGGTCCTCCTCGTTCACCATCACGCTCACGGTCTCGTCGGGGCGTATCGCCACGAGGCGGCCAGCCGCCCCTTGCGCATGCTGGGGGCTGATGAGATGCTTCTCGACGAGGATCTGCCTCGCCAGCGCCGGGGTCTCGGAGAGGCGGATCATGACGAGGTCCGCCAGGCCCCGCACCGACCGGATCGCCTTCTGGACCTGCTCTGCGACCTTCGCGAGGTCCGCCTCGGACGCCTGGTGCGGAAAGAGAACCCCGGCGAGATTCCGGGCAAGCCTCACGCGCGAACTCAGCACCACGTCCGCGGATGGAGCGTCAGCCCTCATCCACGCGCTGGATGTCTTATCTATTATATCCCCGAGAGACATGCCGCCACCCCCTACGCCTGGTCAGCGAGGTTCTTCTCGAGCGCGCGGATCTTGTCGCGAACCTTCGCTGCCTCCTCGTACCGCTCCTTCGCCACCAGCCTGGAAAGCTCGACCCGGAGGCTCTCGATCTCCCGCCTTGTGTCGGTCGCGGCACCCGTCCTCCCGGGGACCTTCCCGGTGTGGCGCGTGCTGCCGTGGATCCGCCGGAGAAGCGGCTCGAGCCTCGGGCGAAATTCGTCGTAGCAATCCGGGCACCCGAGGAACCCGGTCTTCCGAAACCCCGAGAAATCCAGGCCGCAGGTCCTGCAGCGGCTGGTGGCGCCGCCCGGAAAGGCCACCGGCGCCCCCGCGAACCCCGGCTCGTGCTGCAGCAGGCCTGCAAGCAGGTTCGGGAACGAGAAGTTCGGCTCGGAGAACAACTCAAGCTCGCCTTTTTCCCGCGCGCACTGCTCGCACAGGTGGGACTCGCTCTTCACTCCGTTGACTATCTTGGTCAGACGGACGTTCGCAGGCCTCTTTCCGCACTCGTCACACAACATCGCTCACACCCCCACATTATGCTCGAAGCCCTGACCACACCCTAGTCTCGTAGCACCAGCATCACCATGGCCTTCAACAGGCTCGCCCGCACCGCAGCGCGATAGCTCGGGTGAATCCTCTCCGTCTCGCGGTCAATGACGGCCCTCATGAATGTGCGGTCGCCCTCGTCGATCAGGCCCTCGTCCTCGAGCCTGAGCAGCAGGGCGTCGGCGCGCCTGCCCGTGATCTCGTCGCCGATCTCTGCTTCGATGAGAGACGCAAGATCCTGGCTCGGCCGGAAGGACAGGCGGACTATCCTTATGTACCCGCCGCCGCCCCGCCGCGTCTCCACAACGTAGCCCCTGTCGGGAGTGAATCTCGTGCCGAGCACGTAGCTTATCTGCGAAGGCACGCACCTGAACATCTCGGCAAGCTCGCGCCTCTGCAACTCTATCATGCCCTGCTCGGCGCCCTTGAGGAGGCGCTTGAGGTAGCTTTCAATGTAGTCTGCAAGGTTGCCCACGAATGTCCCTTCCCGGCATCATACAAGGTTACCGGACCTGCGCTGTGGCCGCGCCCATTCTGGCATCTCCGGCAACGGCTTTGACCTTTCCTGACCTTTCAGTTATTATGATACCAGCCCGGCCGCAATATGCACATCGGCTGAACAGGCACATGACGCTGCAACTCGCCGGATGCAGCCATATGCGCTTATCTCCTCATTCGGGCACCATATTGGTCGTTGTTGCTCACGTACACTTGCGCGCACGCAAGCCTGGCTGGAAGGCCGCCGCTGCAGGGCCCTGCTCAGGAAGGGCGATGCGCCGGAAATCGCTCCGGCATCGCCCGTTCCCGATTTGCCCAGGGCCGTCCGTGATAGACTCCGGCACCAGGTGTAGCGGGTCCTGTGACGAGGCCGGCCACAACGCCGGCCGGCGGCGTGAAGCCGTCTTGGCCTCGCGCATGGAGCGAGACGCGGGTCTTTCGCGCAGGCGTGCGGGAAGCGGCCGCATCAACCTGCCGTCGCGCGCCGCTCGTGCGCAAGGAGCCACTCCTTGATGCGGAGGCCCCCGCCGAACCCCACGAGCGACCCGTCGCTGCCGACCACGCGGTGACAGGGAATGATGATGGGCACAGGGTTCGTGGCAAGAGAGCGTCCCACGGCCCTCGCGGCCGAGGGCGACCCCACGGCGACGGCGATCTCACCGTAAGACCGGGTCTCGCCGCAAGGGATGCACGATGTCGCCTCGAGCACGCGGCGGGTGAAGTCCCGCACGACAAGCCTGACCGGGCAGTCGAAGGTCATCCGGGAGCCTGCGAAGTACTCGTCAAGCTGGCGGACGAACATCTCGTTCTCGTCCGCTCCGTCCACAGGCACAGCCCCGGGAAACCTGAACGCAAGCCAGCCGAGGTTCTCGTGCTCGTCCTCGCCGGGAAGCGCCACCTTTACAAGCCCAGCGCGCGTGGAGGCAAGCCACAGCCTGCCGAGGGGAGACTCCATCGTCGAACAGAATACCTTCTCGTCGCAAGTACCCTGCAGCACCCCTGCCATGGTCTTGACCTCCCCTTCCGAGATGTGTTCTTCGTCACGTGACGAGGCTCCGCAGCCCGTCCTCGTCCCGGATCACCACTCGCCTGTCCGCATTTATCGCCACCAGCCCGTTGTTCTGAAGCTCAGCAAGGATCCTCGTCACCGTCTCCCTCGTCACGCCGGCGTAGTTCGCGAGCTCCTGGTGGGTCAGCCTGATCTTCAGCCGGAGCCCCTGGGCGGTCGGCTCACCGTGAGCACGCGCCAGTTGCAGCAAGGCCTCGGTCACCCGGCCGCGGGCGTCGCGGAACGCAAGCCGCTCCAGATCCTCGTTGGTCCTGCGCAGCCGGTCGGCGAGGGCAAGCGCAATGTCGGCGGCGATGCCCGGGGCGCTCTTCAGAAGGTCGAGGAAACGCTCACGATCGATGACGATGACCTCGCAATCGGCGAGTGCCTCGGCCGAGGCGGACCTCTCCGCACCGTCGAAGATGCTCATCTCCCCGAAGAAATCGCCGGCTTCCAGCATGGTGAGGGTTTTCTCGCGGCCGTCCTCTGCGATCTTGTGAATCTTGACCGACCCGCGGACTATTACAAGGAGAGAGCCTCCGGGGTCGCCTTCGAAGAAGATGGGGCTTCCCCGGTCGTAGCGGCGCCTGCGCACGATGCCCGCAAGCCGGCTGAGGCCGGGATCGTCCAGCCGGCTGAAAAGGGGGATGCCTCGAAGGATCGCCGCTGTGTCAGATACCCCTGGGAAATGCCCTGGCAACGCCTGCCACCTCCTGACCACGAGAGCCTGCCCTAGGTGTCGCCGTCCCCGTCCTCGCGGCCGTCGTCGCCGGTGTTTTCATGGTCACCGGCGAGATCGTCGTCGGGCGCGTCTTCGCCCGGCTAGCTGTTCCCCGAGTGCCTCCCGTGACGGGAGGGGCCTCCGCTACCGGGTCCGTGCTTTCCGTGGCTGTCATCATCGTCATCGCTGCCGTCATCATCGTCGTCGCCGTCGTCCCCGGGCCGGCCCCGCCCTTTGGCCCAGGCTCGTTTCTCGTCCTCATCCATGGGCACGGGCTGCACAGGCTCATGGCCCCTCCTCACGCGCGTGGCATACCCCCCGGGCACCATGACCGCCTTCCGGGCTCCGAGCACCTCGACGATCCCCTCCGCCACCGAGACCACCGTGGTGATCTCGGCGTCCACGAACACGCTGAAATGCGTGCCGCGAACGCCCACCACGGCGCTGGGGGTTTCAACCTCGAATCCTGCGGCGCCCGGGAGTGCTGGCTTCACCTTCGCCCATATCCTTCCGATGAAGAGCCGCAGGCGCATGAGCGAATCGAATGCCACCTCGCAGTCGGGGCCCAGCGTCATGGAGCCACCGCCAGCAAGGCGCAGCAGCGCCCAGGCTCCCGGGCCTGTCCTCGCCCGGTCCCCATGGTACAGGAGGTCGCCTGGCGCCGCGTCCTGCCACAGGCTGCTGCCCGCCGGCAGCACGGCAATGGTCCCCTCGAGCGCCGCAAGCTCCGCGACAGGCTGCGGGTTTACGGCCTCCACCTGGACCCCCGCGTGGTTCCCGGACCCGGGCCGAGCCAACATCACCGCGAGCACCAGGAACACAAGAACCGTGCTCGCTCCTGTCCGCCTGCCTATTCCTGGTTGCTTCATGCCACTTTCACCTCCGTGGGAGCCGGGGCCAGCGAACCCCCTCTCCTACCACCACGTTGATACGAGGCGCACGCAGTTTCCGTGATCCCCATCACACGAGCTCATAAACGTCCACGGCCGCGGATCTTCCCCTCACTTCAACGGGGCCGACGCGCACCGCACCGACCTCGTCACGGATGGCCTCGTACGTGCAGCCGCACACAAGCACCTGTCCGGGTTTTGCCATCCCCTCGAGCCTCGCCGCGAGGTTCGCCACGTCGCCGACGGCCGTGTAGTCCATCCGGGCCAGCGCTCCGATATTACCCACCACCGCCTCGCCCGACGCCATCCCGACTCCCACGTTGAGACGCACGCCAGCGCCCGGCGGCGCCGCGCCATCGGCAGGCTCGGCCAGCCCCTGCGGCAGGCATGCGTCCCTTATGGCGATGGCGGCCCTCGCAGCCCGGATGGCGTGGTCATCCTGAGGGACCGGCGCCCCAAACACGGCCATCACCCCGTCTCCGGTGAACTTGTCGAGCATGCCGCCCTCCCGGAAGATGGCCTCGACCATCATGGACAGGTGCGCGTTGAGAACGTCCACCACCCGCTCGGGACTCTCCTTCTCCGCAAATGACGTGAAGCCCCGGATGTCGGCGAACATGACGGTCACATCGAGCCGCCTTCCCCCAAGGGCCACCAGGCCTCCCGCCCGCAGGACGTCATCGACGACCTCAGGCGAGAGATACCGGCCGAAAATCGCTCTGATCCTCACCCTCTCCGCCTCGGTGGCCGCGTATGCGGCGATAACGTGGCGCCCGAGAACAAGAACAAGGACTCCGAACACAGGTGTGGGGTCAGCCCACACGTTCGCCCACCGGAACAGGAGAACGCCGAGACAGCCGGCGACAACTGCCAGGGCGAGCGCGAGCGCGGATGCGGCCGCCGGGCGAAGGCTCTGGAATGCCAGCGCGAGGGCCGCGGCGAAGGCGACGAGGAGCGCCGCCGGAAGAGCGCCGCAGACCTGGCGTACCATGTGACCCTCGAGGATAGCCTGCACCGTGTTGGCGTGTATCTCCACCCCCGGAACGGGGTTTCCCGCCGAGGACAGGGGCGTGAAGTAGAAGTCGGGGAGGCCCCGGGCGGTCACGCCGACGAGGACTATCTTGCCCTCGAACTCGCCCGGGGCAAATTCGCCGCGCAGGACCCTGCGGTATGACAACATTCTATAGCCAGGGCCGCCGGGCACGCCGGAGGAGTACCTGATGAGTGCGCGCCCCGTCTGATCCATCGGGACTCTGACCGGGCCTATCTCGAGGCCCCCCGGCACGAGCGACACCGCGGACGGCGGAAGACCGAGGAAAACCCGGGCAAGCTCCACGTCCATCGAGCAGCGCGGCACCCCGCCGTCCATGACGACGGGGACATGGCGGCGCAGAATGCCGTCGGCGTCAGGCACTGCGATCACGCTGCCTGTGGCGGCCGACCGGGCGAGCGCTGGATACGGCGGCCTTCGCGCCCCCGAGGCATAAAACACAGAAGCCCCTCGCGGGAGCACCTTGTTCTCGACATGGAACGGAAACACGGCGTGGCCTGAGGCCGCTGCGGCTTTCGCAAGGGCCTCGTCGGCCCCGGGGTCGCCCGATGCCTCGGGCATGATGATGTCAAAACCTATGGCCTTCGCCCCTTCGCGGCTGAGGATCTGGATCAGCCTGGCGTGGTATGACCTCGGCCACGGCCACATCCCAAGCTCGGCGAGGGACTCATCATCGATGGACACGATGACGATGCGCTGCGTCGGGCCGGGACCAGGCGCCAGCCTGTGACACAGGTCGTACGCGGCAAGCTCCAGGCGCTCGCCGGCGCCTGTCGCGTGCATGCAGGCCACCACGATGGCCATGATGATGCCCGCCGCCAGGGCCTTCGACCGCTGGGACAGGGTGTGGAATGGGATGCGTCTCATCATGGGTGTAATCTTCTATGCGATGTGTCGTCACTCCTGTCACGACTGTGGTCGTCTCAGGCATATGCGCCGGCTGTCCGGCCCCGCCCTCCTGCAGCGTGTGCTGCAGCCGCCGGCGCGGCCTGCGCACCCGATACGCCCGATGCAGCCGATGTGGCCGACGCGGCAGCCAGGCGCAAGGCGTTGTGTTGCCTGGAACACCCGCTGCGCCGCACGCGGCCCAGAGACGCACGCGCGCTCAGATCCGGACAAAACTCTCGACCCCGGTCACGAACACGATCGCGCCCCCGGCCTGCACCTCCACGGGGACCCCGCCGGAGGGCATCTGCCCCATCCCCGGCGTGAACTGCGGGGAGGACTGGACCCGCCTGGGACAGCACTCCGTGATGACGCTGATAACCTCCTCCACCCGTTCGTCCTCGACGCCCACGAGAAACGTGGTGTTGCCCTCCCGCAGGAACCCCCCTGTCGAGGCGAGCCGGGTTGCACCGATATGTCTTTCCGCAAAGGCGTCAAGGAGAGCCGGGGCATCGCTATCCCTTACAATGGTGAAAACCAGCTTCATCCCCCTCATCCCTCCTTCGATATCTCCAGGCGCCGGCGACGTGCCCGGTTCACGCGCGGGATCACTCGCATCGGGCGCTCCATGATCCTGGAAAGGAGCACGAGCGAGATCAGGCGAACGCACGTCCCGGCGTAGAACGTGAGGCGAATCCCGAACGCCTCGTAGAACACATCTCCGAGGAACGGCCCCACGAAAGCTGCAATGTTTATGAGCATGTTGAACACGGCGACGGCGCTCGCGCTCCTGCCGGGCTTCGCGTAGGCAAGGACGAGGTTGAACACGGCGAGGTTGACCCCGCCCAGGCAGAATCCCGATATCGCCTGCATCGCATACAGGTACGACAGCGACTTCGAGAGCACGTACGCCGCCGGGAAGGCCGCCAGCCCTGCCATGCAGATGAGCAGGACGACCCTGTTCCCGCGGCGCGAGACCACCCGCCCCCAGTACACCGAGCTTACGACCGTGGCGAGCCCGGCGAGCGTTGCGAACCCGCCTATAGTGGCGTTGGACAGGGACAGCACTTCGACGTGGTATATCGGCCACATGGCCGCGGTGAACCCAAACCCGAACCACAACGCGAAACAGCTCAGCGAGAAGAACTTGAATTTCCGGCCATACTCCTCGTCGGCGAGGAGGTCCTTTACACGGGAGATGAGGCCCGGCCTGGCGTGGGCTGTCGCGCCCTCACCGGACGGAATCACCTCTCGCATCCTGCTCATGAGCGCTATCCCCAGAGCGCCGAAGGCCGTGGCGGCGACGAAGAGCGCCGCATAGTTGACGGGGAATGCCAGAAGGTCCAGGAGGTAACCGGCGGCGAGGGTCCCCAGGACGCCGGTGAGCCCGACGCACATGTTGCGGAGCCCGAATATCTCGCCCCGCCGGTTCTCCGGGAAAATATCCCCCACCATCGCGGTCCAGGCCACGCCCGATATCGCCCCCGGGACGGACATGAGAGTGACGATGGCCACCAGCACCGCCGCCTTCACCCCGGTGGTTGCGGGCAGGAACGGGATGAATGCGAGGGGCAGGTAAAGCATCCTGTGCAGGCCCGCCCACAGGAGAACCATGGGAAGCCGCTCCTTCCGCCCCTCCACCAGCTTCGCGGCGGGGAGGAAGACCAGTGCGTTGGCCAGGGCTGGCGCGGACGCGAGCAAGGCCACAAAAAAGCTGGAGGTTCCCAGGGCGAGCGCGTACACCCCGAGGAAGGGGTTCACGAGGCCGAACGCCGTATTGGTGGCCATCCCCTCCAGGGTCGTGTATATGAAGTTATGCCGGATCACGCTGAAAGGCCTCGCCCGGCGCCCCGCGGTGCGAGGCAACGACGGCCCGCGGCGCCCGGGCGGACGCCCGCGAAACGCACAGCCTCCAACCAGAGCCATGACTCCTTGCACCCTCAACCAGCAGATTTGTCTCGCCCGTCGTTCCGGCGCCCACGGCCGTGCAAGTAACTGAACGCAACCGCGACCGCCCCAACGAGCAGCGTCAGGTAATACGTGACACCCCGCCACAGCAGAACGAAGACCCCGAGGAGCCGAAATGGCACGATCGACCCGAAGAGCAGCGCGAGGCTGGCTTCAGCCGCCCCGCTCGATCCCGGTGTAGGCGCGTATGCGGCGGCGAGGTAGAATATGCCGGCCACGCCCATGGTCTGGGCGAAGGGCGGATCCACACCCAGCCCGCGCAACAGGAGAACCGGGATGAAGAACGCTGTCGCCCAGCCAAAGAGGCTAAGGATCGCGATGGCAATAAGGGCAGGCCTTCGCTCGCGTACGAACGTCATGAAGGCCGCGCGGAAGTCGTTGACCCCCGCTCTTACCTTCTCGAGGACGGACTCCGCGGCATGGGCCGGGACCACCCTCCCGGCAAACTTGTTGCGCAGCACACGGTGGACGACAGCCCCAACTGACTCGGGATACACGGCAAAGAACCCTATGAGCGCCAGAACAAGGATGTAAAGGACCAGGCCGATAAAGAGCGCCACCTCGAGCCCTCCCGGGAGGTCCCAGGACCTGCGGCCGACAATATACCACACTGGAAAGATGAGCGCCAGGGCCAGCCTGGCAAGGGAGCTAACGATCGCCTTCACGGCGATGACCGCCATGGACTCCCCGGCGCCGAAACCATGCCGGTGCAGAAGGTATACCTGCAGCGGCTCGCCACCGGTGTCAAACGGCGTGACGCACGCTGCGAACGCTCCCGCCAGGGTTATCCGGAGCGCGCTCCAGAACCCCAGCTTCCCGCCCATCGCTCTCACGAGCGTTTTTATGCGGATGGCGTCGAGCACCCACCCCGCTACAACCAGCGCCCCGGCCGTGGCGAGCGACATGCGGTCCACCCGGAACAGGCTCGCCAGCCCCTCACGGTTTCCTGTGAGGCGCATGATGAGAAAGATGGCAAGGGCGCTGAACAGAACCGCGCCGGCTGCTCCCCGCACCAGGCTCTTCGTGCTTCTCGGCCTTCCCGGCTCAGCCACGTCGTCCCGCCTTTCATCCGTGTCGTGTGGAACACGAAAGCTCCTCCCGCGATGGGGTGAAGCTCCCGATCCGCAGCGCGGGGAACCTCGACCGGAGATTCTCGATAAACACGTCTATCCCGAGCACCCGCCCTCTGGGGCCGGGTAGAGCCCTGGTGAGCACGTCGGGATCGATGTTGAGATTCCGGAGCTGTACCATGTCTATGTGAGCCCGCGCAATGAGAGCACACAGCGCGTCCAGCTCCTCTTCCCGGTCGGTCAGACCGGGGAACACGAGGAGGTTGAGCGAGACGAAAACCCCGCTAGCCCTGGCAACCGCTATGGACTCCTTAACATCGGCGAGTCCGTACCCATGCGGCCGGTGGTATGCGGCGTAGATCTCGTCTCGCGCGCTGATCATGCTCACCCTCATGCCATCGAGGCCCGCGTCGCATATCTTCTTCACGGAGTCGGTGAGCCCTGCACTTGTATTAACGTTTATGATCCCTCTCCCGCTCACCGCTGCCCTCATCCCGGCGATGGCACGCGCAATGAGATCGACCTGGAGGAGAGGCTCGCCCTCGCAGCCCTGGCCGAAGCTGACGATGGCGTGGGGGGATGCCTGAAGATGCGGCACTGCCACCTCGGTTATCTCCTCCAGGGACGGCACAAAGTCGATCCGCGACTGAGGGGACGGGCAACACTCGGCAGGTTGAAACGAAACGCAGCCTATGCACGCAGCCGGGCAGTCAGGTGACACGGGAATGCCAGCCTCCCACCGGCGGTAGAACACGTTCTGCGCGGTGAAGCAGTGGTACTCCAGTGAGCACCTGGCAAGCTGATGGAGGATCCTGTTATCCGGGCGTTCCCGAAGCCGCGCTTCTATCACAGAGCCGAGTTCGGGCGTGTCGTACCGGCGCGGGGCCCACCTGTACGGGTCATCGGTCTTCAACGCTGCCACGAACAGTTGCCCATCATCGCCCATTCCCACCGCGGCATACCCATAGAGAGGCAAGACGTGCGCCTCCCGGGTCGCGTCGAACACGTACGCCGGGAGCAGCGTGCGCGTGAAACCTGCGGGCAGGAGCGCACCCACAGCCCACCCAGGCGCTTCACCGCATCCCTGCCCGGCAGGCTCCAGCCACACCGTGAGCGCCTCACCGCTCGCCGGGTCCATTCCGATGGCCTGGCGCCCGGGCAGCATGGCCAGCGTCGAGCCCTCAGGAAGAGGGATCATATCGCTCTCGCGGACCTCCCATGTCTCGCCCCATGAGCGACCCAGCGCCGCGAGGCTTCTTTCGTCAAACACGGCTCCGCGGGCATCCGCGCACAGCGTCCGAAGCATGAAGGCAGACCCTCCGCGCCCCTCCCGGTGTTCGCACCGGCCGGGCAGTCTCGCTGAACCATTATACCTTCCGTGAAAGCCCGCCGCAAGAAGGCGAATCGATATGTTTGAATCGCTCATATTCGCACCATCAGTGCGAATATGAACCACCCACATACTGGTCGGAGTCTCTCTGGAGGAGTTTATCGGTGGCCGTCGAATGACTATCAGGTAAATGCCGGTGATGCCGCGTTACCGGCAGGCCCGTCAGAGCACGCGTAAGACCCCGTTCGAACCCGCGTGTTCGGGTCCTGGCCTCATCGCTGACCTGCAGGGCACCCGGCGACGCTGGTCGCTGTTTGCACGCTGCCCGGCTTCGGGTTACCGGGCCGTGGCAATGGGCGCGACGTTGGAAAGAGGTGATTGCCTACTGGTCTTGGAATAGCGTGTCTCTCCCGCAAAGGCGGAATGGAAAGACAGTCTTCACAACCTTGCCTGCAAGCAAGGCAAACGAGAATGCCATGAGGAGGTTAAGGTAGATGAGAAGAGCTCTAGTTGTGCTCATGGCGGCGCTTGTGCTCGCTACCATGTGCGTCGGATTCGCTAGCGCGGCGAAACCCCTGCCGAAGCTGGTGCTGCTCTCCGGTGACTCCCAGATCGCGAGACTGTACGCCCAGGGAATACAGGAGATGATTCGAAAGAACCTGGGCCTCCCTCTCGAGATCGAGGCCGTTGACTTCAAGACAAGGCTTCAAAAGATGAGGAACAACGACTTCCAGATCGTGTTCGCCGGCTGGGGCGCCGACTACGACGATCCCATGACCTTCCTCGACATGTGGATCACCGGCGGGCCGTTCAACGACGTCATGTGGAGCAACTCCAGCTATGACAGGCTGATCGATGTGGCGAAGACCTCCCCGGATGAGGCCGTCCGCATGAAGGCCATGTCCCAGGCAGAGAAGATCCTTATCGGCGAGACGCCCATCGCGCCCCTGTACTGGCCGGCCTGGAACTTCGTGGAGCATCCTTATGTCAAGAACGTCGTCCGCAAAACCGTGGGCTCCGACTTCGAGTGGAAGTGGTCCTACACAGAAGGGCGCCCAGGCGGCGACAAGGACCAGTTCCTCCGCATGAACTTCGGCGAGGAGCCGCCAGATCTCGATCCCGCCACATCCACCGACCAGGTGTCTTTCTGGGTCATCAACGCAACCTATGAGGGCCTGGCCAGGAAGAACCCGGAGATGAGGATCCTCCCCGGCTCGGGCCTTGCCGAGAGCTGGACGGTGTCCGAGGACCGCAAGGTATACACCTTCAAGCTCCGCAACGCCAAGTGGAGCGATGGGGCGCCTGTTACCGCATACGATTTCGAGTTCGGCTGGAAGAGGGCCATCGACCCGCGCACGGCGTCGCAGTACGCCTACATGATGTACGTCGTGAAGAACGCTGAGAAAGTCAACGCCATGGAGGTCCCCGATGACAAGGACGCCAAGAAGGCCGAGAAGAACAAGGCCATCGACGACGCGCTTGCAGCCGTGGGAGTGAAGGCCCTCGACGCGAAGACCCTGCGCGTGGAGCTCGAGGCGCCGACCCCGTTCTTCCTCGACCTCATCACCTTCATCACCTACATGCCGAGCCCGAGGCACATGGTGGAGAAGCTGGGCGACGAATACGCCTCCGAGGTAGACAAGATGGTGGCGTGCGGCCCGTTCAAGGTGTCGAAGTGGCAGCACGAGTATAAGATCGTCCTGGAGAAGAACCCCAACTACTGGGATGCCAAGTCCGTCAAGCTGCAGCGTATCGAGGCCGACATGATCAAGGACATCGCCACCCCGCTGAACATGTACGACGCGGGAGAGCTTGACCTCGTCGGCGTTCCCGGCACCTACATCGATCAGTACAGGAACAAGGGCATGAGGACCATCGCCGAGGCGACCGCCTGGTACCTCGAGTTCAACTGCGAACACGAGATCTTCAAGAACGCGAAGATCCGCAGGGCATTCTCCCTCGCCATCGACAGGCAGGCCTACGTTGACTACGTGCTGAAGAACGGCTCGCTGCCGGCGACATCTCTCGTGCCGCCGACCATCCACGGCAAGGACGGCGTTTCGTTCCACGACGTGTACGTCGGCGACCTGCTGCCCAAGAAGGCCGACATCAAGCTGGCAAAGCAGCTCCTGGCAGAGGGCCTGGCCGAGCTCGGCTACGCCATGCCGTAAGCCTCCACAACCCGGGCGGCGCGATGGGGCCGGGTTCACCGGCATAGAGCCCCCCGGGGGCATAACGGGTACAGGGCTGTCTCGATGGAAAGGCGGCGAGACCCTGCCAGGCGTGCAGGGTCTCGCCGCCAAAAGACGAGAGTCCGCGACGATTGCGGCAAGGGAGTGGGTGTTTTGGGACGCTACGTACTTCGGCGGTTCGGGCTCATGCTCGCCGCACTGTGGGTCATCGTTACGGCCACTTTCTTCCTGATGCATTCCATCCCGGGCGATCCGTTTCTCAGTGACAAGGTGACCGAAGCGATTCGCCAGAACATGCTGCGCAAGTATGGCCTCGACAAGCCGCTCTGGGAGCAATACGTGATTTACCTTGGAAACCTCTTGCGCGGGGATTTCGGCACTTCCCTGAAGATGCTTCATCGCTCGGTCAACGACATGATCCGCGATGGCTTTCCCGTCTCAGCGCTGCTCGGCCTCGAGGCGCTTGCCTACGCGGTCACTATCGGCCTTCTGCTGGGCACCCTCGCGGGGTTCCGGCACAACACCTGGCTCGACTACCTTGCGATGTTTGTGGCGCTCATAGGCATCTCGGTGCCGGGGTTCATCATGGGCGGCCTCATGCAGTACATCATCGGCCTGAAGCTGGGATGGCTCCCGATAGCCCGGTGGGAGGGGTTCAGATACACGATCATGCCCGCCGTTGCCCTCGGTCTCGGCACACTCGCCGTCATGGCCAGGATGATGCGCACAAGCGTGCTCGAGGTCACGAACCAGGACTACATCAAGACGGCCAAGGCGAAAGGCCTTTCGCAGAGGGAGATCGTCTTCCGCCATGTGCTCCGGAACGCGATCCTCCCCATCGTGACCATCCTCGGGCCGCTGACCGCAGCCATCGTGACCGGCAGCTTCGTCATCGAGCTGATTTTCGGCATACCGGGGCTCGGCAAGTATTACGTGCAGAGCATCTTCAACCGGGACTACACGCTCATCCTCGGAACGACGATCTTCTACGCCATTCTCCTCGTGTTCCTCAATTTCCTGGTTGACGTGGCCTACGGGATCGTGGACCCGCGGATACGGCTCATGAGAAGCAGGGAGTGATGAGATTGTCGTCAGCGCAAGAGATAACGCAGGATATGTTCGAGCCACTGCGGCTCGGAACGGGGGAGGGCGAGGCTATCACCCGCCCGCCGATAAGCTACTGGCGCGAGGTGGTAAGGCGCTTCCGGCGCAACCGCCTCGCAGTGGCGGGCCTCGTCATCCTCGTGGCGCTCCTCGCCTTCGCATTCATAGGCCCACTGGTCTCACCGTGGGACCCCAGGGAGCAGAGCCTGTTCGACACGAACAAGGTGCCATCGCGGGAGCACTGGTTCGGCACAGACAACCTGGGCCGCGACATGTTCGCAAGGCTGTGCTACGGTACCAAGGTCTCGCTCTTCGTGGGGGTCATGGCCGCTCTCATCGACCTCGTTGTGGGCGTGATCTACGGTGGCATCTCGGGGTATTTCGGTGGGGCCGTAGATGACGTCATGATGAGGATCGTGGATATACTCTACGGCATCCCGTACATCATTGTCGCCATCCTCCTGCTGGTGGTGATCGGGCCTGGCCTCTGGTCGGTGATCCTGGCCATGACCATCACCGGGTGGGTCGGCATGGCGAGGCTGGTGCGCGGCCAGGTGCTGCAGCTCAAAGAGCAGGAGTTTGTGCTGGCAGCAAGGGCCCTTGGCGCAAGCCACCTCGGGATCATCCTCCGGCATCTCATCCCCAATGCCATGGGCGTCATCATCGTGCAGATGACGTTCACGATCCCTGGAGCCATATTCGGCGAAGCCTTCCTGAGCTTCATCGGGCTCGGGGTGCCGCTACCTCTCGCGAGCCTCGGCACCATGGCGAACGACGGGTACCAGTATCTTCGGATCTACCCCTACCAGTTGATCATTCCTGCAGTCGCGATCATCATGACCATGCTCGGGTTCAACTTCGTGGGCGACGGCCTGCGAGACGCGCTCGACCCGAAGCTGCGGAGGTGAGAGGGATGGCCGGGGAAAGGTTACTGGAAGTCAAAGACCTGGAGGTGTCCTTCTACACCTACGCCGGCAAGGTACACGCGGTGCGCGGCGTCTCGTTCCACGTCAGCAGGGGCGAGACCCTGGCAATCGTGGGCGAATCAGGTTGCGGCAAGACAGTCTCGGTGCAGTCAACCATCAAACTGATACCGATACCGCCGGGGAAGATCGAGGGTGGCACGGTGGTGTTCGACGGCAAGGACCTGGCCGCCATGAGCGACCGCGACCTGCAAAGCGTCCGGGGCGCAGAGATCGGGGTCATATTCCAGGACCCGATGACCTCGCTCAACCCCACGATGACGGTGGGGAGGCAGATCACCGAGGCGCTCATCAAGCACCAGAAGCTCAGTGGTGCACAGGCCAGGCGCCGTGCGATCGAGATGCTGTCTTTGGTCGAGATACCGAACCCGAAGGAGAGGTTCCGCCAGTACCCGCATCAGTTCAGCGGTGGGATGAGGCAGAGGGTCATGATCGCCATCGCCCTCTCGTGCAACCCGAAGCTCCTCATCGCGGACGAGCCCACCACGGGCCTGGACGTAACCATACAGGCCCAGATACTCGATCTCATGAAGAGCCTGCAGACGAAGCTGGACACGTCCATAATCCTGATAACCCACGACCTCGGCGTGGTCTCGAAGCTGGCCGACAGGATAGTGGTCATGTATGCGGGAAAGGTCGCCGAGGCCGGAAGCTCAGAGGACATCTTCTACAACCCTCTGCATCCATACACTCAAGCGCTTCTCAGATCGGTGCCGAGGCTGCACGAGGAGACCAGGAGAGACCTTCTGGCCATCCCCGGAACGCCCCCGGACCTCTTCGTGCCCCCGAAGGGGTGTGCGTTCGCACCGCGCTGTAGCCGCACGATGAGGGTGTGCCTGGATCACCAGCCCGGGGATTTCGCGGCAGGCGGCCATCACACCGTGGCCTGCTGGCTCGCGGACCGAAGGGCCGCGCATGTCAGGGAGGCACACGCTCACAGGGCTGAGGCTGAGGATGCCGGGGCAAGGGGAGGCGCAAGCTGATGGTGCAGGACACAGTGCTCGAGGTCATCAACCTCCGGAAGTACTTCCAGTTCGGTCGACGGGCAGTCTTGAAGGCCGTGGACGACCTGACCTTCTCCGTGAACAAGGGCGAGGTGTTCGGCCTGGTGGGCGAGAGCGGCTGCGGCAAGACCACCGTGGGCCGCACGATCGTCGGGCTGTACAGCCCGACGGGCGGTAGGATCGTTTATGGCGGAAAGGACACGGCGGGGCTGCATGGAGCCGCGGTCAAGCGATTCAAGCGCCGCATGCAGATAATCTTCCAGGACCCGTATGCTTCCCTGGACCCTCGTATGACGGTGGGGGACATCATCGGGGAAGCCCTCGACATTCACGGGCTGGCCAGGGGCCGAGAGCGGCTGGCCCGGATACACGATCTCCTGAACGTCGTGGGCCTGTCCGCGGAGCACGCCAACAGGTTCCCCCACGAGTTCTCCGGCGGCCAGCGCCAGCGCATCGGCATCGCCCGGGCTCTCGCGGTTGACCCCGAGTTCATCGTGGCCGACGAGCCCATCTCAGCCCTGGATGTCTCGATCCAGGCCCAGGTCGTGAACCTGCTGTCACGGCTCCGGGAGGAGAGGGGCCTCACGTACATCTTCATAGCCCACGACCTCGCCATGGTGAAGCACCTTTCCGATAACGTCGGGGTGATGTACCTTGGCAGGCTGGTCGAGCTTGCTCCCAGCGCGGAGCTGTACAGGAACCCGGTGCACCCGTACACCCAGGGTCTCCTCTCGGCGATCCCCATTCCCGACCCCAGGATTGAGAGGGAGAGAAAGCGCATTGTGCTGGAGGGCGAGGTACCGAGCCCTGTCAACCCGCCCAGGGGGTGCAGGTTCCAGACCCGTTGCAGGCACGCGAAACCCGTGTGTCGGGAGGAGGACCCAAAGCTCAAACCGGTGGCCCCGGGGCATCTCGTGGCGTGCCATCTGTTTTAGCGAGCGTCGCCGGCGCGGCGGCGGGGCCTCTCGCCGCCGGGCGCCTGCCGCCCGCCGTCTCTTGCATTTTTCGAGCGGGCCGGCTCCGGGCTAGCTCAGCGCCCTCACGTTCTCCGCAAACGACGACTTCACCACAAGCTGGCGGAACTCCTCGTTGTTCTTGGTGTGATGGAGCCGCTCGAGCATGAGCTCGGTCATCTCCGCGGTGCCAAGGCTCCCCATCGCCCGGCGCAGGAGGTACATCATGTCGAGCTCTCCCTCGGTCAGAAGAAGCTCTTCCTTGCGGGTCCCCGACCTGTTAATGTCGATAGCGGGGAAAATGCGTCGTTCGGCGAGCTTGCGATCGAGATGAAGCTCCATGTTTCCGGTGCCCTTGAACTCCTCGTAGATCACGTCGTCCATGCGGCTGCCGGTCTCCACGAGGGCGGTCGCCAGGACAGTGAGGCTACCCCCCTCCTCGATGTTGCGCGCCGCCCCGAAAAACCGTTTGGGGCTCCGCAGGGCGTTCGGGTCGAGACCCCCAGAGAGCGTCCGCCCGCTGGGCGGCTCGACCAGGTTGTAGGCCCGCGCCAGGCGCGTGATGCTGTCCATGAGGATAACCACGTCTTTGCCGTGCTCCACCAGGCGCTTCGCGCGTTCGAGCACCATTTCGGCCACACGGATGTGGTTCTCGGGCGGAAGGTCGAACGTCGAGCTCGTCACAAGGCCCTTCACCGACCGCTCCATGTCGGTGACCTCCTCCGGACGCTCGTCGACCAGCAGCACCAGCAGTTCAACCTCCGGCTGGTTGGCCGTTATTGCGTTTGCGAGCTTCTTGAGGACCGTGGTCTTGCCGGCTTTGGGGGGCGACACGATGAGGCCGCGCTGCCCCTTGCCGAGCGGGGCGATGAGGTCGATCATGCGGGTGGTTATCTCCCTCGAGGTCGTCTCCAGTCTCAGGCGCTCATTGGGGTATATCGGCGTAAGGTCCTCAAAGTAGAGCCTCCTCGTGGCCATCTCGGGGTCGGCGCCGTTCACCGCCTCGACCCGGAGGAGAGCGAAGTACTTCTCGCTCTCCTTCGGGGGCCTCACCTGGCCTGATATCATGTCCCCGGTGCGCAGGGCAAACCGCCTGATCTGGGAAGGAGAGACATAGATATCGTCAGGGCTGGGATTGAGCCCGGCCACCCTGAGGAAGCCAAAGCCCTCACCCAGGATCTCCAGTATGCCCTGGGCGAATATGAGACCCTCCTTCTCGGCGCGCACCTTCAGAATCTCGAAGATCAGCTCTTTCTTTCGAAGCTTTGTTGGGCTCAGAATCCCGAGGTCCCTTGCGATCTCATACAGGTCATGAATGGTCTTGGCTTCGAGATCGCTGATATTCATTGGTTCCGCGGGAACGCCCTGTCCGTTTCGTGCCATCGACATATCCAGTCCTTTCATTGGTGAATTATCGCCGTTCCATGCCGCCTGGGCTGCCGGACGCCATTTTGCCAGGAAATCACGCCAAGGGAACGACCCTTTAGGGTTGCAGGGGCGCATGACATGACAGGAAGCCAGCAAGGGGGCACAGTTAAGGAAACACGAGAAAAGAATGATAGTGCCAACACCACAGTGCCCGGCAGAAACACGCAGCATCAGTGGAGGCCTAGTCACACACCGGTATTATAGCATTGCCAGGGGGAAGACATAGAATCCAAGCACACCTCTTGTGATGCCAGAGCACCGCCCCTCTTGGCAACAGGGTCGGAAGTCCCAGCACATCGGACGCAGAATGGCACGTGAGACCCGTCTTGGTATTTCGCCACGGAAACGGCAATTCCTTCCGCCTCGCCCGCCGGGGCCTTACCTATTTTTCCCTCGCCCTCGCCTCGCCTCGCGGCCGACCGCTCCAGCGCAGCTGCGA
The DNA here is from genome assembly GCA_002452295.1 of Firmicutes bacterium UBA6811. Taxonomy (GTDB): domain Bacteria; phylum Bacillota; class SHA-98; order UBA4971; family UBA4971; genus UBA6256. The sequence continues at coordinate 43,350 of DKEX01000062.1, read as the reverse complement.
CGAAATCCCTGAACAGCGGGTGCGGGCGGTTGGGCCTGGACTTGAATTCCGGGTGGAACTGCGTCGCCACAAACCACGGATGGTCCTTGGCTTCGACTATCTCCACGAGGCGCCCATCGGGCGATAGCCCGCTGGGCCACAGCCCGGCCTTCTTCAGGGCATCCCTGTACTCGTTGTTGAACTCGAACCTGTGACGGTGCCGCTCATAGACGATCTCCCTGCCGTAAGCCGCCATTGCCAGAGACCCCGGTTCCAGCTTGCACGGGTAGGTGCCGAGCCTCATCGTGCCACCCATCTCCTCGACGCCCTTCTGCTCCGGCAAGAGGTCTATCACTGCGTGAGGAGTGCCGGGATCGAACTCGGAGCTGTGAGCCCGTGTAAGGCCGCACATTGACCTTGCGAACTCGATGACCGCGCACTGGAGCCCAAGGCACAGACCGAAGTAAGGGATCTTGTTCTCTCTGGCGTATGTCGCGGCAAGGATCTTCCCCTCGACCCCCCTGCACCCGAACCCGCCGGGAACGAGGATGCCATCGGCCGACCCGAGCTCCTTCTCCACATCCCTCGCCTCGAGGATCTCCGAGTTGATCCAGACCACCCTCACCTCGGCCTCGTGCGCGTTCCCGGCGTGCCGCAGCGCTTCCACCACACTAAGATATGCATCAGGCAAGGTGACGTACTTGCCCACAATCGCTACGGTCACATGCCGCCTCGGGTTCAGGAACCTTCGCACCATCTCCCGCCACTCGGCAAGGTCCCGCTCCGCGGCGGCGCTTTCAAGGCCGAGCCTGCTTATGACTATGTCGTCCAGCCCCTCGCGCTCGAATATCAGCGGCACCTCGTATATCGTCGCAGCGTCAACGTTGGGGATCACCGCCCGTTCGTCGATGTCGCAGAAGAGGGCGATCTTGGCCTTGATCTCGTCCGAGAGCGGGCGATCAGACCTGCACACGATGACGTCAGGCTGGATGCCGATGCTCCGTAGCTCCTTCACGCTGTGCTGGGTGGGCTTGGTTTTGAGTTCGCGCACTGCCCCGATGTACGGGACAAGCGTAACATGGATGTACATCACGTTCTCGCGGCCGAGGTCGCTCCGCAGTTGCCTTATCGCCTCCAGGAACGGCAAGCCCTCGATGTCGCCCACAGTGCCGCCCACCTCGACCAGCACCACATCGGCGCCGGACTCCTCGCCCACCCGGGTTATCCTGGACTTGATCTCGTTGGTGATGTGCGGGATGACCTGGACGGTGCCGCCGAGGAACTCGCCCTTCCGCTCGCGGCTGATCACGGACCAGTAGATCATGCCAGTGGTTACGTTGTTCAGCCTGCCCAGGTCCACGTCGATGAACCTCTCGTAGTGGCCGAGGTCGAGGTCGGTCTCGGCGCCGTCATNNCGCCGTCGTCGGTGACGAAGACCTCACCGTGCTGGTACGGGCTCATCGTGCCAGGGTCCACGTTGATATACGGGTCCAGCTTTATGGCGGTGACCGTGAGGCCCCTGCTCTTCATAAGCCTTCCGATGGAGGCAGCAGTGACACCCTTGCCGAGACCTGATACGACCCCGCCGGTCACAAACACATACCTTGCCAAGTTCCCTGCTCCCCTCCGCTCCGCTACGGCCCGTCACCTGCACCACAGACCTACCTGTAGTTTAGCACGTACACCATGGTCCTCTCCGGCAGCGACCCACTACGCAGCCTGATCTCGTTCGAGTCATGCCTGACCACGTTCTCCAGGCCGACAATGAACCCGTCAACCCCCGCGATGGGCATCCCCACAGCCGGGGTCTTGTAGTGCATGGGAATGACCACCCTGGGCGAGGTCGCCTCCACCAGCCGCCTGGCCCCGGCGGCATCGATGGTGTAAGTGCCGCCCACCGGCACGAGCAAAACGTCAACCCTGCCGATCTCGTCGAGCTGCTGCCTGGAGAGGTCGTGGCCTATGTCGCCCATGTGCACAAGCCTCATGCCGTCCACTTCCATGACGAAGATGGTGTTCGGACCGCGCTTCGCGCCATGCTCCGTATCGTGGAAACTGGCCACGGGGTAGATCCTGACGCCGTTCTTTTCGTACTTGCCCTTCCCCTTCAGCGCGGTGGGGTTTTGGCGCGCCGCCGAAACGTTGTTGTGGTCGAAATGATCATGGCTCGAAGTCACGACATCCGCCTCAACCTGCGGCACGGGGTACCCGACCGTGGCATCGAAGGGGTCGGTCAGGATCCTGACACCCCGCGACGAGGTGATGAGAAAGCACGCATGCCCGAACCACTTCAGCGTAATCTCGCCGGCGGACGCAGCCCGGGCCGCTCCCCCTACCCCAACCAGGTAACCTGCCGCAACAACCGCCGCACCGGCCAGAATGAGCTTCGTGACCATGGGAATACCTCCTCACTCTGTGGAGTCTACGTCACACGGCGATTCGTCGTCTGGCACCTCATCCAGCACCCCATACTTCTCGAAAAGCGTCCTCGCGGCCCGGTTGCTCGCAAAGGCGACGAGGCCCATGTAGAGCAGGCTCAAGGCCGGGGCGAGGATCACGCACAGCACCGTCACCGCCGCCTCAAACGTCACAACGACAAGCGAGTAGAACGGGTTCGCGAGCGCCAGCAGAGCGGCTCTCTTGAAAACCTTGCGGAATCCGGTGTCCTGCTGCACCATGATCGGGAGCAGGTAAGGCATGACCATGGCGAGGAAAAGCAGCGCGTACAGCCACAACCCCCCGATGACCTTGAACACAGCGCCGGGCCTCGCGATAAACCAGATGATGTCAACCACCACGATGGCCACCAGGCCGACGTGTGCCGCGGTGATCCCGAGAGAGCGCAACCAGAACCGCCGAAGGCCCGCAAGGAAGTCACGGGGCACCACGTCCTCTCCCCTCATGATGAGCGCCATCACGTGAAAGGCCGCCCCTTGCGCTGGGGCGGCGAAGACCACTAGCACTGGCACCATGATGATGAGGGACCTTGTGAAGAGGCTCAAGAGGAGCGCGCTGCAGGCAAGCCACCCGAACCACGCAAGACTCACGAGAACCACGGTGCCGAGGTAGCCGTAGGCGTCTTTCACCGAGCCTCCCACCACGGCACCTGCTTTTAATACCTCGTCTCTGGGACCTGACATCGGTACCTCCACTTTCCGGCGCCCGGGCGCCTACATTCTCTCCGGCGCCGAGATGCCGAGGATGTCGAGGCAGCTCCGGAGAACGATGCCCACTGCCCTCGAAAGCGCGAGCCTCGCCGATGTCAGGCCGGCGTCGTCGCTTATCACCCTGCAACTATTGTAGAATGAATGGAACAATCCTGCAAGGTCCAGAGCGTATTTTGCGAGCCTGTTTGGCGCCCGCTCAGCGGCGCTTGTGGCGATCTCGTCTGGATAAGCTGCAAGTTTCCGGACGATATCGAGCTCGATCTCCTCCGCGAGGCGCGAGAGATCCGCCTCGCCCGCCCCCGCAACCCTTATGCCGTTCTCCTCGGCCTGCCTGAAGATGCTGCATATCCGGGCATGCGCGTACTGCACATAGTAGACCGGGTTCTCCTGTGACTCCCGCTTCGCAAGCTCGAGGTCGAAGTCGAGGTGGCTCTCGATGTTCCGCATGAGCATGAAGTAGCGCGCCGCATCGCGTCCCACCTCGTCGAGGAGATCGTCCATGGTCACGAACTCCCCCGCCCGCTTCGACATCTTCACCCGCTCGCCGCCTGACAGGATGGACAGGAATTGCAGGAGCAGCACCTCGAGACACTTGCCGGGGTACCCGAGCGCCTGGATGCCGGCCCTGGTCGGAACCACGTGCCCGTGGTGGTCGGGCCCCCAGATGTCGATGATGAGGTCGAACCCGCGGTCCAGCTTGTTCTTATGGTAGGCGATGTCGCCTGCAAGGTACGTGAACTCGCCGTCGCTCTTCACGAGCACCCTGTCCTTGTCGTCGCCGAAGTCGGTGGCGCGCAGCCACACGGCCCCGTCCTTCTCGTACACCATTCCCCGCTTCCGGAGGTTCCGGAGCATCTCCTGGTGAGCGCCGCCTTCAACGAGCTTCCGCTCGCTGAACCAGACGTCGAAATCCACCCCGAAGCGGGAGAGTGACCGCTTCTGGCTTCCCAGCATCCGGGCGAGGGCAAACTCCCGGAAGAACCGGGATCGCTCGTCCGGCTCCATCGTCTTCAGCATCTCGACGTGCTCCGCATGGGCTTCGCGCGCGATGTCGCTGATGTATGCACCCTGGTAGCACCTTTCGGGAAACTCGACGCTTTCGCCCTGGAGTTGCCTGTACCTGAGCTCCACTGACTCGCCGAGCACCGCCACCTGGTTCCCGGCGTCGTTGATGTAGTACTCAGTGCTCGCATCGTACCCGGCCGCCTTCAGGATGTTCGCAAGGGCCGCCCCCACCGCGGCGGCCCGGGCGTTGACCACGTTCATCGGGCCGGTGGGGTTCGCGCTCACGAACTCCACCTGCACGCGCATGCCGTCGCCTGCGTTGCTTGTCCCGTAAGCAGAGCCTGCCGAATGTATGGCGCGGATGGTGTCCTCCAGCCATGCCCGGCTCAGGTGAAAGTTGATGAACCCCGGCCCGGCGACCTCGATGCGCTCGATGTAGCGCGTGTTGCCGCAAGCCGCCTGCAGCGCGGGGGCCATGGCCTCCGCGATCCGCCTGGGCGGGCGACCGAGCCGCTTCGCCAGGGCCATGGCCACCGTCGTGGCGAAGTCGCCGTGAGACTTGTCCCGTGTGATCTCCACGGGCACCTCGTGAGCATCGTAACCACCCGCGTCTGCCGCAAGCTCGCTCGAGACGATGGCGGCCGCCACGGCAACCTGGATCTCACGTCTCACATCCTTTGCTACGTTGTACAATGCGACGTCCTCCTCCCCCGGTCGCCCGACGTGTGTTGTTGCCCGGCGATCATCTAATCCAGTATTATAGCATAGATGCGTCGAGCGCGGCGGCCATCTCGTCCTCCTTCTCGAACGGGCCCACCGCGGCGAGGCGGAGGTTTTCCTTCTTGAAGAGGTCGGATGCGACCTCGCTGATGTCCTGCGCTGTGACAGCCTCGATCCTTTCGAGCACCTCGTCCACGGGCACTATCTTGCCTGTGAGCACCATGTGCTCGCCGTTGCGCAGGGCGAGGTTGAGCGTATCTTCCAGCCGGAGGGCGAGGCTCCCCTTGTAGAAGTCCTTGGCCTTGCGAAGCTCGTCATCGCGGACCTTCTCGTCGCGAATCCGTGCGAGCTGTTCCAGGACCACCTCCACGGTGTCTTTCCCTTTGGCCGGGTCCACGCCGGCGTAGACCCTCATGATCCCGGCATCGAGGAGAGCCGAGTACTGCGACCCGATGGAGTAGGCCAGGCTGCGCTTTACCCGCACCTCCTGGAAGAGGCGCGAGCTCATTCCCCAGCCGAGCACGACGTTGAGCAGCTCCAGTGCGTAGCGGCGCGGGTCAAGCCGTTCGTACCCGGGAAGGCCCAGGGCGAGGTTGGCCTGCTTCGTCTCGCGCTTCTCGACTTTCACAACGGGCCCGTCCGGCGTGAACCTGGCCGTGGCAAAACCACGGTGCTTCTCCCCCGATCGTGATGCGAACTCGCCTGACACCGCGCCGGCGACATCCCGACGGGTCACCCTGCCGGCCACGGAGACCACCATGTTCGCCGGCTGGTACAGCGACTCGAAGTACTCCAGCACCTTCTCACGGGTGATGGCGCGGATGACCTCCTCGGTGCCGGCGACGCTCCGCCCGAGCGCCTGGTCGGGCCACATCATCTCCTCGAGAAGCACGTGAACCCACGAGTCGGGCCTATCCCTGACCATCTTGATCTCCTCGATGACCACCCCGCGCTCGCGCTCCAGGGCATCGGGGTCGAAGAGCGAGTGGAAAACCATGTCCGCGAGAACGTCGAGACCCAGCCCGAAGCGCTCCGACGGCACCTTCACCAGGAAGCACGTGGTCTCCTTGTTGGTGAAGCCGTTTATCATGCCGCCGACGCCCTCGATGGCCTCGGAGATCTTGAGGTTGCTGTCGCGCCTCGGCGTCCCCTTGAAGAGCATGTGCTCGATGAAGTGAGAGATCCCGTTTATCTCGGGCTCCTCGTACCTGGCCCCGGCGCCGATCCAGACCGTCACCGACCCCGACCGCATGTGGGGCATTTCGTCGGTTATCACCCGGAGGCCGTTATCCAGGGTCTCAATAGACACCATGCCAGTCCATCCCCTTTTCCTGTGATCCTGCTTCCCTTGGCCGGTAGCTACAGACTAGATTTCCCGTTCCGGCAGGGCATCACGCAGGTTCCCTCGAGGTTCTGCGCAAGACCGCGTCCTGACGGGTCTTTCGACACGCCGTCTTTATTCCCTCCATTTCCACAGATGTGCCGAAACTCGACCTTCTAGAAGGAAATGCCCCCCAAGCGTAGAATATTAATCTAAGTGACAACTCCTTACGGTTGTCGCTCATGTCTCGGATACATCGCACATGGAAGCGAAGGGAGGTGCTGCAGACCGGCCGAGCTTCGGTAGAGCCTTGCTGTAGTGGCCTCGAGTCTTACGTCCCCGGAATCTCAAGAGAGCGTAAGTGAGTAACGAAGGAGGTAGAGCCATGTTTCGTAGAGGCCGCGTGGTAGTCATGGTGCTGCTGGTGGCAGTCATGGTGCTCGGAAGCACGCTGCTGGCCTGCGGCGAGGAACAGAAGCCCAAGTACGGCGGCATCTGGAAAGACGCGCTCGGCGCAGATCCCCCCGACCTGGATCCGGTGATGGCAACCGACACCACTTCCGCAGAGGTCGGGTACCAGATCTTCGAGACCCTGGTGGGCATCGACCCCGACGGCGGCCTGGTGCCTCTCCTCGCGGAGTCGTGGAAAGGCTCCGCCGACGGCAAGACCTTCACGTTCAAGCTGCGCAAGGGCGTCCACTTCCACAAGACCACCGAGGGCGGCAAGCCCACCGCCAACGGCGGCCGGGAGGTCACCGCCGATGACTGGGTGTGGACGTTCAACTACATCTGCGACCCGAAGACCAACTCTCCGCGCGCGTACTTCATCGACATGGTCAAGGGGTACCAGGAGTATCGCGACGGGAAGGCCAAGTCGATTTCGGGCATCAAGGCTCTCGACAAGTATACGCTCCAAATCGAGACCACCTACCCGTTCGCGCCGTTCATCGCGGTGCTGAGCTACAACACATTTGTGGCCCTGCCCAGGGAGGACGTTTTGAAGTGGGGTAAGGACTGGAACTTTCACGTGGTGGGCACCGGCCCCTTCAAGTTCGAGTCGTGGAAGCACGACGACAAGCTGGTGCTATCGCGCAACGAGAACTACTGGATGAAGGACAAGTGGGGCAACAGGCTGCCGTATCTCGACGGCATCGAGTTCAGGATCATCACCGACGCCACCATCGAGTGGACCGAGTACAAGCTCGGCAACATCTACGCAGCCCATGTGGACGACCCGTACTATCCGGAGGCCTCCAAGGGCCTGAAGACCGTCGCCGGTGTGAAGACCGCCGTCAACGAGCTCGGCACCTACCTCGAGAGGCCTCAGTGGGGCACGTACTACTACGGCATGAACCAGACTCTTCCGCCGTTCAAGGACAACAAGTACCTCAGGCAGGCGTTCAACTACGCTGTGAACAGGCAGGGGCTCATCGACCTCGTGCTGAACGGCCGCGCGATGCCCGCCAAGGGCGTGTTGCCGCCCGGCATGTTTGCGTATAGCGAGAACCTCAAAGGGTACTCCTTCGATCCGAAGATGGCCAAGGAACTCCTGAGGAAAGCCGGATACCCCAAGGGCATCCAGGTAACCCTGCAGTACAACACGAGCCAGGGCCACAAGAGGATCGCCGAGGCCCTCCAGTCGCAGTTCGCCCTGGCCGGCATCAAGCTCGACCTCAAGAACGTTGACTGGGGCGCCCACCTCGACACCTGCGGAACCCAGGGTACCGTGCCGTTCTTCAGGATGGGCTGGGTCGTCGACTACCCCGACCCCGACAACTTCCTCTACGTGCTGCTGAACTCCGAGAACGCCGGAGATCAGGGCAACTACACGAGGTACCACAACCCGCTGTTCGACGACCTGACCAAGCAAGCCAGGCTCGCCACCGACCAGGAGGTCCGGAGGAACCTCTACCAGAAGGCTGAGCAACTTGTGGTGGAGGACGCGCCGTGGCTGTTCATCTACCACTACACGAGCCACAACATGCTCAAACCCTTCGTACGGGGGTATAAGCTCCCGTCCTTCGGCCAGTACTGCAACAGGTTCACCGAGATCTGGCTTGATCTGTAGTCGCATGAGGTAGAGGATATCCCCGGTGGGGAGGGGTTCCCTCCCCACCGGGAGCGCGCGAACTCACGTGTCATGCCTGTGACCAGAGGTGGACCCGGGGGAGGCTGGTTTCGACCGTGGGAAGGTATATAGTGCGCAGGCTGCTCGCCGTGATACCCGTCCTCGCCGGCGTGATCCTGGTTGTGTTCATCCTGAGCACCATCGTGCCTGGAGACCCCGCCAGGATTCTCTCAGGCCAGCGGGGCGACCCTGAGACCATCGAGCGGATCAGGCGCGAGATGGGTCTCAACCTGCCCTGGTACGTCCAGATGGTGAGGTTCTATCGAGATGCCCTCACGTTCGACCTGGGGCGGTCTTACCGGAATAACATGAAAGTCACCGAGGCAATCTGTCAAAGGATCCCCGTTTCCGCGAAGCTGGCAGGCGCGGCCCTGCTCGTCGCCGTGCCCTTCGGGATGATCCTCGGCATCATATCCGCGGTCAGGCAGTACTCCATCTGGGACTATGCCAGCATGATCCTTGCCCTGCTCGGGGTCTCTGTACCTGTTTTCTTCTTCGGGCTTCTCACAATCGTGGTGTTCTGCGTCAAGCTCGGGTGGCTCCCGGGCACCGGTTATGGGGGTCTCCGCTACCTTATTCTTCCTGCGATAACCCTGGGGCTGCGGCCCGCTGCGCTCATCGCCAGGATCACGCGGTCCAGCATGCTGGAGGTCATACGGCAGGACTACATAAGGACCGCCCGATCGAAGGGGGTCCACGAAAGGTCCGTGGTGCTGAGACACGCTCTCCGTAACGCCATGATCCCCGTGGTCACCGTCATAGGCGTGGACGTGCCCAGCCTCCTGAGCGGGGCCATGCTCACAGAGACCATCTTCTGCTGGCCCGGGATCGGCCGGCTCGCGGTTGAGGCGGTGATCAACCGGGACTTCCCCATCCAGCGCGGGGTGGTGCTTTTCATGGCCCTCGTCTTCCTTGGCGCGACTCTCATCGTTGACCTGTCCTATGGGCTATTCGATCCGAGGGTACGTTACGAGTAGGAGGACAGCGACACATGTCGGACACCGGAGCTAGAACCCCAGAAACCAGCGGCGTCATGCCCCCAGCGAGAGCTACCGTCAGAAAGGCGGACAGGGAGGAGGTCGGTCGAAGCCTCTGGTACTATGCGTGGTTGCGCCTGAAGAGGAACAAATCGGCCATGCTCGGGCTCGCGCTCGTCTCGCTGATAGTGTTCTCGGCGGTCTTCGCGCCTTTCATAACCAGGTATGATCCCATCGAGCAGTTGATATGGACGGAGGGCCCGTCGGCTCAGCTTGCCCTGCCGAGCGCGAAGCACTGGTTCGGCACGGACCTCTACGGGCGGGACGTGTTCTCCCGGGTGATCTATGGCACGCGGGTATCGCTTCGCCTCGCCATCGCTGCGACGGTCATCTCAATCGTGATCGGAACCACCCTCGGGGCGCTGGCAGGGTACTACGGCGGCTTTGTTGATGACGTGGTGTCGTGGCTCATAAGCGTTATCTTCGCCTTCCCGTTCCTGCTTTTCGTCATCACCATAGTCGCCTACCTGCCCCCAAGCGACACGCTGGTGTACACCGCCATCGGCGTCGTGTCCTGGATAGGCGTGGGAAGGATCGTCAGGGGCCAGGTGATGTCCATCAAGGAGACGGAGTTCATTCAGGCGGCGGTGGCTTCGGGAGCGAGCGACGCGAGGATCATCTTCAAGCACATACTGCCCAACGTGATCGCGCCGGTGATAGTGTCCGCGACCCTCGGGATGGGCGGGATAGTGATGCTCGAGGCGGGCCTAACCTACCTCGGCTTCGGAACCCAGCCGCCCACGCCGAGCTGGGGGTACATGATCTCACGGGGCCAGGAGTACCTCCTCGCCGGCAAGTGGTGGTGGTCGATATTCCCCGGCATCGCCATTTGCATCGCGGTGCTGGGTTTCAACCTCCTGGGCGACGGCCTGCGCGACGCGCTCGATCCCAGGCTGAAGCAGTGAGACGGGGAACGGAGGCGAGCGGAGTTGCCGGTGCTTGCGCTGCACCGGGGGCCCTCGAAAGCCAGCCAGGAAGCGCGACACCAGCAACCCGGACAAGGTCGATGTACGGTGACACAAGGGCGACCTCGCACGGACGGCCTAAGCTTGCTTTGCCCGCACGATGTCCTTCACCTTCATGAGGCGGGTGAGGTTCCCGCGCTCCATCTCGTCCAGCTTCATCGTGATATACCGGGCCGTGCTCCGAAGGTTCGGGATGAGAACATACTCGAGCGCGTTGACGCGGCGTCTGGTCTTCTCGATCTCATCGGCCAATAGCTCGATAGACTTCTCGACCTCGGCAAGCTCGGTCATCACGGGGAGCAACTCCGAAAGCCCCGCCACGGCGTCGTCAAGCGAAGCGCTTGTGCCGAAAAAGCCGTAAGGATAGACGTCGCGGGTTTTCTCGCCGAGCCACGTGAACTCCGGCACTTTCACGTTCATGATGATCCTCGTGGCCACATCGACGCCGCATGATACCTTCGGCGCCATGAACGCCTCCTCCAGCGCCTCGCTGGACATGGCCGCCCTGGCCTCGAGGAAAGCGGGTAGGGTTTTGGCAAGCCCCGCCTCGACGCGCCTGCGAAGGGCCTGCTCCTCCCTGATTAGGTCCAGGAACTTCTTCATCAGCTCGTCGCGCTTGTCTTTCAGCAGCTTGTGCCCGCGCTCCGCCATCCCGAGCCTCTTCTTGAGCCTCAGAAGCTGCATGCGAGTGGGGCTTACTCTGACCTCCATGACCGCGCCGCACCGGCTCCCCTCTCGCACCTGCCGCGCGAGGCGCCTTGCGGCTCCCTCCCTTTCATGTCCACACGTAACGCCAGCTAGCCAGCCACGCCGGGACCAGACCAGGATCAGACCAGGATCGGACCGGGATACGACCGGGCTCAGGCCGGCCGCGCCTTCGGCATGTACTTCTCGATGTACTCTTCGCGCACCCTCTTGAGCTCCCTTATGGGAAGCATCGAGAGGAGATCCCACCCGATGGCGAGGGTCTCTTCTATCGCGCGGTTCTCCTCGGGGCCCTGCTTCACATAGCGCGCCTCGAACTCGTCGGCGAACTTCGAGAACTGCTTATCCACGTCGGAGAGCGCGGCCTCGCCCAGGATCACCGCAAGCTCCTTGGCCTCCTTGCCGCGCGCATACGCCGCATAGAGCTGGTTCATGGTGTCCGCGTGGTCCTCGCGGGTCTTGCCCTTGCCTATGCCCTTGTCCTTCAGCCTCGATAGAGACGGCAGCACGTCGATGGGTGGGTATATCCCCTTGCGGTGCAGCTCACGCGAGAGGAATATCTGCCCCTCGGTGATATACCCGGTCAGGTCCACGATGGGGTGGGTCTTGTCGTCCTCCGGCATGGTGAGGATGGGGATCTGCGTGATGGACCCCTTGCGCCCCTTGATCCTCCCGGCCCGCTCATAGATGGTCGCGAGGTCGGTGTAGAGATAGCCGGGATAGCCGCGCCGCCCCGGCACCTCCTTGCGCGCGGCGGACACCTCGCGCAGGGCCTCGCAGTAGTTGGTCATGTCGGTGAGGATCACCAGCACGTGCATGTCCTTCTCGTACGCGAGGTACTCGGCCGCCGTCAGGGCCATCCTGGGCGTGGATATGCGCTCGATGGCCGGGTCGTTGGCGAGGTTGAGGAACAGCACCGCCCGCTCGATGGCGCCCGTGCGCCGAAAATCGGTGATGAAGTAGTCGGCCTCCTCGAACGTGATGCCCATGGCGCCGAACACCACGCTGAAGCTCTCCCCTGTGCCCAGCACCCTCGCCTGCCTTGCGATCTGCGCCGCGAGGCTTGCGTGCGGAAGGCCCGATGCCGAGAAGATCGGGAGCTTCTGGCCCCGCACCAGGGTGTTCAGGCCGTCTATCGCCGAGACCCCCGTCTGGATGAATTCGGAAGGATAGTCGCGGGCGTAAGGGTTCACGGGGTTGCCGTTTATGTCCGGCTTCCTGTCGGGAATGACCGGCGGCCCGCCGTCGCGCGGGCGGCCGAACCCGTCGAACACCCGCCCGAGCATGTCAGGGGACACGGCAAGCTCGATGCCCCTGCCGAGGAACCTCACCCTGGCCCTGGGAAGGTTGAGCCCGGCTGATCCCTCAAAGAGCTGCACCAGGGCCCTGGAGCCGGACGCCTCGAGCACCCTGCCCCGCCTCGTCTCGCCCGAGGCCACCTCTATCTCCACAAGCTCCCCGTATTTGACGTCCTCGACCTGCTCGACCATCATGAGCGGCCCGGCGACCTCGGAAACCGTCAAGTACTCCTTAAGCAACTTCTTCACCCCCAGCCTGGGTCAGACCGGCGAACGCCTTCGCTGTATCCTCGCGCACCTTGTCGAGCCTCGCCGTCTCGCTCTCGGGGATGTACTTCATCCTTGCGATGGCGTCCCTCACGGGAAGCTCGAGGATGGCGTCAAGGCTCGCGCCCTGCTCGACGGCGCCGAGTGCCGCGTGATGGAACTCGAGGATAGCCTTGAGCATGAGATGCTGTTTCGCAAGGGAGGTGTACGTGTCCACCTCGTGGTACGCATTCTGGTGCAAGAAGTCTTCGCGCAGGCTCTTCGCCGTCTCCAGCGTGAGCCTGTCCTTGACCGAGAGCGCGTCCACGCCCACCAGCCTGACTATCTCCTCGAGCTCCGCCTCCTCCTGGAGGATCTTCATCGCCTCGGCGCGATTGGTCCCGAAGCCTGGGGCCACGGCGGCGGTTATGTGTTCCTCGAGCCTCTCGAGGTACAGCGAGTAGCTGATGAGCCAGTTGATGGCAGGGAAGTGACGTCTCGCCGCAAGGGAGTCGTCAAGGCCCCAGAACACCTTCACGATCCTGAGCGTGGCCTGGGTTACCGGCTCCGAGAGGTCGCCGCCGGGAGGTGACACCGCGCCCACCACTGTGAGCGTGCCCTCGCGGTCATCGCCGCCGAGGCACCTCACGCGGCCCGCCCTCTCGTAGAACTCCGCAGCCCGCGAGCTGAGGTAGGCGGGGTATCCTTCCTCGCCCGGCATCTCCTCGAGGCGCCCGGATATCTCGCGCAGAGCCTCGGCCCAGCGCGACGTGGAGTCGGCCATCAGCGCGACGTTGTAGCCCATGTCGCGGAAGTACTCGGCTATGGTGACCCCTGTATACACCGAGGCCTCCCGCGCAGCCACGGGCATATCGGAGGTGTTCGCCACGAGCACGGTGCGCTTCATGAGCGGCTCTCCCGTGCGTGGGTCAGTGAGCTCAGGAAAGTCCAGGAGCACCTCGGTCATCTCGTTCCCACGCTCGCCGCATCCGACGTATACGATTATGTCAGCGTCGGCCCACCTGGCAAGCTGGTGCTGCACCACCGTCTTGCCGCTACCGAAAGGTCCAGGCACGCACGCCGTGCCGCCTTTCGCCACCGGGAAGAAGGTATCGATGATGCGCTGCCCGGTGACGAGCGGCTGGTAAGGCGCGAGTTTCTCCCTGTAGGGGCGGCCGCGCCGCACGGGCCAGCGAGTGAGCATGGTGATGTCGCTTACCCCCGAGGCCGTCCTGACCCTGGCGATGACGTCCTCCACCGTAAACTCGCCGGCGCTGATCTCCTCGATTGTCCCCTCGACGTCGCGGGGAACCATGACCCTGTGCTCCACCACGGTGGTCTCCTGAACCGCTCCGAGCACATCGCCGGGGATCACGTGGTCGCCGGGTTTTACGCGCGGCTCGAACCGCCACTTTCGTTCCCGGTCGAGGCCTGGTAGCTCCACGCCGCGCTCGATGCGGTCGCCGACCGCGGCGCGGATCTTGTCAAGAGGCCTCTGAATGCCGTCGTAGATGGATTCTATAAGGCCCGGACCAAGCTCCACCGAAAGCGCCTCGCCGGTCGAGTAGACAGGCTCCCCCGGGCCAAGCCCGGCGGTCTCCTCGTAGACCTGGATCGACGCCTTGTCTCCTCGCATTTCGATTATCTCGCCGATGAGCCTCTTCTCGCTCACGCGGACAACGTCGTACATCCTGGCGTCGTGCATTCCCTCGGCCACGACCAGCGGCCCCGAAACCTTGATGATCCTTCCTGAGTCCATCGACGATCCTACCCTCTCTCTTGAAACAGGATGTCGGCTCCGACCGCCTTCTCGACGATCGTCTTCATCCTCTTCGATGCGAGCCCGAGAGAGCCGCCGACGCCCGGGATGATGAGCACCGCGGGCAACGGCTCGTCTCCGAGCCCCTCGATGACGTCGGGCACGGCCCTTGCCACCTGCTCCGTGACGAAGATCACAGCGTACCCGCCTTTGCGCGCCTCGGTGAGAACTTGCGCCGCGTCATCTTGTGACTTCACGATGAACGCATCCACCCCGAGGGCGCGAAACCCGAAGACCGCCTCTTCCTCGCCGACGGCTGCGAACCTATACATGGACATCACGCAGCCTTTCTCTCATGCTCTCCCTGGCCATGCCCGAGGTTTTTCCCACAAGGATCAATCTCACAAGCTTGAGCTCGTGCAGCTTTGCGAACATGTACCCGATTAAGGGCTCAGGGCCGAGGGGCACGTACCGGGCCTTGCGGATGCGCTCCCACATGGCCGCCTCCGAAAGCCGTTCAAGCTCGGCAAGGGGCTTCCCTTCGGCGAGCGCGGACGCCGCCTGACGCGCCACAACCTCGCACCCGGTGCCGGCAAGGCCTCCTGCTACTGCCTCGGGAGGCTGTTCGTACAAGGCGACGAGCTTCGTGGGGCTTATCCTGCCTCCCGGGACCAGAGCCTCCGCTACAAGCCCCTTGTCTCTTCCCATCCTCCTCGACCTGAAGAACGCGGACAGGTTCAACATGTCTATCTCCGTTCTCACAAGGCCCTCGAGGTACGGGATGGAGATCTCCCTTGCCCTGGCCAGGAGATAGGTGTACATCTCCCGGTCCACGACGATGTCGATGGTCTCGGGCACAGCCCGCACGTCGTGGGCGGCCTTCGCCGCCCTGAGGGCCTCCGCAAGATGATGCGGAAGGTCCCTGGCCTCACCCTCGATGGCCCGCTCGATGACGGCCAGATCGACCATGCCGTGCCTCGCCACGGCTTTCTCCGGAGGGACCCGGTGCAGCTTCGCTTTCAGCATCGTCTTGAGGTTATGGTGGTCCCACCTCGCGGTGATGAAGTCGATAAGCCGCGGCTCCGGCGTGGTCTCACGGACCAGCGTTGCCAGCCGCCCCTCCTCGCCGGCGATGATATCGTCGATGGAAGGGTGCACCTTCTCCGAGAGCTCGGCGCGGGCATAGCCCGCCTCCGCAAGCACCTTGAGGGAGCTCTCCAGGTCGGACGCGTCGATCATGCGGTCGATGCGGCCTCTGTCAAGAAGCCTCGTCTCCAGCACCCTTACGCGCCCCGTAGCATATGCGTACTTTGATTCAAGCCCGAGCATCCGCCACCTGCCACCTCCCAGGATGCCTGTATGACCAGCATCAGCCGAAGAGGACCCTGGCCACATCAACCACCAGCGCCTCGCGCTCCCGCGCCAGGACCGCGTCGAACGTGCAGTTGACTTCCACGTTGCCCCTTCGCAGCACAAAGCCTCCGATGAAATCGCCCGGCGTGCTCGAGAGCCGGAGCGCGGCCTTGCGGCCCTGCCTCGCGATCTCCGCGTTCACCTCCGCGACGACCTCCGGGCCGACGGTGCCAAGGTCGCGCGCTGATGCGATGACCTCCTCGTCACCGCTCTCCACGGCCTCGAGCATCGCCCTCTTCAAATACGCCCTGTACTGCGCCGGGTCGAGGGAGGCCAGGCGCGTCCGGGCCTCCTGAAAGGCCTCGTCGATCAGGCCTGCCTTCGTAGCCAGCACCTGCCTGCGCGCATCAAGCTCCGCCAGGGTGAGAGTGCGGCGCCGATCCTCATCGGCCCTCTCTTTACCCCGCGCAAGCTCCTCGTCGCGCTTCCTCGCCGCCTCTGCCCTGGCCTGGGCCAATATCGCCTCGGCCTCGGCTGCGGCGGCCTTCACGATCTCATCGGCCTTCGCCCTTGCGTCCTGCAGGACCTTCTCCTGCATGTTCTCGAGAGCGGACATTCACGCCACTCCCTTGAGAGGCAGGCCGAACATTATGAGAAGCAGCGAGGCGAGGAACGCCAGAACCGCGTAGGTCTCAACCATGGCCGCGAAGGTGACGGGCTTGCCGAGTTCCTCGGGCCTCTTCGCCACAACCCCGACGCCGGCCGCCGCGACCTTGCCCTGGTGAATGGCGGAGAGCCAGCCGACTATCGCGATGGGAAGCACCGCCATGATGACGAGCAACCCTTCAAACGTGGTGAGCCTGAGCACGTTTCCGCTGAACACGCCGAGCTTCATCATGAGCACGAACCCCGTGAGAAGCCCGTATATTCCCTGCGTGCCCGGAATAACCTGCAGCAGCAGTATCTGCCCGAACTTGTCGGGGTCCTCGGTCACAACCCCCGATCCTGCGGATCCCACAAGCCCGACGCCCATGGCCGAACCCACCCCCGGCAGCGCGACAGCCAGCGCTATGCCGAGAAACCCAAGGATCATTCCCACAGTGACATCCATCCTGTGTCAAGCCTCCCCTTCCTCCATGACTTCGATGTACCTCGTCCTCTTTCTGAACGGCAGGAACCTCCGCCCGCCCCCTTCGAAGAACTTGCTGAAGAACTCAACGTACTGGAGCCTGCTCGAGTGCACGTAGGAGCCGACCACGTTTATCGCAAGGTTGAACCCATGGCCGACCACGAGAAGCAGGATCATCGGGATCCAGCCGACGAACGGGATGCCGAGCATCCGCAGGGCCATATCGTCGATAACCACGGCGATCACGGTGGAGGCGAGCCCCAGCGCGAGGAGCCTGGAGTAGGACAGCACGTCGCTGAGATAGCCTGTGACCCCATACAGGCTGAGAAGCCCGGACCCCAGGCGCTTGATGGGGTTCCTGTGTGCCCGGCCCTGCGTAAGGATGAGGCCGGCCACACCGGCGATGGCAAGCCACTGGCCTCCCGCGGTGAGCCCGGCGTTCCTGAGGCCGGAGCCACCGAGAAGCATCAGAAGCCCGGAGAGGAACAGGTACCAGAACCCCTGATCGAAGATGCCATCGACGAGCCTGCCCCGCCTGGCGTTGGAGTAGAACTTGATCCCGAGGCCCACGTATATCTGGATGACGCCCAGGGCGAACGACACCCCAAGCATGAGCATGGGGTTATCCATGGGGTTGAACCACAGCGGCGGGATCTTGATGAGGTTGCCCAGCCAGCCACCTGTCAGCACCCCCACCAGCGCCGACGACACCCCGCACACGGCAAGGAGCGTGAAGAGCTTCTTTGCAAGCCCTGCCATCTTGACCTTCTTCAGGAGGAGTACCGACAGGGCTGTGAGCCCGATCCCGTACCCGACGTCGCCGAGAGCCATGCCGAAGAATATGAAGAAGAACGGCGCCAGCGCAAAGGTAGGATCTACCGATCCCCTTTGCGGCAGGCTGTAAATCTCGGTCACCGCCTCAAACGGGGTGACAGGGCCAGGGTTATCCAGGGCCACCGGCGGGGTCTCTCCTTCGGCCGGATCCCGGGACTCGATGTGCACCAGCCCGAACCTCGACCTGAGCGCCTTCTCCAGGGCCGGCATGTCGGACGCGCGCGCCCAGCCCTCAACCGCCAACGCAGTGCGGGTGGCAGGGCAGTCGCGTTCGAGGAGCCGCCTTTCGCGCTCGATGGACAGGTAATCGTAGAGAGAGAAGACCTTGACGCGCTCGGAAAGGAGGGGCTTCACTTCCTCCAGAACGAGCGCGCTCTCATCGGCGATCCGGGATAGCTCCTCCATAAACGCGCGGATCTCCTGAGCAGCCGTGCCTTCGAGAGCCGGCAACTGGGACGGCGACATGCCGCGCTCCGCGAGCACGTCGAGAGCCCGCCGCCCGTCGGTGGCAAGGCATATGATAGACGTAGGAATCGTGCGCTTGCCGGCCGGACCGGGTTCGATATGGACGGCGTAGCACGCGTCCTCGAGAACCTTCTCGACCTCGTCGAACGCCCTCACGGGGATCTCGCACAGAATAACGCAAAACGCGCGCCCCCCTGGAATGCTTGCAAGTGGCATATCAAGCCACTCCCACGGCTGAAGCTGTCTCAGGGTGTCATGTACGCGGGCTTCCTCGTTGTGGAGCCTCGAGAGTTCCTCATCCAGCCTGCGGCACTTCTCATACACTCTGTGCCCATCCTCATGAAGTCCGCCGTACTCTTCGAACACCGACTCCGCCAGGGGGATCTTGCCGCCTGCAAACTGCTGGATGAGGTTCTTCTTGACCTTCTCGAACCTGTCGAAGAACTCTATGCAGTACTTCAGCTCCGCGAGGCGCTGGTCGAGATCCTCAAAACCGTGCACATCCCCGCGCGCATGAGTTCCATGGTACTGTCCGCCTGCGGTGGAAAGGCCAGCCTTTTCATGGGAGTCGCCGCCGCGAGACCAGGGGTCCTCCTTCACGACCTCGAGAACCCCAAGCTCCTGCAGGGCTTCGGCAACGCCGTCAGCCTCCGAAACGGGCGCGACCACGAGGACCTTCTTCATCCTAGCGATTGCCACTTGCCGTCACGATCCTCTCAACCACAAGATCGACCGCCTCCACCATCCTGGCCCGCGCCCCGTTCTCGAGATCGCGGCACTGGGCCGCCGCCCTCGCCGCTATTTCGGCTGCGGCCGCGCGCGCTTCGGCCTCCTGGGCTCTGGCGCTCGCCCCGGCCTCCGCGGCAGCCTCCGCCACGGCGCTGTCGATGACCATCCGCGCGGTGCTGCGAGCATCCTGGATGATCGACCTTGAACGCGCCTCGGCTTCCCTGACGATCTCATCGGCACGCGCCTCGGCTTCCTGCAACTGTCTCAGGGCCTCGTAAGCCAAGCCTCCCACCTCCCGACCATCAACTATTCTACTATAACGCGTACAAGGCAACAACCCCTGCAAGCAGGCCGAAACCCTGGCCTAACTCTCACCAGGGCTTCTCCGGGCCCTCAGGACGGGCCCACGCTGGTAGTGTTTCGCCATCGAGACGCGATTTCCTTCCTTGGACAGGGAGCGCGAAAGTGCAAAAAAGCGACGGTGGACTGGAGCGAACCCGGGTGAACCTCTCCAGGGGGCAGCAAGGACCGCGTCCACAGCGGGGTTTTCCTCCCTGCCACAGCCACAGGCGCAACGTGCCCCGGGAGCGAGGAAAAAACCGGCCAAGTTCGTGCCCCGACTGGGAACCTTGGGAGAGGGCGTGCGTTATGAGATAGTGAAAGCCGGGTGAGAGGGAACAACAGGCATCCAGGGAGCATCCGAGGCGCGCGCCCTTTACCATACACCGTGCGGGAATCGACAGGGCAACAGATAGCACACCCTCCCGGCAGCAACAACAGCGACAACCGACCCACGCCAATAGACCACCCAAAACCCGGCAGAAGCCGCCGCGGGCCGCAGCTTTGAGGCCTTGTCGGCGGCTTCTGCTGTCGCGGCGAATGGACCCCGCCTTCTGGCGCCTCCGCCGCCACCTGCCTGGGAAGCTCCCACACGCCGCTCCGGGGAGAAGGCGTCCTCGGCCACCGTCCTAGCCTCTGCCCGATATGTGCTTCTCGGCCTCCACCGCCGCTATCGCTCCGTCGGCCACGGCGGTAACCACCTGCCGCACTGTCTTGGAACGCACGTCCCCGGCTGCAAAGAGGCCCCCGGTGCGCGTCCGCATACGGTCGTCGGTTAGAATGTAACCTCGCTGGTCGAGGTCGGCAAGGTCCGCGACGAATCTGGTGTCAGGCCGGCTGCCGATGGCGACGAAGACCCCATCCGCGTCCATCCGCCGCCTCTCGCCTGTCCTGGTGTCCTTGAGGACGACCCCCTCGACCTTCTCCCCGCCGAGGATCTCATCGACCACCGAGTTCCAGGCGAAGTCGATCTTGGGGTTTCGAAACGCGTCCTCCCGTACCACCTTCGTCGCCCGTAGCTCGTCCCGCCTGTGCACCACCGTCACCCTGGAAGCGAACCTCGTCAGGAACAGGGCCTCCACTATGGCCGAGTCGCCTCCGCCGATGACCAGCACGTGCTTGTCACGGAAAAATGCGCCGTCGCAGGTTGCACAGTAGGACACCCCCGCACCCCGGAGCCTGTCCTCGCCCGGCACGCCAAGGCGCACAGGCTCGGTGCCGGTGGCAACGATGACCGCGGGCGCCCGAACCTCGCCCTCGTTGGAGTCTATGACGAAACCCGCGTCACCCTCGTCTCGCATAACACCGCGCACCTCGGCGCATCGGAACTCCGCGCCGAATCGGCGGGCCTGCTGCTCCGTCCTCTGCATGAGGTCGGGGCCTGAGATCCCCTCGGGAAACCCCGGGTAGTTCTCGATGAGGTGTGTGGTGGAGGCCTGTCCACCCGAGGCCCCCCGTTCAAGGACCACCGTGGCAAGTCTCGCGCGGCCCGCGTACAGCGCAGCCGCGAGACCAGCCGGGCCGGCCCCTATTACCGCGACTTCGGGGTCTGTCGCTCGCTCCGTTGCCAATGCCATCTCACTCCTTCATCGGCGTATCGGCGCAGCATCGCAGCATCGCAGCATCGCATCGTTGCATCGCAACACCGCGTCCTTCGAGTGTGGATTTGCAGGTTCGCACGAGTTCTCCAGCAGCTTCCGGTCGCACCAGGCGTCATCTGGCCGGGGACCTGCGCCCTGCCCTTCGAACGATGCCTTTCAGGTTCTCGAGGAATGCGCGGGGCAGAGTCCTCCGGGGCATTCCGGTCGCCGCCACCAGGTCCACCGACGCCATCTCGTCCTTGTCGAACAGGACCACGAGCCGGCCCAGGGTTTCACCGCGCCGGACGGGCGCATACGGAGCCTCGTCGATGAGTATTCTCTCCTCGATGAGGTGGGCCAAATCCTTGCGGACGATGATGCGAAGGTCGTTCTCGGCCGCAAGGTCGATCTCGCGATCCATGCCCTCCTTGACGCGGGTCCTCGTGACCACCTGGCCCTCCGACGCAAAGGTCATCACTCTGTGATGGTTGAACCCGTAATCCAGCAACTTCGCCGAGTCCGCCCACCTGGCGCCGGAGTCGAGGACCACCGAGATGAACTGGACTCCACCCCTGGTGGCCGACGCCACAAGGCAGTAGCCCGCGGCGGCGGTGGTGCCGGTCTTCACCCCGTCGGCACCCTCGAACGACCAGAGCAGGGCGTTGGTGTTCGCCAGCTTCCGCCACTCCTGCGCCTCGCCCCGGGCAAGCTCTATCTCGGCCTCGCGCGTGCTCACGATGTCCGCGAACAGCGGGTACTGCAGCCCGTATCGCGCCATGACCGCGAGGTCGAAGGCGGTGGAGTAATGGTTCGGCTCCGTGAGGCCGTGAGGGTTCGCAAACCTCGTGCGCAAGGCCCCGATCTTCTGTGCCTTTATGTTCATCATCCTCACGAAGTTCGGCACCGACCCGGCGATGTGCTCGGCGATGGCGATGCAGCCGTCGTTGCCCGACCGGAGCATCGTTCCGCGGACGAGGTCATCGAGCCTCAGCCTTTGGCCCTTGCGAAGCCACAGCGAGGACCCTGGCACGCCCGCGGCGTTGCCGCTCACGACCACCTCCGAGCCCATGTCGCCGAGCTCGATGGCGAGGATCGCCGTCATGATCTTGGTGGTGCTCGCAGGGTGCATGCGAACGTGCTCGTTCTTGCCATACAGAACAGTCCCCGTGGTGCTCTCGATGAGCACGGCCGATTCAGCGGTCACCCACGGGCCCTCGGTGTAATAGGGCGCGTACACGACCTCCGGGTACCCGCTCGTCCTTGTGTAAAGCCGTGCCGTGGCCGGCAAAATGCACGCCTTGCCCAGCGACACAACGCCGGCAAGAGCCAGCACAAACCCGACGAACCAGTAGACCAGGACCCGCCTGGGCACGAACACCGCTTGCCACCCGCTCCGGGCAGTCTGGCGTCGGCAACCTGCCCTGCACTATCCCTATGCGGGCAGGCGGTGCCCAATACCTGCCGTTCCGCCTCAGGGGCCCGGTCGCCAGGTCGGGTCACTCTGAAGGCAGGACCCCGAGGCCCGGCGCGTCGGGAAGCACAAGCTCGCCGCCGTCTTGCACGCTCACGCCCCGAAAGGGGTCATGCGACAGCAGCAGGTTTCCGTCCAGGTCGGCCCAATCCACAAGCCCAGCGATTTGCGCCGCCGCCGTGACGCTGATGGACGTTTCCACCATGCACCCGAGCATGACCCTGAGACCGCATGCACGTGCAGCCCTTATCATACGAAGGGCCCCGGTGATGCCACCGCACTTCATCAGCTTGATGTTGATACCGTCTACCGTCCCCGCAAGGCGCGGCACATCCTCCCAGGTGACAGCGCTCTCATCCGCGACGACCGGCATGGGCACCCGATCCCGCACGAACCGTAGCCCATCCAGGTCCCACGGGGGCACTGGTTGCTCCAGAAGCTCCACTCCGAGTGGGGCGATCCCCTCCGCGAGCGCGACGGCCTCCTTCGGTGTCCAGGCGGCGTTGGCGTCCACCCTGATCGTGGCGTCGGTGGAACGCCTGATCGCGCTCACGATCTCGAGGTCTGCGGCGCTCCCGAGTTTGACCTTGAGCACGGTGAAGCGCCGGGCCGCCTCGGACGCGCGCTGCGCCATGGTCTCCGGCCGGTCGATGCCGATGGTGAACGACGTTCTCGGGAGGGGAAGCCCGGAGAGCCCGAGCATGCGGTGGACCGGCATGTCGCAGAGCTTGCCGGCGAGGTCCCACATGGCCATGTCTATGGCGGCCTTGGCGGCGGGGTTGAACCTGATGGATCGGTTCATCCTGTCGAAGGTCTGTTCGATGGCGAAGGGGTCATCGCCGAGACACTCGGCAAGCCGGGCGGCCGTCGCCACCATGTGTTCAGGCAGTTCTCCGTAGAACGCGGACGGCGCAGCCGCTCCGACGCCGATCGCGCCCCCGTGCCGCAGCTCGACCACGACGTTTCTGGCGGCCGTCTGGGTGCCGCGGGCGATGGTGAACGGCGTCGCAAGCGGCATATCGATTATCCGTGTCGATACCTCCAACGAGACTCCCTCCTCTACGGCTACGGCGGATCGTTTCTACATCGCCTGGCGGACTCCTGCCGCGTGCGCCGCGGCGCCCGCCGGGCGGTCCCGAGATCACCCCTTTTGATCACCCATAAGCTGGAAGGACACCGGACCGCCCCCCGCGAACCATCCCTCGCAACCGGAAGCCCCGGGGGCGCCGGGTTGGAACAATACACAGGAAAGGCTGGTGGTACCGTGAACCCTCGTTTCATCATCAAACGCTGGCGAGACATCATCACCCTGTCGGTCACCCTGGCGACGCTCGGCGTGCTCATGGAGAGCCCCCCGACAAACGCCACCGCATCAGACCAGGCGACCGTCCCTGTCACCTGCAAGGTGGCGGCTGCGCTCGAGGCTACATTTCCCGGCGCGGTCAGCCTCGGCGACCTCAACGTAGGCGCTCCCCCTGCGCCATCAGCGCCGCAGACTGTGACCG
Source organism: Firmicutes bacterium UBA6811 (assembly GCA_002452295.1). GTDB lineage: Bacteria > Bacillota > SHA-98 > UBA4971 > UBA4971 > UBA6256. Next base: position 19,615 of record DKEX01000062.1, on the reverse strand, counting down.
TGCGGTCAAATGCACCCTGGGCGGTCAAGATCCGCTCGGACGCCCAGGACGGGCGCCTGAGGCAATGGACGGGAACAGGCTACGCTACGCCGACCCCACTGACGATGTCAGCGCCGCTCGAGTGGAAGCGCCAGGACGGCGCCGACTTCGCGCCGATCTCTGGAACCGAGGCCGTCGTGGCCGCGAACATGTCGCCAACGGGGTCCGCGGGCGCCGCCGTGTCCGTCCTTTTCAGGCAGTCGGCGAGCTACGACGACGAGGCGCTCCCCGACCCGGAGCATACATACAGGATCGAGGTGACCTACGTGGCCACTCAGACCTACTGAACGCGAGGTCCCCGTGCCGATGGCCGCCCGCATCAAGCAACAAGACGCAAGGCAGGCGGCCGGGCGTGAACTGGGAGATCGCTCCCAGTCTGGTCGACACCTGACGAGGTGGTAACGGCTCGTGAGGGAGACCGTTGGCTCTGCCCGGCACGTGGCAATTCGCCAGTTTCGGGCGGCCGGCTGGCGAGGCCCCGCCGGACGATATCACCATGAACTGGAGAACCCAACGGTCTCGTGAGGACCACGTGAGCGCATACGAAGCCGAGGAGGTGGTCAGCATGACGAGATCACCGGGCCGACCTGCACGGCCCATCTGGGCGGCGCTGGCCCTTGCCGCCGCGCTTTGCGTGGCTGCATCGTGCGCAGCTTCGCCCGGTGCCGGGTCCCAGGGGGTCTCCATCCGCGTCAGCCCCGCCAGCATAGTTGCGGTGGCGAGGGACGGCGCCTCGATAGGACCTGTGCTCGTTACAAACCCGGGCACGTTCGCCGTTGATGTGCAGGGGTCTGTCGAAGCAGGCGGGCACGACCCTGCGGGCGTGCCGGTGCACAATCCCGTGGAAGACCCAGGGGCCACGGCAGTATATGTGACGCTCGACCCGGCCGAGTTCCGCCTGCCGCCGGGGGGATCCAGGGTGGTCCACGCAAGGGTGTACGTCAAACGGGGGTTCTCAGGAGGGGCTTACCCTGTCATATTGTTCCGAGCGAGACGCGTGGTGGCCCTGCCAGATGGCAACATCAGCGCCACATCGCAGATCGCCGTGCTCACGCTCCTCACCGTTTCGCCCCATGGCCGGGCGGCACGGCTGGAAGCGGTCCCTCTCCTTACCTCGGTGGCGGTCGAGGGGAGTCCGGGCGGGGAGGGGGTCAGGGTGGTCGCCACGTGCAGGAACACGGGCAATATCCACGCCAGCCTGGGCGGCGTGATTCTCATCAGGGAGCGCGACGGCAGGGTGGCCGCGCAGGCCTCGCTTGCGTCAGCCCTGTGTCTGCCGGGGTGCTCCCGTGAGCTCGTGGGTCTCGTGGACCCGGCGCGGCTGCAGGAAGGCACATACGTGGCCGAGGTGCGTCTGGGCGGCGCCGGCAGAGAGGTGGATTCCGCGCTCGTTGCATTCAGAGTGTCAGGCGGCACGAACGTGGCTCTAACCCGCATCAACCTGCGGCAACGTGAGACAGCCACGCGCGAGGGCGAGCCACCCGGGGCGCCCAGAATAGCCCGGCTCAGCGTGCCCGTGGTCAGCGAGGGGCGGGATCTCCCTTTCGAGGTGGCCGTCGAAAACCCGGACGGCTCGCGTCTCGACCCCATCGGTTACGTGGAGATCTGGGACTACCAGATGAAGCGTGTAGGGGTGGTCGCTCTCGCTGGCACGAGCATCGCACCGGGGGCCCCCGGCGTGATCCATCTCACCTGGCCGGCTGCTCTGTCACCAGGGTACTACACGGCCAGGGCAACCCTGCAGTGGCGTAGCGAGCGCGTGTCAGCTTCAACGGCCTTCGTGGTCGGTGAGGGCATTATGGTCGGGAGCAAGAGGTGAGAGCGTAGATGGCGAGGGGCGTCTGGCGCGCAGCGTTCACAGGGGCCGTGTTATGCATCGTCGTGGCAGTGACATGCCCATCCCGGGCCACCACCTCTGATCCCCCGGCCGTACTCGAGACGGCGATTGAAGAGGGATCGGTGGACTTCGGCGAGATGAACCCGGGATCCTCGCCTCGTACGCTTCGAGATGCCGTCTACATCGCGGTAAAGCCGCAGAGGTTCGGCCCATGGAACCTGACCGTGGCCGCAACGGGAGACTTCTCTGCCGGGGACGGAGGCCCCACTTTCCCCATCGCCAGCCTCGAGGTCGCGGCGCGCCTCGACGGACAGCCGGCCCCGTTTCAGAAGTGCGGCACCACCCCTGTGACCCTCGTGGCTGGCGGCCCGGAAACCGGCGGCACCGTGGCCATGGACTATCGACTGAGCGTCGGGTACGATGTCCCGGCCACCGCGCCGGGCGCGCTCTATCGGAGCAGCCTCGTGTACACGACGAGCTACGGCCTGCTCGCGGCGTCGTACGTGGATCCGAACCCCTTCAACCCTCTCATCCACCGTGTCGTAGCCATAAAGTACTACTACTCCCCCACACCGTACCCGTATGTCTATGTGCGGATCCATGACCCTCAGGGCACAGTCGTGTACGTGAGGGCCTTCCCCAAACCGCCCGAGGGCTGGTACGTGGAAACCTGGAACGGGAAAGACACAGATGGCCGCCTGGTCCCTGACGGAGTGTACTCATACTCCATCATTGCGTCCACGTACATAATCGCCGGTGGGTACATCAGGGTGCAGAGCAGCCTGCAGGGATCATCGACGCAGAGGTGCGCCGATGACCGCCCTCGCACACACCTCCAGCTTTCGGCCTGTGCCTGTCCAGCGTCGGCTGCCATCGGCGATGTTGTCACGTTCACTGCGTCCCTGCGCAACGTGGGCCCATTCGACCTTGCAAACGGGCGAGTGACGTTCGACCTTCCAGGAGGCCTACGCCCCTTGCCAGGGACCGGTGCCGCGGACGACGGTCGAGGCCGCCGCCCTGTCGGCATGGCTGCCGCGGCGACGGGGGTCTCCTGGGATCTGGCAACCCTTGAGAGAGAGGTCCCCGTAACCCTGGCCTTCAAGGCGGCGGTCGGCCCGGACGCCCGGCCTGGGGCCGCCGCAGCCCGGGCGCGCGCCTCGGGCACCTTCGGAAGGCTCATGGTGCGGTCGGCTGAGGTCAGCATCCCCATCGTCATCGAGCAGAGAGCGCTGGCCGGCCCCGGCGCGATTGCGGGCAGGGTGTTTACGGACCGTGACACCGATGGCGAGATGGATGAGACCGACCAGCCTGCCGGGGGGGTGGTTGTTGCTGTAGACACCGCCGGGCAGGCGAGGTCGGACGCAAACGGGCGGTTCGTCATCGACGGGCTGAGCCCGGGGGACCACGCGCTTTCCGTGGAGGCAAGGAGCCTGCCATCAGGATGGAGGCCCCGGCAGGCCACGATCATCGTGAGCATCGCCCCAGGCGAGGTGGTGCGCCTGGATGTGCCGCTGCACCGGATGGAAGGTGAAGCGCACGGCGCTGGCACGCAGCGTTCCCCTCTCCTGTCGGGCACGGGGGTTGTCAAGGTGGAGGCAAGCCCCGGGCACACATCATGGCAGGCTGAGGGGCAGGTCGAGGTACGTGCCCGGGGCGGGTTCGAGATCGGGCTCGCAGCCTCAACCGGCACGGGCGGCGCAGCAACTGGCGAGCCGACCGCATCGGGACCCGCGCCGAAGCTCCAGGGGCAGGCGCTACTCACAACGCCCGTGGGCAACAATGCGAGACTCGTTCTGGGGCTGTCCGCAGGCGCTGGAGCCAGCCCGCAGGCCCCGGCCGTGAGCGTGGGAATGGAGGTCGCGCCTCTACATGGCCTGATGATGACAGGCGGCTACGATACGAGCGCCGGGTCGGCGTGGATGTCGGGGTCCTGGGAGCGGCGCCTGACAGACGCCCTCACGTTTTCCGCGGGCGGCCGCATCTCGGGGAGGGTGCGGAAACCCGACGGCGGCCGGGGTGCCGCTGGCGAAGGCGCCGCCGCTATAGCGCTTGTGCCGCAAATGTGCCTCACCTATCGAGGTCCCTCGCAAGTCACCGGGCGCCTGGCCCTGGTGGGCGCTCCGCGCCCGGCGGCCGAGCTTGCCTGCTCCTTGCCGCTCGCCCGGAGCCTGATCCTGTCCCTCACTCACCGCCGGACCCTGGGAGACGCGACGCCGGACCTCCGCTCCAGCCCGGCGGACGGCACGGTCATTGGGCTATACTACTCGCCCGGTGACGGCGCACGCCTTACGGCTGGCGCCGAGTGCCAGCCGGACGGCGGGAAACTCGGTGGCATCCTCCGCCTCGCGGGAAACACTTCGGGCGGGGGGTCATACAGCGTTGCTCTGCGAGCCTCGCTTGAACCTCGCAGGGAAGCCGTGTCGCTCAGGATGGGCGCCAGCCTGCCGAAGCACCTGGACTCCCTCGTGATGCTGGCTTGCGATGGCGAAAGACGCCGGGGCGACGCGGGGATCATAGGCCGCAGGCTCTCCACGACGCTTTCGTGCTCCGTCGTCCTGGACGAGCACACGAGTGCGTCCGCCCTCGTTTCACTGAAGCATGTTGACGATAACTCGCCCCCGGCGCCGGCAAGCGTCGTAACGCAAGCCGTGGCCGCCCACCTCAACCGGCGGATGGCGCCTGGGTTATCCGTCGGCGCAGGAGGATCCTGGGTCTACCAGGACCCCGGCGGGGCGACGGTGGTTTCGGCACAGGCGGAAGCCGCATATGACCTGGCTCCGCAGGCGAGGCTCGTCTTTGGCTACCGTGCGACGCTTGCCTCGACACAGGTCCCGCCCGTCGGGGTTCCGTGGACCTCCGGCCCATACTTGCGGGTCATCCTGGCGCCCGGGTGGGGCCTTACCGTTCCCGAGCTACACGGTTTCCGCTGAGCTCTCCCATCTCCTGTAACGTTCGGCGAGCTTCTTCTCGGCGACCGCGAGAGATCTCGCTTTCTCGGCCAGGCGGTCGGGATGAAGATATATCTCGAGGTCCGAAAGCTCGGCGTTGAGTTGCCTGATGGCTGCCTCGAGATCGATGATCTCCTTCTCGAGGGCGTCGACATCGCAGGCGCACTCTTCTCTCACCCGCTCACCCCGCGCGGGCCGTGCTCGTGGCGAACGCCGGGCTCCTCGCCCACCGGTAGCACCGGCAGCACCGGCGCCGCCCTTCTCACCCTCCCGCGCGGAAATGCCGCCATCTGCCTGCATGGACTTCTTCTCCACGTAATATGTGTAGCCTCCAGGGTAGTCAACGACCCGGCCGCCCTCGATCTCCAGGATCCTGTCGGCGACCCGCTCGAGAAAGTACCTGTCGTGCGACACGACGAGCAGAGTGCCCTCATATCCTGCAAGCACCCTCTCGAGGACCTCTATGGAGTCGATGTCCAGGTGGTTGGTGGGTTCGTCCATGATGAGCACGTTGCAGCCGGATGCCATGAGCCTGGCAAGCTGCACCCTGTTCCGCTCGCCGCCCGAGAGGTCGCGGACATGCTTGAAGACGTCGTCTCCCCGAAAGAGGAAACGGCCGAGAAGGTTTCGCGCCTCCTGCGGCGTCACGCCGGTGGATCCCAGCACCTCTTCGAGTACGGTCCTGTCAGGTGCGAGGTCCGCGTGCTGCTGGTCGTAGTACCCCACGACGACGCCGGCCCCGAGGCGCACCGTCCCGGCGGTGGGTTCTACCCGGCCGGTGATGATGTGAAGCAGGGTTGACTTGCCAACGCCGTTCCGCCCCACGATCCCGACGTGCTCGCCACGCCTCACCTCGAGCTCCGCGCCCTCGAAAAGCACCCGGTCGCCGAACCTCATGGCGAGGTCCCGCACCCTGAACACCTGGTCGCCGCTACGGCCCGTGCTTGAAAGCGACAGGCCTATGCTTTTCCGGTTCGGGACGGGCCTTTCCACCCGCTCGATGCGGGCGAGCTTCTTGCGCACGTCCTCCGCGCGCCTCGCGAACTTGTTGTTCCTCGCCGAAAGGGCGGTGTAGTGCCTCAGCATGCCCTCGAGCCTCGCCACTTCCCTCTGCTGGAGCTCGTAGGCTGTCTCCTGCTGCTCGAGGCGCCTTTGCTTCTCCTCGACGTACGAGGAGTAGTTTCCGGCGTACCCGGTGACCCTGTGGTCCTCGACCTCCAGGATTCTCGTGACGACGCGGTCCAGGAACTGCCTGTCGTGGGAGACCGCGATGACGGTGCCCTCGTAGTCAGCGAGAAAGTCCTCGAGCCACGCCGCGGATGGGATATCCAGGTGGTCGGTTGGCTCGTCCAGGAGAAGCACCTCAGGGCGGGCAAGCAGCGCCCTCGCCAGCGCGACTCGCGTCTTCTCGCCTCCGCTGAAGCTGCCGACGGGCCTCGAGTGCTCCTCGCGGGAGAATCCGAGACCGGCAAGAACCCCCATGACCCTGCTGTCTATCGAGTACCCGTCCCGCCTCTCGAACTCCTCGGAGAGCGCGGCGAAGTCGCGCATCACCTGCTTGAGCCGGTCGGGAGACGATGCGACCTCCGGCGCGCTCATCTCGCGCGCAAGCCGCGCGATATCCTTCTGCATGTCGAGTAGCTCCTGAAGCCCGCCATACACCACGTCAATCAGGGGTGATCCCGAATCGAAGGACGGGTCCTGCTCGACGAGGCCGAAGCGGACGCCTCCAGAGACGGCGATCCGCCCGGCGTCGGGGGCCTCAGCCCCGGCCAGGAGCCGCAGGAGGGTGGTCTTCCCGACGCCGTTGCGCCCGACGAGCCCGACCTTGTCGCCGGACGCGATCCGGAACGACGCTTCCGCAATCACCGTGTTTATGCCGTATGACTTGCACACTCCGTCTGCCTGAATGGCGACCACCGGGTCTCCACTCCTCAGCCCATTTGTCTCGCGCGTCCCCTCCAATCCTACGGCACAACGGTCCTTCGCGCAAGCCCAACATGGCCCGGTGGCCCGGGGTAGCTCGGGTAACGTGGCAGGCGCGGTCGCGGCGAGGCTCCCGCGCGACCGGGACCGTCCTCGAGCGGAGGGTCACAAATCGCTGCCATGTTGCCAGAGCCTGGGTGACTATGGGTTGCCGGTGCTCTCGCTCCGGGGACGGGCCCCCAGGCGGGGCGCCTTGACAAAACGTGGCACTGGCAACCTGAAACCCGCTGGAAGACTGGCACGAACTTGTGAATCCACACTGAGACAGCCTTCAAGCAAACGGCCGCGGGATCTCGCCCACGGCCATAGCCACCAGCACCATGGCGCCCCTTCCCGGGGCTTACGCCTATCCACGCCGCACCAGGATGCCGTATGGCCCGTCCCGGAGGAAGGCGATGGTCGGCCTGGCCCCTTCGGCCCTGCAGGCCTCGGCCGCCGCGTCAACCGCGAGGCGCACCATGTCTGCGGCATCCGCGAGGCGGCGCGAGTAGCGTCGCTCCGTTGGAAGGAGGAGGTTGCCATCGCGTCCGGGAAGAATGGCTACGTCCTTCGCCGTTATGTGCGGGGCGCAATAGGTGAAGTGCTCCATCGGGATCCTCTCGAACACCTTCGACCACATCTGCACCTGCCACTGCTCTGGGATGAACCTCCACTCGGGGCTCCTGATAAGGCGCATGAATGCCTCCGGACCGTCCAGCGTGAGAAGATGGAGCACCGTGCGGTAGAGCGGGCTTCCCACGGGGTCCTGGTCCACGTTTCGGGCGGCCATCACAAGATGCCCGCCGCGCCGGAGCGCTGGTATCGCCACCACCCCGGCCTTGGCGGCCTGGTAGTGGTTGATCCCGACGAACCCGGCGCAGGTCACCACGATGTCATACTCGCGGTCGAGCGGTATGGCGACGTACTCCCTGAGCCTCTTTACTGCCTCCTCGTGGGCCGCGACAAGGTCACCTGCGAACACGCCGGTGAGCTGGAACTCGTGGTTCAAGGTCACGTTGACGATGAAGTCGGCTCCAGCCATCTTCGCAACCTCGAGGGCCTCCTCGTGGCAGGGGTTCCCCTCGAGCACGAGATCTCGCGCGCTCGGCGACGAAAGGAACTCTGGCCCGTGGAAAACGTAGGTGCTCTCCTCCCCCACAAGGCCCGGGCAGACCGCCTTACGCCCGCCCGAGGCCCCGGCCATGAAGTGGCTCTCCACGAGGCCCGTGAGGATCTTGATGTCCGCCTCGAGATAGAGGCGGTTGATAAGAACCCTTGTACCCCGCGACGTGGTGCCGAGGGGCACGAGGCTCGCCCGGTCGCGGCAGTCGTGGCAGACTATCCGCACGGGGCGGGCGAGCACCGACGGGTCGATCGTGTCCTCGAGTTCTCGGTCCGAGAGCTTCCTGTGCGTCCCCGTGGCGACTATGATCGTGATCCGCTCGGGGCGCACCCCGGCGCCCACCAGGAGATCGACCACCGGCGCCAGGATCCCCGACTCGCCCGAGTATGGGACGGGCCTCGTGTTATCGGAGATGACGATGGCGACGCCGGGGTCGGGCGCGGCCGCCATCTTGCTCCGCACTATCGTAGCGAGGTCGGGCGACCCTATGGGATGCGCAAGGGTCTCGGCCACCGCCTCCCTGGGCCTTGCGATTGGCACAGGCTGGGACATGGCGAGGCACTCCGTGCCGTCGGGCAGGTCCACCTCGATGGCTTCGTACCCGAACACCATGGGAAACCTGGGCATGGAAACACACCGCCTGTTTCGCGTTCTAAGTGAGGGTGCGTTAGTTC
>DKEX01000062.1:0-10916 GCA_002452295.1 Firmicutes bacterium UBA6811 | reverse complement strand
GCATTTTTGCACCCTCACTTAGTTGCCGCGTTCTGCCTACTCCATGTTCTTGATGAGGCCGAAGTCGCCGGTCTTCGCGGCGAGGAGGATCGGCCTCATGTATTCCTCGACGAGCGATGCGTCGAGCGGCACGGGCATGTTCTTGAGCTTCATGTCGAGCTGCGGGTCCTTCGCCGCGGTCATGGCCCGCTCGATGTGGGCGTCGGAGAACCCAGGGATCTCGGCGAGGGTCACCGGGAAGCCGACCTTGCGGCCGAGACTTACCATGCCCCCGGCGACGGCGACGCCAAGGTCCCTCCCGGAGAGCCTGTCGAGGTCGGCCGTTATGTACCCGTGGCGCCTGTATATCTCGCCCGCCACCCGGAGCTGCCTCTCCACCGCTGGGGCGAAGAACACCGTGTAATACGGGTTCATGACGGCGCACGCACGCCCATGGCTTGTGATGTCAACGAGAGAGAAGCTCGTGAGGTGTGCACCGTTGGTGCCGCCCACCATGATGGCATAACCGCCGAGGTCGGTGGCAAGGCCGAGCGCCTCGCGGCCCTCGTCGCTCGTGGGGTCTGCCATCACCTTCTCGATGTTCGCCACGGCAAGCTCTATCCCGACGTCGGCGATCTCCCTCGCAAGGTCGTACTTCTCCTGAGCGACGCCGTAGAACACCTCGAGGCAGTGGGCTATGCCGTCGAAGGCGCCGTCCAGGGTCATACCCTTCGGCATGCTCTTCGTGACGGCGTAGTCGAACACCGCACGCTGCGGGACTATCGCCTCGTCCACGATGAGCTTCTTTTGCCCTGCGGCAGGGTCCGTCACGTTGGAGTACTTGGTCAGGTGCGCCCCGGAGCTTGCAGCGCTCTCCACGGCCACCACCGGGAGGAGCTTCGCGCCCGTCGTCGCAAGCGCCGCGCTCACCTGCCCGGTGCCGAAATACGGGTCTATCTCGGGCTCGTAGCGGCCGAGGCTTGCAAGCACATTCGCGGCCTTGACCGCATCTATCGTGCTCCCGCCCCCAACGGCAACGAGGCAATCGGGCTTGAACTGCAGGATGTACGTGGTGAGGCGGTACACGTCCTCCCTGGGCGCATTGGGGGCGGCGTCGGGAACGATCCGGTCGCCCGCAAGGGCGATCCCCCTCTTCGTGAGGGACTCGATGACAGGGTCCACCACAGGCTTGAACCAGTCTGCGTGGTTTGCCACCACCAGCGCGCTCTTGGCGAACTCGGAAGCAAACTCGCCAACCTTGTCGAGCACCCCGAGGCCGAACGCGTAGCGCTCACCCTTGAATCCGCGCAAAAGTCCCTTTGCTCTCTCTTTCAGGTTCTGGGCCTCTATCATTGCAGCACTACCTCCGTTTCCACCATGTCATCAGCCTGTTATCCTACGATCAAGGCCCATCGGGTGCGCTCTCCTCTGACTGCGGCCTCACGCCCCCGACCCCGTGCGCGACGATCTGCACCAGGTCCTCCACGCACGTGTCTTCCTTCCGGAAGTCGCCAACCTTCCTGCCATGCTCTAGAACCACGATCCGGTCGGCCACCGGGTAGACGTGGTACAGGTTATGCGTTATGAATATCACCGCAAGGCCACGCCTGCGGGCCTCGTCGATGTAGCCAAGCACCTTGTTGGTCTCGTGCACCGACAGCGCCGACGTCGGCTCGTCAAGGATAAGTAATTTGCCACCGAAGTGCATTATCCTGCCTATGGCGATGGCCTGCCGCTCTCCGCCCGACAGCACCGACACCTCGTCCCCCGCGGAGCGGACGGAGATGCCTATGTCCCGGAGGGCCTCCTCGGTGACCCGGCGCATCCGGTGCGTGTCGAGCAGGCGGAGGATGCCGATTCTTCGCTGGGGCTCGGCGCCGAGGAAGAAGTTCCTCGCGATGCTCATATCGTCGACGAGAGCCAGATCCTGGTACACAGTCTCGATGCCAAGCCTCCTGGCACCCTTCGGTGACGAGAACTCGACCCTGGCGCCGTCGAACCAGAGCTCGCCCCCGTCCGGGCGGTACACGCCCGTCAGTATCTTGATGAGCGTGGACTTCCCAGCCCCGTTGTCGCCAACGAGCCCGGTCACCTCACCACGCTGGATGGTTATATCGACGTCCTCCAGTGCGGCCACCCGTCCGAAGTGCTTGCACAGGCCGATCCCCTCCATCAGCGGGGATGGTGCCTGACCTCGGCGTCCCTGGCATACGCCCGTCACCGCCTCCACAAGATCACCTCCCCCAGCTTCACGTTGAGGGCCACAGCGGCAACAACGATGAACCCAACGAAGGACATGTACCAGTAGGCAGGCGCCCCGATCATCACAAGGCCGATCCTGATGGACGCCATTGTGACCGCGCCGAGCATTGCGCCCAGTATTGTGCCCACGCCGCCGTTCAGGGAGTTTCCACCGACCACGGCCGCGGCTATGGCCTCGAGCGGGAGATCCTGGCCCCAGACCGGTGACATCGACCCCATCCTGCCGAGCTGCAGGCACCCAGCGAGGCCAGCCAGCAGGCCGGCCAGGACGAAGTTGACCAGCTTGACCTTGACGACGGGCACCCCAAGAGCGCGGGCCGCCGCCTTTTTGCCACCGGTTGCGAACACCCAGTTGCCGTAGGCCGTCTTTTGGAGGATCATCCAGAACGCCCCACCGAGGATGAGCCACCACACGGCCGAGATGTGGAGCGTGGAGAACACCCTGCCGCCCCCGAGCCACCGGAGGAGGGGCACATCTGCGAAAACGCTGATGGGCCATCCCTGCGTGAGGAACAGCCCCACGCCGCGCCAGAACATCATGGCCCCAAGCGTCGTGATGAACGACGGGATGCGGGCAGTGAGGGTCACAGCGCCGTTTAGCGCGCCGATACATGCCGAGCAGGCGAGGGCGACGACGAACGCAAGATACGGGCTCCAACCCGCGCGGGTGATGAGCATCGCAAGGATCATGCCTGAGAGAGCGAAGTTCGACCCTACGGAGAGGTCCATCTCGCCTGCGATCATGAGGAAGCTCACCCCGACCGCCACCGTCCCGAGTTCAGCGGCGACCGTCACGATGTCGCCCAGCGTGCCGGCGCCAAGGAACTGCCTCTTCATCGAGAAGAACACGGCGAAGACCAGGATAAGCGCCACGGCCACCCCGACTTCACGGTGGCCAAGCACCGACCTTGCCAGCGAACCTGCCCGGCGGACCCCGGCGTGCGAGCTGTCTGCAGCAGGATAGCGGTTCATCTTCACCCCTCCTTACCAGAATGCGGGGAGGCGCCCCGCCCCTCCCCGCATTCCCCGCGAGGCCCAGTTGAGCCTTTACCTGTAGCCCTGCTTCACGAGAGTCTCGACGACATCCGCAGTCTCAGCGATGACATAGCCGCGCCCCGTGTCATAGTCGGCGGGGTTCAGCTTGAACTTTGCATGGAGATAGAGCTCGACGACAGCCATATAACCCTGAACGTACTGCTGCTGATCGACGGTGCCCTCGCATATCCCGTCCTTGATCGCCTGTATGACGGTGGGGTCCAGATCGAACGACGCCATCAGCACCTTGCCCTTGAGGCCGTCATCCCTGAGCATCTTGATGGTGGGGATGGCTCCCAGGGGCCCGAGGGTGAAGATGGCCGCCGTATCCGGATTCGCCTTGAGGTAGCTACGGAGGATTCCTATGGCCTGCGTGGCATCCTGGGTGATGTCCAGCTTCTCGACCTTCCCGCCAAGCTCCTTCGTGATAACCTCGGTGATGCCCTTCGCCCTGGCCTCGAGGCCGACGTGGCCGGCCTGATGGATCGCCACTACCACCCTCGCGCCCTTCTTGAGCTTGGGCAGCAATTGCTGTGCCACCATCTTGCCCGCCTCGTACTCATCCATGCCGATGTATGCCATGTACGGTATGGTGCCCTTCAGCTCAACAGGCTCCTTGCAGTTGATGGCGACAACCGGGATGCCTCGCTTCCTTGCCTCCCTGATCGGCTCAGCCCACGCCTTGGCGTCGCTGATGGTGGTGGCGATTCCCGCGGCCCCGGCCGCCATAGCCGCCCGGAACATGCTCACCTGCTCCGGCACGTTATACCCGGCCGGTCCCTGGAAAATGGCGCGCACGCCGAGAGTCTTCCCGGCGTCCTGCACCCCGCGCTGCACCACCGCCCAGAACGGGTCTCCCGGGCCTGCGTGCGCTATAACATAGAAGGTCATCTCATCCGCTGCGGACGCCAGGGTGCCAAGACCGCCCACCATGAAGGCAAGACATGCTATCACGAGCAACCCGACAACCCTTCTCATTCTGAAACCCTCCTCTTTGCTCGACTTTTCTCGGCTTCGGTACCGCCTCTACACATCCCGGTCACCGTAGACCTTCCGCCCGCGTACTCCCGGTTGCTTCACGTCACATAACCTGCCAGTTCCACCATTCACCGGATGCACTTTCCCATCTCTCACCTCCAGACCTGACTGGAAGAAGATCCCCGCATCTCTGGTGGATGACTGCATGGTGTGCTGCACCGTGTACCTTCAGTGACGATGTTCAGGCGTCTGCCGCAAAGGCGCAACGAAGGCTATCGAGATGTCCTGGCGAGTCCAGTTGAACCACACTACCTGCGAGGACTCCCTCCCGAGATCTGCCCCCTGTTCACCCCGATGAGCGGAGCGAGGTGCATGTACGTCGCAGCGAACGCGGTGCGGGCGTCGGGGCGGTGCAGGATCTCTGCGGACAGGTACCTGTCGTAGCCCACGTCGCGAAGCGCGTCGACCACCTCGCGGAAGTCGAGGTGCCCGAGGCCGGGGGCCAGCCGGTTGCTGTCGGCCACGTGGACGTGCCACACCCTCGACCCGGCCGCCCGGACCGATTCCGCGATGCGCCGCTCCTCGATGTTCATGTGGAAAGTGTCTATGAGGAGCCCGACGTTGCCGCCCGCCGCCTCCGCCTCCGCCAGCGCGTCTTCGACGGTGTTGATGAGGTCGGTCTCATACCTGTTGATGGGCTCGAGGAGCAACCTGACCCCGAGGGACGCAGCATATGCGGCGACCTCGCCAAGGTGCTCCGCGATGAGCCGGAGCGCCTCGTCCCTGCCGAGGCCATCTGAGGCGCGTCCGCGTATAAGCCCGACTATGACGGCCGCCCCGAGCGCCGACCCGAGATCCACGTGGGCCTTGAGGCGGGCCATCGCGCCCGCCCGCCGCGAGGGGTCAGGGTGCGAGAGGCTGAGCCCCTCATCGTAGGCTGCGCCGGTGCCGAGGGCGGGCGCCTGGAGCCGGAGGCCCGACAGCATCGCCCTGAGAGCCGACACATCCACGTGCAGCGGGTCTGCCACCGCGAGCTCCACGCCTTCGAAGCCCGCGCTCGCGGCGAGCGCGGCCGCCTCTTCCAGCGCGAGGTCGGCCGCAAGCGGGGTCGCCCCCGGCGTCGCGTTCACAACCATCCCCAGCTTCATCCCGTCGCCCTCCACAGCATTTCTACCAACACAAATGCGCAAATCGCACCTGGCCCGTCGACCGCCGGAAGCCTGCTGCGAGGGGCCTATCGCCGGTCGCCAGTTGCGGTGCGGCGTCAGGCGGTCACTGGAGGCGTCCGGTGGCGGGCCTGCGCCGCCCCCGGCGGATCAGGCCGGTGGGTACACCAGCTGGTATATGCTCCGTCCTCCCGGAGCAAGAGGCCCCTTGAGCACGGCCTCGACATCCTCCCTCGGGCGCTGGCTCATGTCCTCGATGGGCGGGAGCTTGCCGGGCGGGAACGCCTTCAAGATATCGTCGTGAAGCCTCACAAGGTAGTCCAGCACCGCCTCGACGCCCGGCTTCGCCTTCCCGGGGTCGGCTATGGTGGGCCTCCCCACGCAGCCCTGCGGCGTCGCCGCATACTCGGCAGGCCCGCAGCCGATGTGGCCGTACCACGCTATGGGTCTATGCAGGAGGTTGCCCGCCTTGTCCACGTGCCCCTCGGGGAGATACCCCCGGGGCGTCGTGTCCACGGCCTCGGACTGGTCCATAAGCTCGGGGAAGAGGGCGAGAGACCACGAGGTCTCCACCTCATCCGCATGGATGAAGGGTGTCTCATACACCCCGCCATCGGCCTTGAGCTTGAAGTGGTCCTGCACGGCGTGGTACCAGTTGACGTTGATGATGATGGCAGGCACCTGGTAGGTCTTGCCAAACTGGTGTATCGCCGTGGGGATCACGTACTCCTGCCCGTGCCCGTTGAGGAGTATCATCTTCCGGAAGCCCATGTTCCAGAAACCTGCCATCATGGACTTGAGGAGCCCGCAGAAGATCTCTTCCGGCACCAAGACCGTGCCCGGCATGCCCATGTGGTGGAACGGGTGGGACCCGTACCAGACGGGCTGCGCGACCGTGCACCCTGTGGCGAGCGCCACCTGCTCGCACATCCTGGTCACGAGGAAGGTGTCCTCTCCGATGCAGGCGTTCGGCCCGTGGTTCTCCGTGGACCCGACCGGGACGAGCAGGATGTCGTCCTTCTTCAGGCGCTCCTCTATCTGCTTCATAGTCATGTTCTGCAGGTAGACGCCTGACGGCTCATCCATGTGGCCCTTGCGCGGTGGAAGCTCCCATTTACCCATCTTGAACATGCTCCTTCCTTGATCGCTGATAACACCGGACTAAGTGGAGAGTCGCAAATTGCTGCCACTTTTCCAGAGTCCAGGCTGCTGTCGGTTGCCGGTGCTCGGCTCCGGGGACGGCGCCCCAAGCGGGGCGCCTTGACGAAATTTCGCCCGCAGGCAGGTGGCGAGATTTTGACACCCCGTCGCGCAAGCACCGGCAACCTGAAGTCCGCTGAAAAACTGGTGAGAACTTCTGAAGCCACACCTAGTCCGGGGTCACAACCACCTTCACGGCCTCGCCCAGCCTCATGGCCTCGAAACCTTCGAGTATGGTCGACACCTTCACTCTGTGCGTCACGAGCGCGCTCGTGTCTATCGCCCCGCTCTCCAGCACCCTGACGGCCGGAGGGAAGGTGTGCTTCGCGATGTACGTGCCGAGCACGACCAACTCGTGGCGGGTTATGTAATACTGCGCCACCTGGGGGGCTGCCGCCTGGTTCATGCCGAAGAGCAGCACCTTGCCCCCGCGCCTCACAAGCTCGAGCGCGACCGGCAGGAGCGAGCCGACGGCGTCCACGACGACGTCGGCCCCGATGCCCGTCTCCGCCAGGACCCTATCCCTGAGGCTCTCGCGGCGGGGGTCCACCACGACGTGGGCCCCGCTCCTCTCGGCAGCCTTTGCCCGTGCCCCGGCCATCTCCGAGACGACGATCCGGCCGGCCCCGGCTGCGCGGAACACCTGAATGAAGAGAAGGCCGATGGGGCCGGCTCCCAGTACCACTACGGTCTCCCCCGGGTGCAGGCAAACCTTCTCTGTGCCGTTGACCACGCACGAAAGCGGCTCGGCGAACACGGCGGTCTCCGGCGGCACGTCCCGCGAGATCTCGTGGAGCACTCGGGACGGGGCCACGTTGTAGGCGGCGAACCCGCCGTCAAGGAATATCCCGAGCGTCGTCATGTTTTCGCACATGTTTGGAAGGCCCATTCGGCAGTACCGGCATCTCCCGCACGTGAGGTTGGGGTCGACCACCACGCGGTCGCCTTCCTCGAGCCCTTCGACCGCGGGTCCCTTTTCGAGGACGGTCCCGACATACTCATGGCCCAGGATGGCCCCGACCGTCGCCGGGTGGCCCGGCGGGACCTCCAGGATGTGCACGTCGGTGCCGCAGATGCTGGCGGCATCGACCCGTAGCAGCACCTCATCGTCCCCCCTGACGGTGGGGACCGGCACCTCTTTCACGGCAAGCCTGCCATTGCCTTCGAAGACCGCGGCAAGCATCGCTTTCTCCGTCATGTAGACCCCCCCTGCGGACTCCTCCCGCGCGTGCTCGCTCCCACCAGCCCGCTCACCCCACAAGAGGGTGCTTCCTTCGCGCACCGCCCGCCCTGCACGCTCGTCCGCGCGCTTGAGCCAGGGACTGACCGCGGCCGGCGGACGGCGGGCGGGCAGCGGCGTAGCGAGGGATGAGAGCCCACTTGCGGTTACGCTACAACAGGGCCGTTATCTTGCACTCGCTCCTGTCGGTCTGGAGCTTTATGATATTCTCGGGCACCTCGTCGAGGGTGATCCTCTTCGTCACGAGCGGCAGCACGTCCATTCCCGACGCGATGGAGCTGATGACCCTCGGGAACGTGCCGTGGCCGGAGTGACCCTGAGAGCCGACGACTCGCGCGCGCCGCACCTGGAAGACCTCGCCTGTGAGCGGGATCTTCGCGTCGGCTCTCGCGACGATGGACACCGTGGCCTCGATGGTCTTGCCCTCCCAGATCGCCTGCTCGATGCCAGGCCACACCCGCGCCGGAAGCCCGGTCGCCTCGAGATATAGCTTCGCCCCGACGCCCTTCGTGAGATCGAGGACGGCCTCGGCGAAGTCCTCTTCCACCGGGTTGATGACGTGGTCCGCTCCTATCCTCCTGCCAAGCTCCGCACGACGCGGGGCAGGCTCCGACAGGATGACCTTGGCGGCCCCAGCCCGCTTCATGATCGCTACGGCCGCAAGCCCGATGGGACCTCCACCGCAGATGACGACGTTGTCGCCCGGTCGGATGCCTCCCGCGCAGTCGATGACCGCCGTGTATGCCACGGACGTGGGCTCGACCAGGGCGCCTGCCACGAAGACGTCGTTGCCCGAGTACCTCTCTCTGAGTTCCTCGATGCTCCACACGTACCTTGCGTCCACCCTGATGCACTCGGCGAAGGCGCCGTCGCAGCTGAACCCGAGTTCCTGAAGGGCCTCGCACTGGTTCGGATGACCGTCAGCACACGGACGGCACGACCCGCACCACAGCATCTCCTCTGAGCACACGGCCTCGCCCGGCTGGTAGGGTCTGCGTGTGCGCTTGTTGATGGCGTTCTCGCCGGCCTCGACCACCTCGCCTGAGAACTCGTGCCCGAGTGTGCACGGAAAGGCCGTGAGACCAGGGTAGAATATGTAACCATCCTCGTCGGCCTGCGCCATGTGGACGTCGCTTCCGCAGATGCCGCACGCCCTGACCTTGACGAGCACCTCCGTGGGGCCGGGCTGCGGGACGTCCTTCTCCACGATCTGGAGCCTCGGGTTACGCCAGGCCCTGCTCCCGAGGTACGTCAGCTTGCCTTCGATGTCCTTCGAACCCGGCTTGAAGTCCTTCCTCGGCTGCCAGTCAGCATAAAGCACGACCGCCTTCAATCGACCATACCTCCTCCACACGTTCCACGAGACACATATTCCTGATGGGCATGCTCATCGCAGGCCCCATCGGTCCGCACATGTGCTGCGCAGGCGCATCCGGGCTGCGCCATCCTGATTCCTGAAAGGCAGCCGCGCACCCAGCCCTGGCCCCAGCCGCAAGCCGACAGCGGCGTAGGTCGCGGGCGCCCGCGCTCACAACGACAGGGGTTGCTGCAGACCTGCAACCCTGGACGCCGTTCATGCCTGGGCGCCAGCCCCTGCCCGCTCAGTGCCGGGTTCCATGAACGCCCGTGTGCCGAGGTGGTCCCCGCACGTGCGCCGGATCACAAGCCTCGGGGGCAGCACCACACGCCGCGGCGCGTCGTCGCCGGATGCGCCGGATATCCTGTCGAATAGCATCCGCGCCGCTATGGCGCCGATATCGTACTTGGGCTGCGCCACCGTGGTGAGCTGCACGAGGTGCAGCCGGGCGAAGGCGATGTCGTCGAACCCCACCATGGCCATGTCCTCAGGGACGCGAAGCCCACGCTCGAATATGGCCTCCAGCGCGCCGATGGCCATGTAGTCGTTGGCCGCGAACACAGCGGTTGGCCCCGCCGCGGCGGTCCGGCCCGCCACCCGGTCAAGGAGCACGCTCATGGCGCGGTAGCCGCCCTCCTGCTTGAAGTCACCCTCCGCGACAAGCTCGGGGTCTGGCTCGATGCCCGCCTTGCGGAGAGCCTGGCAGTACCCCTCGTACCTGTCCACGCTGGCCGAAACGTGGGACGGTCCTGCCATGTACGCGATCCTGTGATGGCCCAAGCCGATGAGGTGGTTCGTCGCCTGGAACCCGCCGAGGACGTTGTCCACAACCACGCTGTCAGCCTCCACATCGGGGAGGGTGCGGCCCGCGAACACGAACGGCACGCGCCTTGCTCGCAGCTCGGTCACGTCGCTTTCGTCCATCTTCACGGAGGTGAAGATTATCCCGTCTACACGCTTCTCGAGAAGGAGGTCCATGTATGCCGACTCCTTCTTGGGCCTCCCATCGGTGTTGCAAAGGATCACGTTGCTCTCGTAGTCGGAGGCGAGGTCCTCTACGCCCCTTGCCACCTCGGCATGGAACGGGTTCGTGATGTCGGAGAGGATAAGACCGATGGTGCCCGTGCGGCGGGTGTTGAGGCCGCGCGCGAGGGCGTTCGGCGTGTATCGCATCTCCTTCATCGCGGCCATGACGGCGTTACGAGACTCGGCGCTCACGTTCGGATCCCCGTTGAGGACCCGCGATACCGTCGATTTCGAGACGCCAGCCGCCCTGGCCACGTCGCGTATCGTTGGAGCCACGCGCAAGTCACTCCCTGTCTGTCATCCCGTGCCTCGCGCATGCCCAGGCGTGGGGCGGGCGCGGCGCATGGATGAACGCATGTTGCCCCGGGTCGCCTCCCCCCTTTCCCGGACCGAGGGGACAGCATCGGGGTCGGGATACCCCTCGCCGGCCCAGCCCGTCCGATGCAACCTCGACCCCGGGCCTTGGAGACGTCTACCGTGCACGAAGCCTGTGCGGCTGGGACCGGTCCCATCTGATACTTCGATGCCCCGTGCCGAATTCCTCCTGCCCCGCAGGGATTTTGTGCAGAGCATTGACCCCGGGTTGAGCAGGAGAAACTCTCGCGTTGCTCTTAAACGCCCATCTCGCGCCGAAGTCGGCCGCCGCACGGGCTAAGTGAGGGTGCAAAAATGC
>DKEX01000038.1 GCA_002452295.1 Firmicutes bacterium UBA6811 | reverse complement strand
TGCCCGAGGAGTACGTCGCGGAGATTATCGATCTCCTGGCGGCCAAGGCCGTGGTGCGCAGCCTCGGCGTCGAGACGGTGCCCATGAACTCCGGCTCCATGACCCTGCCGTTCTTGGCGCAGGGCAGCTCGGCGAGCTACGTCGGGGAGAACCAGAACATCGTCAAGTCCGAGCCGCAGTTCGGCCAGCTCCAGCTCTCCGCGAAGAAATTGGCGGCGCTCGTGCCGATCTCGAACGACCTGCTGCGCGACGCATCGCCGTCCGCCGACAACATCGTGCGGAACGATCTCGTGCGCAGCCTGACGCTCCGCGAGGACCTCGCGTTCATCCGGGACGACGGCACGGAGTACAAGCCCAAGGGCATGCGCCACTGGGCGGACGCCAGCCATGTCTTTGCGCGGATCAAGGCGGGCACGGCTGCGACTCTCGCGGAAATCACGGCCGACCTCGGCAAGGCCGTGCGGCTCCTGGAGGAGGCCAACGTCGCCATGATGAGGCCTGGCTGGATTTTTCCGCCGCGCGTCAAGTGGCACTTGATGCTCATCATGGATAGCAACGGCAACCCCGTCTTCAAGGGCGAGATGGAGAAAGGCACGCTTCTCACGTACCCTTACCGGACGACCACCCAGATTCCGAGCAACCTGGGCGTTGGTGCGAACGAAACCGAGATCTACTTCGCCGACTTCTCGGGGCTCGTCATCGGCGAGAACACGCAGCTCCTCATCGACGTGTTCCCGGGCGGCGCGTACCATGACGGCACGAATGTGGTATCCGGCATCAGCCTGGATCAGACCCTGATGCGGGCGATCGCCCGTCACGACTTCGGCGCGAGGTACCGTGGCAAGGAGATCTCGGTCATCACTACGGTTGACTGGGGCGCGTGAGGAACGTAAAGGATGAGTAAGTGAGACGTGCGGGCCAGGGCGACAACCCTGGCCCGCTGATTTCGCAGTCTCCTGGTAATCCGTTGATGATTTCGAAAGGAGTGGCTGAAAATGCTTCCAACCGATGTTGGCGCGGAGGTAAAGGTAGTGGCGGGCTTTTCGCCCAGAGCCTCCGCGGGAGAGACGATCAACGGCGCCGCAATAGACCGCCAGGGTTTCCAGTCGTGCGTGCTTCACGCTCGTTCCGGAGCGGTCTCGGGTGCGCCGACCACCGTAACCTACGACGCGAGGCTGCAGGAGTCCGCTGACGGCGTAGCGGGCTGGACCGACATCGCCGGAGCGGCAGTCGCGCAGATTGCGGCGGCCGACACCGAAAAGCACGTAGACGTGAACCTCGCGGGCGTAAAGCGCTACATCCGGGTGGTCGGCGTGACCGCGTTCACCGGGGGCACCGCTCCAACGCTGGGCGTTGCCGCTACCGTGGTGCTTGGCGGAGTCGTCGTGGAGCCGACCAGCTATTGAGCCACTGACGGGAGCTGATGCAGATGGTCCCCGTGCGTTTCGTGAGCGGTATGTCTCCGTACCAGGCCGGTGAGACGGCGGGTTTTCCCGAGGAGGTGGCTCGCCGCCTCGTTTCCGCCGGCGTGGCTGTGCCGGTTCAGAATGTGCGTTCGGCTTCTGTCACCGCCGGCCTTGAGCGGCCCCCCGCCGACAAGATGATGCGGCGGGGCTCTCCCCGGACGAAGGGCAAAACGTGAGTGAGAAGGTGTAGCGTATGCCGCGCTTTGCATCCGCAGAGGAACGGGCCCGGTACATGGTCGAGCAGGGGATCGCGGTTGACATGGCGACGGCGCTCGCCATCGGCGAACCTGCCGAGCCGGAGGGAGTGAGAGAGGATGCCGGCAACTTTGAGCCCGCATGCGCTGACGACTCTGGAGGCGGTCAAGGAAGAGCTTGACATCAGCATAGGCGACAGCGTAAACGACAACTACCTCACCCGGCTCATCAACTCGGCCTCGGATGCGATCGAGCGCTATTGCGACCGCCACTTTGAGAAGGCGAGCCTGATCGAGAAGGTTGCGGGCCAAGGCAGCCAGCGGGTCCTCCTCTCCCGGGCGCCGATCCTCTCGGTAACGTCGGTGACCCTGAACGGTTCGGTCCTGGCGTCTTCGGAGTACGAGGTCGAGGCGGAGGCCGGGATGCTGTTCCGGGCGTCGGGCTGGCCCTGGAGCGCCATGCGCAGGCCCGGCATCGTTCAGGACCCGTACCCGGGCAGCGAGACGAAGAGCATTGAAGTCACGTACATTGGCGGCTACGTGCTCCCGAAAGACGAGAACCTGAGTGCCAACCCGCCGGTCGCGAGGACCTTGCCGTACGACCTCGAGGAGGCCTGTATCGCCACTGTGAAAACCTGGTTCCGGGCGAAGGGTGCCGACCTCAACCGTACGTCCCGGCGACTGATGGACGTCGGCGATACCTGGGACCGGCGGGCCCTCCCGGAGCCCGTCAGGGAAATGCTCGCTCCTTGGAGGCGGATAGCATGAGCCTGGCCGAGGATCTCAAGGACATGATATACGTCGCACCGTACACGGGGCACGACGCGTACCTCAAGCCAGCGTTCGGGGCGGCGCGGCAAGTCAAGGCGATGGTGGCCGGCAAGATGCAGCTTGTGCGGAACGCCCAGGGCGAGGAAGTCGTGTCGGACAGGCAGGTTCTCGTCGCGGAAGAGATTGGGCTCAGGGACGCCGTGTGGCTGCCAGGCGAGGACTATGCTGACATCGGCAAGGCGAGGCAGCCAAAGGCGGTGGGATACGCTACGGACCAGCTTTCCGGCGAGCGGGTGTGGAAGGTGTGGCTGTGACGTGAGAATCGACGCGAGAGTAGAGGGCATAACCGAAGCGGTCAACAATCTCGCGGCCCTGGCGCGCGATCTGGGCGACGCGATACCTGCCGCCCTCTACCAGGAGGCACAGGACATCATGCGCGAGTCCAAGCACCAGGTGCCGGTGGCGCACCCGTCGCTGTCTGGTTACTCGGGCGGTCGGCTCCGGGCATCGGGCTACGTCGCCCCGCCGCAGAAGGACGAGCAAGGCAAGGATTACGTTGAGCTCGGCTACGGCACGGACTACGCGCTCTACGTCCACGAGATCCCGCCGCCCGAGGAGGGGGCGCCTCACCCCCGGCAGATCCAGCCCGGCACGCGGACGGCGCGTCATGTGACCGGCAAGTGGAAGTACCTCGAGGATCCAATCAAGGAGCGGGCGGACAAGATCCCGGAGAACATCAAGCGTCGGGCTCAGCGGGTTTTGGAGAAGTACGCGAAGCGGTAAGGCGGGGGACGGCGCATGAACCTGGTCAAGGAACTTGCGGATTACCTGGCAGCCCGGGGCGTCGGCGCGGTTGGCGCCGACGTTTTCGTCGGCGGGTTGCCCGAAGAGCCAAGTGCTTGCATTGCCGTACTCGACACCGGTGGTTTCGGCCCGGATGCGGACCTGCCGCTCGTGGATCCTACGGTTGAGATCCTCTGTCGTGCCGCTGACTATGAGACTGCAAACGCCAAAGCATGGCAGGTCTATAGCCTCCTCAACCGCAAGTTCGAGCTCAGGCTCGCCACGATCCGGGTACTTTCCTCGTTCGCCATGCATCCGCCGAGGCGTATTCCTCCGCCGGACGCGAAGCGGTGCGAGTATGTGAGTGTGAACTTCAAGCTTCGTGTGGTTGAGTCGTAATTTCGTTGCGATCCTCTCGTAATCCCCTGGAAGAGGAGTGAGTCTAGATGGGAGTTGAAAACGTCCAGCTCGGGCCGTGCAAGCTGTACCTCGGCGACGGGGTCCAAGCCGCCGTCGCGGCGAGCGGCACGACCGGAGCGGTAGCAACCAATAATGCTCTGACGTGGACCGCGAAGATTGCAGGACTCTTGGGGAACAACATCGTCATCGTGCTGCAAAAGCCCGATTTGGCGAACCAGAGCTTGTCCGTTGACGTTGCCGGCGGCACGGTGATAGTGAACCTTGCAACCGACGCCACCAAGGCGGCCACTTCTACGGCCTCGCAGGTGAAAGCGGCCGTGGAGGCGCACGCGGCTGCCTCGCAGCTCGTGTCTGTAGCCCACACCAGCACTTCGACGGGCGCGGGCATCGTGGTTGATGAGGTCAAGCGGCTCTCGGGCGGCCTAGACGAGTCCGTCACGGACCTCGGGCTCACGAAGGGCGGCGTGAACTTCAAGTACAGCGCCGAGTTCAAGAAGACCACGGTGGACCAGTACGGGAACACCGCAGTCAAGGTGACGCTCCTCGGCGAGAGCGCGCAACTGGTGGCGCCCCTGGCGGAATCGACGGTCGAGAACCTTGCCCGGGCGATCCCGCACGGGATGCTCGTCGGCGCCGGGGCGAACAAGAAGCTCACCATCGGGCGCAAGGCGGGCCACGACATGCTGCAGTACGCGAAGAAGCTTGTGGCTCACCCGACAGCCAACGCGGACACAGATAAGAGCGACGATGTCACGTTCTACAAGGCGCTTCCCGAACCCAATATCGAGTACGCCTTCACCGCAGACAATGAACGGATCTACAACGTGACGTTCACGGCCTACCCGGACCTTACGAGGCCCGAGGGCGACCAGCTCTGCTGCATCGGCGATCCGAGCATAGTGTAAGCCAATAGCAGTGCGGATGTGCAGGAGAGGGGAGGACGACTTCTCCTTCAAGTTTTTCAAGGAGGCATTCGTAGGCGGAGGCCCACAGGCGGGCACGGGCTACCTCCTCCCGAAGGCCGGATGAGCCCCGGCCTCTCCGCCTCATTTAGATTGGAGGAGGCGTAGAAGCATGTCTGAAGCTGCTGAGAAGTCGCTGCCAAAAGCTGTGGAAGTGACTCTCGACGACGGCGAGGTTGTAAAGGTTGAGAAACTGCCGCTCGGCCGGGCGGCGCAGCTTGTAATGTCCCTTAAGAACCTGCCCAAGAAAATCAAGGCTCTGGCTGAGAACGAAGAATTGCGAAAGGCGTTTGCTCGCGCTGATGACATGGAAGTTACTGAGTTCGCTGTTG
>DKEX01000041.1 GCA_002452295.1 Firmicutes bacterium UBA6811 | reverse complement strand
ATTGCCCGTACCATCCTCGGCGCCGCTTCCGGTGCCTGCGCTCTCCGGCCCTTGAGGCATGGCGCCGCCGTCCGTTTCCGTGCTCGCCTTGGCGCCCTTACCCGCTCCAACACCGTCCCTGCCCGTATCCGTCCCGGCTACCTCCAGGAAGAGCGACCGGATCTCCTCGTCCGTGTAGCTCCGGAACTCCGGCGGCTCCTTGTCGAAATCCGCGTAGTGCTTGGCAAGGTGGTTGTAGCAGCCCTTGCGGTCATCGTCCGGGATGTTCACGCCACCCCGACCGCCCAGAAGAGCCGCCATCGCAGCGGCTACGCCGCGCCACACGCAGGCATGTTGCCCTGCGGCCTTGTGGTGGGGCAGCTTGTACGACTGCTTGACGTCCGGGTTCTCCGAGTCGAACCAGGTGCACATCACCTTGAGGTCCTCGACCTCGGCGGCCGCGACCTCAGCAGGACCGTCCCATTCTTCGTCCTCAGGAGCAAGCGGAGTCTGCTTATAAGGGATGACGCCCTTGTGTTCGCCTTTAGCATCCTTCGGCTTACGCTCCAGAGGCAAAATTCTCTGTATCTCAATATCGACCGGAGCGTGGGCCTTGACCTGCTCGCCCACATCAGCCGGCACCGAGACCGTCTTCCTCGGCGTCAGCACGGCTACGATTTGCTCTACCTGCTTCCTCGGCACCCACAGCCCAGCTTCGCCGTAGTGCCCGTCGAGAGTCTTCATGGCCCACTCGACGAGCGGAGCAGTGTCGATGCCCTTGGACCGAGCTTCGATCAGGGCTTCAGGGTTCGATGGCACCGGCACACAGGAATACTCAAGGAGCTCTTGCTCGAGGAAGTCAACGCCGAACTTGCGTTCATCGTTGAACTGCCACTTCTCAGGCATGAATCCTACGGACGTAGCGTTGAGGAACCCCTCTTTGTACATCCGGTAGATCATGAACCCGAATGGGTAGAGGTCAGGCGACGTGAACTCCGCCCGGCTCTTTAACTTGTCATCCTCTATCCAGGTAACAAGCGCCCGTGCTACCGGCGGCTCGTCGTAGATATGAGCCCAGAGCACCACAGGGTTCTTCTTGTAGTCGTCCAGCTTCCAACCGGCCGGGCTGATGGTGTCCTGGTCACGGTCCACGACCCCTGTGGAGATCGTGAACTGAAGCACCCGCTCCTCACCTTCGACTGCTTTTACCTCGTCGAGTGCAAACTGCTTACGGAGCAGAACGCCCTCGGCGGCTTTTCCCGCGAGGGCGAGCTCCTTGAACTCCTTGACGCTTAGAATCTGCCTCGTCTCATTTCCCACGATTTAAGTCACTCCTCTCCCTCGCGATAATTCTTCAAGACTTCCATGACTGCGTTCTGCTGCTTCTGGAAGGCCCGCTTCATGGCGGCCTCAAACTGGCGCTCGTAAGGCCTGATGGTCCGGTCGTACTTCTGCCAGTAAGCAAGCCGCTTCTCCTCGGTGTCGAGATAGCTCTTACCTTCTATAACCGCTGCAGTAGCGCACCGACAGTTGATGTCAAGTTCTGGAAGTCCGAAATCCCCCGGGTACATCGCCCTCTCGCCACCAGGCGCCTCAAAAGGCTCATTGATGGGCTTTATTTGCCCGTCCATTGCAAGATGCTCGTCGCGCACCCTGTCATCCCTGGTGGCGATCCACTCCTTCTCCTCGATGACGCCGCTCTGCCGCATCGCCTCCCAGTTGGCGAAGTTCGAGCCGCCGACCACCTCGGTCCTCGCGATCGTGGTCGCCCGCCAGCCTTTCGCCTGGCTGAAGACCTCGCTGACGCGCTTCGCGAGGTCCGGAATGCTCTCGCCGGCACGCACGCCCTCCGCGAGACTCGCCCTGAGCGCGTTCCTGGTCGTCGTGTTGATGCCCTTTATCTTGAGCCCACACTTGCGCTGGAGAAAGTCAATGACCCGGGGGTTGAGGAGGTCGAACCTCATCTCAAGGCCCAGGTCGTCAAGGAACTGCTGCCCCAGCTCCTCCAGCACGCGTTTGTATATGGGATTGGCCTCGAAAACAAGATGTTCAGCGCTTACGGCTTCGACGGCGTCCTGGACCAGGCGGTCGGGAAGAGCGTCCTTGCGGTGGCCCGGACGCGTCGCGCCTTTCCCTTCGTCGCCCGTGTCGTCTTCGACCTTATCCCCTTCGCCGGCCTCGCTACCTTCGTCGCTGGCCGGTGTTGAAGGCTGCGATGTCGGCTCCGGTTTCGGACCCTCGCCGCCCCCGAAGCTCGACATCGGCACCAGGCTGAACGGCACCATGAAGACCTTGCCCTTGCCGTCGGGAAGTTCCTCGAGGCCCATCATCGCCCGAAACTCGTCCACCGTAACCGCGTACGGCGCCGCCCTGGCGACGTTGAGGTTGTACTCCCGGTCCTCCGGGACCGGGGATTCGTAGTCGAGGATGAGCCGCTCGTCGAACATGGGGACGAGCCGCTCCTGCATCTCGGCGCGCAGGAACTCGAGCCGCGGCACCAGGACCCAGCGGGAAAACAAATAGTCGCTGGCATCGATGGTACTGCGATTGCTATTCTCGACGATCCCCAGAATCTCCGGCGGCACGCCGAACACGTTGACTATGGTGTCGCGCTCGAACCGCCGGAGCTCCACGAGCTGCATATTCTGAAACGACTGGCCGAGCTGGACGACGTCGAGCTTGCCCCGGTGCCAGTGAGTGCGGTACGCGCGAAAGAACCCCCGGTGCTCGTCCTCCCACCTCTGCTTCGCCCGCTTAAGCTCCTCTTCGCTTCCCTGCTCCACACCGATAAGGAGCTCCGGCACGGCGCGGTTATAGAACCACGCCTTGGTGTGCTTGGAATTGCCCGAAAGAAGAACACAGCCGTTGCGACGTGTGAACAGCGTGCCATTCTGCACTGTCAGACACCAAACTTCGCCATCGTAATCCACTTTGTGTACCCACGTATTGGCGGCCCGGTCAATACGCCGAACGCCCGTATGGAGGCGGATGTTCACGTGATAAAGAAGTTTTCTTCGATTGTTGTGCGCCGTAACGGTCGATGAATATCCAAGCAACACACAAAGCCTTTGTAAGTCATTGGCTAGCCCTTTACTGCGCGTCACGTATCGATTGCTCTGTCCAAGGGACGAATTACGCCACGAACCATCGCCATTGAGAAGACCATTAATCAACTCTCGTTGTGCCTCTGGAACCCATTCGAACACTTCCGGTAGGATTCGCTTATTCTGTGCCCCCTCGCCGACATTGCTTCGAAGCCACTCAGCAAGACCAAGGTGGCGCACGAAAAACTTTATATTTGACTTATGCTGCGGATTTTCTGGTTCTCGTCTTGATTCGTAAACCCATTCTGACGGAAAGATAGACAGTGATCGCCTCATATCTTCTTGAACGTCGCCTTCTGATTGCGCCAATTGGACACCGGCCCTATCTAGACTACCTTCGCTAATGTAATAGCCGAGGAACCTCGCAAAATCGACCGCTCGAAACTCTAGCGGATCGTTGATGCCACGCGCCGGTGGTCTCCCCCCGCCGCGAGAGCCCCGTTTGCGTTTGGTGACACGATTAACACCAGGGATTCTAATGACATCTACTTTGCCGCTATACCTGCCTG
This sequence comes from Firmicutes bacterium UBA6811, assembly GCA_002452295.1. Lineage (GTDB taxonomy): Bacteria > Bacillota > SHA-98 > UBA4971 > UBA4971 > UBA6256. The sequence goes on along the minus strand of DKEX01000041.1, from coordinate 934 downwards.
CATCCCGCCATTTGAATACGCGACCGGGTTTCGCTGCCGCCTGTTCGCTTGTCTCGAAATGCCAAACAGGAGCCCCTAATGCTGGTCGCCGATAAACCCGACTCTCAATCCACAGCCGATGATTGGGAGTCACCAATGCATCAACACTACGCCCCCACCAATGATGGAGCTTGCCGTGATAACGATACCGATGAATCGCCTCCGGCCGCTGGTATTCCAATTGGCCCTTATCTTCGTTCCAAGTCGCCACCTCATCGTTGGGTGTAATTTCGAGTCCGCGCACCCAACCGCGTCGTGTCAGGCATTCTGTTTGAGCATCGTGACACGCGTACTCGTCCGTCTCGAGCTCGTCCCCCAAAGCCTCGGCGATGCCGGCGCCACGGCCATAGGGATTCTCGAGATCGGGGTCCCGCAACCAGACCATCTCCGACTCGGGGATCTCGCCCCGCCAGCCACGGAACGAGACGCAGTACATCGGCCTCGTCGTGCTCGGCGTGTCCGTCACCCAATGCGGCGGAACCGGCCATATCTCCGCCGGCGCGCCGGCGCCGTTTCGCTCGAGCACCCAGAAGACCTCTCCCTTGAGATCGAGGTACGCCTGGCTGATTTGCCGCGCCGTCCTGCCCGTCATCATAGGATTCGCGTTGTCTATGAGGTCGAGAAGCGGATGCGCCTCTATCTCCCTGAGTTCCCCGACCTGCTTCGCCTGCGCCAGCATCCTACGCCGGGTGAAGGCGTCGGCGCGCTGGAGCTTCACATTACGCACCGCCCGGCCGTCCCGACCCTGGGAAACGTAAAGCGTCCACGTGGTGGACGCCACGCTGGTCGCGACGCGAGACGTAACGGCCCGAAGCCACGGCATTTGACGGTACGCCGTGAGCAGCTCCCGCGTGCCCCGGTGCGGCGGAGCGGCGCCGCGAAGAACGCCTGAAAG
>DKEX01000083.1:10022-10815 GCA_002452295.1 Firmicutes bacterium UBA6811 | reverse complement strand
TGCGGTTGTTGTCCATGACGGATGCCTCCTCTGTATCGGATTCCGGTGCCTTGCGCATCCCCCTGTCCGGCCCGCGCTGCGGAGGCTGCACATTCCGCCTCTGCCACTGCCTCCGCCGCGGGCCATGGCTCTGGGGAGACATCCTACACGAACCAGGGCATGAAGGACTTCAAGGCCGCGTGCACGGTGGGCAGCAGCCCCTCTTCGAAGGAGGACGGCAGCTCCTGGTAGGTGAACATGATATGTAGCGCCGTGAGTAGGGCTGTTGCGTTGTGGTAACGGACGTTGTCCTCGCCGGGGACGAAGGCCTTGTGGCGCGGCTCGGGCCCGGCCAGCTTCTGTAGCCACGCGACGACCTTGTCCGCGGGCACCTCGTCCCTGCGCAGAATGCTTACCACCGCCTTGCCCAGCCTGAACTCCTCTCTATCCACATAAGGGTATGGGGTGGGAGCCAGGACCTTGTCGGAGATGGCATCGAGCATCCGCTCCAGGTCGGACACGCCTACCCCGGGGTGCTCGGCAAGCCTTGCCAGCAGGTCTGCTGTGTGGGCCACGGAATGGGCCCATCCCTTGACCAGCACGAACCCGCGCAAGTCCTGCTCGTGGGCGAGATACGCAAGGGCCGCGTCAGTGATCTCCCGGATCTCCTCGGCTCCCAGGGCCCGGGCCTGCTGGTCATATGCAACGACGGCGCTCAGGACAAGCGCCGAGAAGGTGCGGAGGAACACGTGGTCAGCCTTGTCCACGGCGCCACCATCGCTGTCGCGGGCCCCGCTGTTACCTCTGCATTTGG
>DKEX01000083.1:0-9904 GCA_002452295.1 Firmicutes bacterium UBA6811 | reverse complement strand
TCTCTATCTCTATCTCTATCTCTGTCTCTGCCGCTGCCTTCGCCTTCGTCGCTGCTACGGCTGCTGGCATCGTTGCCGCCATCGTCATCCTTCAGGCCGACTGTGAGGTTTGCCAGTAGGCGGCGGGTCATCTGCCGCAGCTCGTCCGGGTTATAGTGGCCGGCGACAACCCACGAGTAAAGGATCTCGAGGCACAGATGGTCCCGAGGTTCAAGGTCCGTGGAGCCGAGGCCCTCCATAAGCTCCGGAAGGAGCCCGGACGGCGTATATCGCTCCGGCACGGTGAACTCGCTCTCAGTTATCGATCTCCAGAACGCCTTGTCCACTTCGGAGGGTTGTCATGACCGCGGTTGTTGTGGACACCGACGTGGTATCGTATCTGCTGAAGGCGGATACGCGGGCGGAACGGTACCGTCCGCTTCTCGAGCGGCGCACTCCTCTTCTCTCTTTCATGACCGTGGCAGAACTCTATCATCGGGCCTACTCACGTAACTGGGGAGACTCGCGAATATCCCGGATGGAATCTGTGCTGAGGAACTACGTTGTCGTGCCGTACAACTATCGGCTGTGCCAGATCTGGGCTAGTGTCACCACTCAGCGAAAGCAGGCTGGCCTGCCGATAAGCTGTAGTGACGCCTGGATCGCTTCAACTGCACTGCTCTATCACTGCCCCTTGATAAGCAACAACAGCGGCGATTTCTTAGGTATTGAAGGTCTCGTTGTCCTGTCCGCTTGACACAGGGTCCCGCAGATTCAGGTTGTGTTCGCCGCGACGCCGCGCAAGTGAGGAGCCCGCTCGTGCGGCGGGCAGGGCGGGCTAGCTTTGCCGGCGCAGGCCCGGCTGCTGGCTGCCTCGGGTTCGGGCGGTCGCCGGTTGTGCCAGGTGCCAGGGTCAGGACTCCAGAGGCCCATAGTATCCGGTCTCCCGTGGTTGTGCGTGCGTGCGTGCGTGAGATCACTATTGGGCCGAGGTCCAGGCCCAGATCGGCGGCGGACCGGGACAAGGCGTCCCGTCCCGGCCCGGGACGGGACGGGGCGACGCGGGGCAATGCAGGGCAAGGTGCAAGTTCATCGGTCTATGCCGGTGTGCCGCCGCATTCCGGGCAATCGTCCCTTCCTGTGGTGCGGGCATTCGCAGGTGCCACAAAATGTGGTAACATAGATAATAGGCAGCCAGAAGGGAAGGTGCTGTACCGATTGGTGCGTCCATTCCTGAAGTGGCCGGGCAGCAAATACCGGATTGTCAACGAGATCAGGGCCAGGCTTCCGCACGGCAAGCGCTTGGTCGAACCTTTTGTCGGTTCCGGGGCGGTCTTCCTTAACACCGACTACCCCGCTTGCTGGCTCAACGACAACAATGCCGACCTCGTCAATCTCTACCGGACGCTTAAAGCTGAAGGGGAAGACTTTATCCAGTACTGCCGCTCATTCTTCGTCCCGGAAAACAACACAGCCGAAAGGTACTACGAATTGCGGGAAACCTTCAACGAGACCAAAGATGTTGCGCTGAAGTCGGCTCTGCTCGTCTACCTTAACCGTTATGGCTATAACGGGCTGGTTCGCTACAATGCCCAGGGTGGCTACAACGTTCCCTTTGGCCAGTACAAAAGGCCTTACTTCCCGGAGGCCGAGATGAGGCATTTCTACCATCGGTCGCAGGACGCGGAGTTCACTGTCGGCGACTTCACCGAAGTCATGTCTGCGGCTAAACCCGGGGACGTGTTCTATTGCGACCCGCCTTATGTGCCCCTCTCGCCGACCGCTAGCTTTACCACATACAGCGCCGGCGGCTTTTCGATGGAGCAGCAGGCAGAGCTGGCCAGGCTGGCCGCAGAGCTTGCCGGGCGGGGCATCCCTGTCCTCATATCCAATCACGATACGGATTTCACCAACAGCGCCTACAGGATGGCGCAAATAACCCGCTTGCAGGTGCAGCGGTTCATCAGCTGTGATGGCGACAACCGCGGTAAAGTTGGAGAAGTGCTGGCTCTTTTTGAGGGGGCGAGGTCGTGACCCAGGGGGGTTATGCCAATAGCTCGGGCGGGGCTCTGGAGAAAGCTGTAATCGGGGCCTTGACCAGCAAGGGATTTCAGCTGGTGTCCTTCGGGAACTGGCAAGCCCATCCCGAGCGGTATGCCGAAGAACTGCTGCTCAGGAATGCGCCATATCAGACCATATATAGGCATCCCGGCCACACCGAATTCCTACTGGTCTCACGAAAGCATGCTATGCGCATACGTATCGAGTGTAAATGGCAGCAGACTGCAGGGAGCGTTGATGAGAAGTTCCCCTACCTATACCTGAATGCAGTCGAAGCCATGCCGGAAAACGACATCATCATTGTCGTTGATGGCGGTGGGTACAAGAAGGGCGCCCTTGACTGGCTCAAGGACGCCGCCAGGGAAAAGAGGTATATGGGAGAGGCCGAGAAGACGATCCGTGTAATGTCGCTGGCAGAGTTTCTAACCTGGGCCAACACTGCATTCCGGTAGATGGACCATGTGTATGAACATGCCCGCCGCCTCAAGACCCTCTGGCGGCCAACACCTGCTGCGACCTGCGTCCCACCAACGCGACGTTACTTTTCATGTCTCGCGTTCCGCTAAAGACCGTGTCAGGGCGCCTCGGGCACTCCAGCACTGCCTTCACACAGGACCGCTACGGCCACATCCTTGCGATAATGGAGGATGAAGCGGCTGCCGCCATGGAGGAATCGTACCCGACCAGAGAAGCCAGGACAATCGTCAGTGCGGTGGCAAACGACAGGCCCGTTAGCGGGGATTTTGATTTTCCCCGATTTTCCCCAAACGAAGGGACCTGGGACTCCCTCCCAGGTCCCAAACCCGCATAAATACTGTTGAGCCATCCGGTGCGTTTGCCTGTACAGAGCACTCACCCGCTCACCCAAACCCACAAATAGCTGGTGAGCCATGCAGGATTCGAACCTGCGACACCCGGATTAAAAGTCCGGTGCTCTACCAACTGAGCTAATGGCCCACCCAAAGGAATCGCGCTATGCAATTGGCGCGTGGCGCGCCTGAACACGGCCCTGGCCGCTAACGGACACCACCATATTAGCACAAGTGAGGCGTCCTATCAAGGGAGGAAGCCTTCCATGGAGAAGGTTGCCAGCCGAGGGGATAACTCCGAGTTCCTGCCCGGCGGCCCCGGCAGGGGCTCGGCCGGGCGTCGCGCCGCGCTGCGCGCCCCCTCGCCACGCCACGCGTGACACGGCGCGACGTGGCTCGTCACCTGCAGGTGTTCACGGCACTCCTGGGATCCCCGGGCCTGGCGGTGGCTCCGCGAGACCAGTCCCGCCAGGAGGCGGACCGCCCGGCATCGGCGCGGAGGGCATCGGCCCATGAGCTGCTGGCCCGCCGTAGGACTGCATCGGCACCTGAGCAGCCATGGCAAGGCGCAGGCGCCTCTCCACGTCAGGCCAGTTCACCACGTTCCACCATGCCCTGATATAGTCGGCGCGCCGATTCTGATAGTCCAGGTAGTAGGCGTGCTCCCAGGTGTCCACCACCAGCACGGGTATCGTGCCCCATTGGGTGAGGTCCTCATGTCTCCAGGCTGTGAGGATCTCGAGGCGCCCCCACTGGGGCTGCCAGACCAGCACGCCCCAGCCGGAGCCCTCCACATCGAGGGCCGCCCTGAAGAACTGCTCGCGAAATGCCCGCACGCTGCCGAAATACGAGACGATGCAGTCCCTCACCAGCCCGGTGGGCTCGCCGCCTGACGGGATCATGTTCGTCCAGTATATGCTGTGCAGGATGTGCCCCGAACCGTTGAAAGCAAGCTCACGTTCCCAATATCGGACCAGCGAGAAGTCCAGGCGCGCCCTCTCGTCCACGAGGGCTAGCTCGGCTGTATTAAGCCCTTCGACGTAGGCCGCATGGTGTCGGTCGTGGTGGATCCGAAGCTGGGTCTCGCTGATGTATGGTTCGAGGGCGTTGTATGGATACGGCAGAGGCGGAAGTCGGTGCCCGCCAGGCGGCACCGGCAGCACTGCCCCTGAGGTTTCTGCCTCCGGTTGATCGCCCTTCGGGACCATAACGATCACCTCTCTATTACTGCTTTGTCAGATACGGAATGCCATCCGGTTTGGCGGGTCTGGCAGGGCCATTTGGCAGGCCGACTCCCGGCCTTGGCGGCCTCTGACGGCGTAGCTCTTCCAAGGGATGCATACCTGACAGAGCAGTACTATGCCTCTTCACCAAAGAGCCTTTCAGTTGCCAAGAGGCGAGCTTTGGGGGAGGCTGACAGCCTTGCGCCACGTGGACGTGGCTGTACAGCTTATGCATGTCATTCGGGTTGTGCGACGGCTGCATGGCGCTGCCCGAAGCGCCTCCGTTCTTTTTGCCATGTTCACGCGTGTCCAAGCAGTCGAGCCTTCCACAGGGGCGCCACTCGCCACTGAATCGTGGGGCGTCGGCGCGGTGCGGCGCGGTGCGGTGCGGTGCGATGCGGCGCGGCGCGAGGCGGTTGGGCGCGGCACGGCGCAAGGCGACGACACGGCCAGGCGTCGGCGTGGCGGGGCGGGGCGATGCGCGGCATGGTGGGGCGACGGGGCTGCAGGAAAGCAGGACGGCAGTGCACACGGACGGTTGGGAGCAGGGGGACGGGCTGCTCAGTGGGGGTGGCACGGGAGCCCTGGCGGTGCTCGGGAAAGCTTCTGCTGGATAGGGGCCCAGGGAGGTCCGCACAACCGAAGAACGCGGGACGGGCTTCGCGCTATGGCCGCGGAAGGGCGGAAGGAATGTGTCTTCTTGTGTCGAATCCAGAAGTGCCGCACGGGTGCCAGGAGGCACAGCAGGTCTGCCAGGTGACACAGTGGCCCTACTGGTATGGCGGCAAATCAGAGAGAGTCGGGGAGGGTGAAGTCGGCACATGGACATCAGAGAAGAGCGCGCAGCAATGGACGAGAGACGGCTGGCTGCGCTGGAGACGCTGGCGTCGGTGGTGAGGTGGCTTAAGGAGACGAAACCGTCGGAGATATTCTATGTTGAGGGTGAGGGCAAGGGGAAGGCGCCCGCCCCCACCATGAGCGACGAGCATCTCAGGGTGATCTGGCAGCGGTGGGTTGCCAAGGCGAGCGACGTCATGGAGAGGAGCGCCATGATTCCCGATCTGCTCCTGTCGGACCTCGAGAGCCTCTTCAAGGAAACGAAGAAGGATGCCCAGGAGACAAGAGCATCTTAGGGCGGCCAGCGTCCTCCTGGGGCACGCGGACCCACTCGTCCATAAGCTGATGGACCAGTCAATGGAACGGCTCGGCCCGCGGCACAGGTACGTTACACATAACATGGAGTACGTGCGCGCCATCCGTCAGCTGTTTGGCGACGAGGCCGCGCTCGAGGCTACCCTCCATCTCCTTCAGGACTGGGGAGTCATAAGCGAAGAGGATTACGCGTTCGGCGTGGAGAGGCGCCCGCGGCGGCAGAGGCCGCCGGCGCCTCGCCGGGGTGCGGCTCTCGCAAGACGATGACTGACTGTTTTTCGGCTTGTCTCGGCCTTGCGGGTTCAGCTCTTTGGGATCGCGTCGGGGCGCCGCTCGGGCAGATCGGTCAGAGGTGGGGTGGGACGAGATGATGGGTTCCGGCGAGGCGAGACCGCGAGTGCTCGAGTATGTGGAGCTGAGGCTACCCGATCTGCAGGCGCTCGACCGCGGTACGACAGTGTTCTTCATTAGCGTAAGCCCCATCGAGGTCCACGGGCCGCACCTTCCTGTGGGCACCGACGTGTTCATCTCCGAGGAGCTCGTCCGGCGGTATGCGGCGGCGCTGGCCCGTCGCCACCCTGAATTGACCTTCGTGAAGCTGCCGCCGCTCTATGCCGGGTCTGACGCGCTGCCCGTCCCGGGGTCGCTTTCGGTGCCGGCGCCGCACCTGGAGGGCGTGCTCGTTGCTTACGGGCGCGGCCTTGCGAAGCAGGGGTTCCGTTACCTGTTCGTGGCGGACAACCACGGCGGCCCGCGCCACCAGATGGCCGTCGAGGCGGCGGCCCGTACGCTCTGGCGCAGGCACAGGTTCTATCTCATAGATCCGTTCGGCGTGGACTACCGGCTCATGGTCCAGCACGACCCAGGGTTTCTGTGCCGCACGGGCCTCGGCCCCGGGATATGCGGGGACGATGCGGACAACCACGCCGGCACAAACGAGACATCACTCATGCTCGCTTGCGGCCCCGAGCGCGTGGCCGCGAACTTTCGCGAGGTCCCGCCGTCGATGCTGCCGCCGCGGCGCACCGGGGCGGCGGTGCTTGTGGCCCGGCTCGGGCGCGTGCTCCGGGCCCTGGGCGGGCGTGTCGTCGGCCGCGACCTGGAGCACCTCGCGAACACTCTAGCCTGGGTGAGCGACCCCGCGATGAAGCCGTACATGGGCGACCCCGGCAGGGCCAGCGCCGAGGCCGGCGAGGCCATGCTGGCCGCCCGCGTCGCCATCGGCGCGGAGCTTTTCGAGCGCGCCCTCGGCAGCGGCGGGCGCGCGCCAGTGCACATCACACCGATGCTCTGGGGCGTGCGCTTCCTGCGCCGCCTGCCCGAGTAGCCTGTCTGCCGTTCGAGCGCGCGTTGCCCTGCTGTATAACCGACTATGCCGTCACCGCACGCTATCCGGGCGACTGGGAGACGGCACTGGGATCCCGTCGGCGAAGAAGAGTACCGTCGCGCCCTGGAGCCTGCCGAAGAAGTGTGGGCCTGGGTTGTGAGCCTGATCCTGTGAGAGTCTGGCCCCGCCGGCCTCGATGGCGGCAGGACGCTGGAGTTGCCGCATGGTCGGGGCGGTAGGGCCCACCCCGCGGGGCCAGGGTCGGCGGCGCACACAAAAAACGGCGGGACGGAAGGAATTTGCGACGGAGCATCGAATAGTCATGATGACAAGGCCGAGAAAACGAGCGGTGGTTCGCCGCTTGTATTTTTCCCGGGGCTTGCAAGGGCTTGCAGAAAGCGCCCCGGACACACACCCAAAGTGCAGAGATTATTTACCGCATAGTCTGCAAGCGCTTGCAAGCCGCGCACGACCACTGCAGTTTTGGCAGCAGTCGAGGAAGAGGAGCCGAGACGCATGACCACGATGAAGGACATCGCAAAAGTCCTTGGTCTCAACGAGTCCACGGTGTCAAGGGCGCTCAACAACCATCCGTACGTGCGCCCCGAGACCAGGGAGCAGGTTATGGAGGCCGCCAGGCGGATGAACTACAGACCCAACACGCTCGCGCGCAGCCTTGCGACAAGCCGCAGCTACGTGGTGGGCCTCGTCATCTCGAACATCGCCAACTTGTTCTTCGCGGAAGTCACCAAAGGCATCGAAGGGGTGGCAGACGCCCACGGATACAGCGTCATCCTTTGTGACACCGGCAGGAACGCCGCCAAGGAACTCAAGTATCTGGACCTCCTTGCAAGACGGCAGGTGGACGGCATCATCTTCATGAGCGGACGGCTGCCTGCGGACGTCGTGGCCGCGATAAAGCAACAGAGGTGCCCGGTCGTGACGGTAAGCCGCGACGGGACGCGCTACGGCATTCCCACCGTCCGCATCAACAACAGGGCGGAAGCAGCGAAGGCCACGCGATACCTCATCAATCTCGGGCATCGGCGAATCGGTTTCATCAGCGGTCAGCTCGACGATGCGGAGTCCGGGCTCCCGCGCCTCGAGGGGTATCGCGCGGCTCTCGAGGAGAGCGGGATAGGGTTCGATCCAGATATCGTCCAGGAGGGGGATTTCCGGATGGAGTCCGGGATGCGGGCGTGCGCCAGGATCATGCAGTCCCCCCCGCGACCGACGGCCATATTCGCGGCCAACGACGAGATGGCGATCGGAGCCATGAAAACCCTGTCCCAGCTCGGGTTCAAGGTGCCGGCCGATGTCGCGGTGATCGGGTTCGACGACACAGCCTTTGCGACCGTGGTCACGCCCCCTCTCACCACCGTCGCGCAACCGCTGCGGATGCTCGGCACGAGCGCCATGGAGATGCTCCTCAAGCTGATGGCGGGGCACCGCCTGGCAGACATCGAGACCGTCCTCGAATGCCAGCTCGTGGTGAGAGCGTCCTGCGGCGGCACGGGTCTTTGAGTCCCGCTTCAACCAGCGACAGAAGACAGCCGCCTTTCACAGAGAGGGCGGCAGGCGATGTCTCCCCGCTCATCATGGGCAGAGAGAGGGAGTGGCAAAGACAGGTGCACCAGGGGTCAGCGCTTCCTGAGGAAGTCGCGCGCCGAGTAGCGGCGATGAAGAAGGCGGACATTGTCATCGGAATACCAAGCTACAACAACTCATCCACGATCGGCCAGGTCGCGGCGGCCGCCGCGGCGGGCGCCGCGACCTGCTTTCCTGGCCTGCGCGCCGTGCTGCTCAACTCGGACGGCAGGTCCACCGACGGCACGCAGGACGTCGTGCTCGCGCAAGAACTGCCGCCCGGCGTCGAAAGCCTTGCGTTCACGTATGCCGGGCTTCCCGGCAAGGGATCGGCTCTCAGGGCGATCTTCGAGGTCACGGCCGCCCTCGACGCGACCGCGTGCGTCGTGGTCGACTCCGACCTGCGCAGCATCAGACCGGACTGGATAGGCAGGCTCGCCGGGCCGGTCTTCGAGGGGTACGATTTCGTGGCGCCTTACTACGTAAGACACAAGCACGATGCCACCATCACCAACACCATCTGCTACCCCCTCACTCGGGCCCTCTACGGGCTTCGGGTCCGGCAGCCGATAGGGGGGGACTTCGGCTTCTCAGGCGCCCTCGCCCGGCGATATCTCGCGAAGGACGTCTGGTCTACGGACGTGGCGAGGTTCGGCGTGGACATATTCATGACGACCACGGCCGTCGTCGAGTCGGGAGAGGTGGTCCAGGCCGCTCTGGGTGCGAAGGTGCACGACGCCAAGGACCCCGGCTCCGACCTCGGACCCATGTTCAGGCAGGTCGTGTCCACGCTCTTCGGGATGATATGCGACTATGAAGCCGTCTGGAAGAATGTGACTGGCTCGAGGCCTGTCGAGGTGCGGGGGGCGGCCGACATCGGACCGGTGGAGCCCGAGCAGGTCCCCATCGACGAGAGGCGGCTTGTCGAGGCTTTCAGGGCGGGCCGACGGACGTGCGGGCACATCTGGGAAGCGGTCCTGGGACGGGCCGCCCTCTCGGCCCTCGACGCGCTGGTCGCCTCGCAGGATCCCGGGCTTCCTGCCGATCTCTGGGTGGACATCGTGTACGGCTTTGCGAAGGCCTATTGCCAAGGTGCCGTGGACCGTGCGTCCCTGGTGCAAGCGCTGAGTCCTCTCTATAACGGGAGGATCGCGGCTTTCGCCAGGGAGGCCCGGCACATGACGAGCGTGGAGGCCGAGGCCCTTGTCGAACGCCAGAGCATCCTGTTCGAGCAGAAGAAACCCGAGTTCGTGCGGGCGTGGGACACATGCCTGGGCAGGGCTTGCCTGGGCACGGCTCCGGGACGGCAGCGCAGGCGGTGTCGCTGAAGCTGAAGGTGAGGGTGTACGGCCGGTCGAAGTCTGCTCGGCTGCCTGATTCTGGCAGTGCTTGTGGGCCCCGCCTCGCAGGCCCGGGCCCGAGACCGCGGGCCGCGTACTGCGCCGCGCGCGTCGCCGACTGCAGACGGCAGGGTGTGGAGATTGGGGAGTGGGGGCTGGTGAGCGGGGAGCAGGGGCTGGGGAGTTGAGGCGCGGAAAAGGTTCCAGGCAGGAGGACAGGGTTACTTCGGAAGGAGGCGAGACGAGGCGCCCCGATCGGTGTACCGGCCACCTGGGCGCGGGCATCACCATGCGGGCGCAGAGCAAGCCAAGCGGAGTGGGAGAAAAACTGGTGGCTCGAAACGGACGTGGCATCAAGTGGCATGAATGCCAAGATCACCTGAATCGAACAGGAGGTGCACCCAGATGGCAAGAGGCTGGAAGACG
>DKEX01000096.1 GCA_002452295.1 Firmicutes bacterium UBA6811 | reverse complement strand
AGGAACTAACGAACCCTCACTTAGGGGTGGGCGGGTGGATCGGGGCTCGGCGCCCATAGCCTGTGGCCTCACACCGCGCCCGCCGCCGCGCCCCCAGGGCTCGCCGCCCCGCGCACCTTTAGCACTCACTGTACCCGCACGCCATGCACTTGAGGCAGCCCTCGACGTGGACCAGGTTCCACGTGCCGCACGACGGGCACAGGCTGAAGAGCTTGGCCGAGGCCACGCCATCGACGGATAGCTCGCCAGGCCTCTCCGCCTCGCCGCGCTCCGCCTCGCCACGGAGTTCCCGGAGGTAACCATCGAGGAACCGCCCGATGGCGTCGGGCACCGACCGCACCCTGTTGGGGCCGAACCCGATGCTCCGCGACCCCCCAATGCCCACAAGCTGGTCCGCGACCTCCTGCGGGTCCACACCCGAGCGCAGGGCGATAGACACCAGCCGCGCTATAGCCTCGGTGAACGCCGCCACGTCACTGCCGGCCTTGCCTATCTGGGCGAACAGCTCGATGGGATGGCGCCCTGCCGTGTTGAGCGTGAGGAACAGCTTGCCGAGGGGTGTCGCCTTCACGCAGGTGAACCCCTCCAGCTTGTCCGGCCTATCTATGGGGCGGATCTTGCCCCAGACGCCGTTGATGCGCTGGCCCCCGGCGCCTGCGGTTCTGTCTCTTGCAGCCGCTGCCGTGGCTGCGCCGGCGCCGGTACCGGACCCGTCCTCCTGCGCACCTTTCCTTGCCCCGACGGTAAGGACCTGCTCCTCGCGGCTGCCGTCCCGATAGACCGTCACTCCCTTGCATCCAAGCTCGTACGCAAGGCGGAATACCTCCTCGACGTCGTCGCGGCTGGCATCGTGCGGGAAGTTGACCGTCTTGGAGACGGCGTTGTCCGTGAACTTCTGGAACGCCGCCTGCATCCTCACGTGCCATTCGGGCTCTATCTCATGGGCGGTCGCGAACGCCCGCCGGAGCTCATCCGGGACCCCCGCCACCCCCGCCAGCGTGCCACGGGAGGCCACCTCTTCCATAAGCTCAGGCGTATAGACCCCGAGTGCCCTCGCGCATGCTTCAAACACGGGATTGACCTCGACAAGCTCTTTCCGGTCGAGGACGTGTCTCGTGAACGCCAGGCTGAAGAACGGCTCGATCCCCGACGACGTCCCGGCGATGATGCTAATGGTGCCCGTGGGGGCGATGGTGGTGGTGGTCGCGTTCCGCACTTTGAGGCCCTGCTCCTCGCGCCTGCTACCCTTCCAGTTCGGGAACACCCCGCGCCGCAGGGCAAGCTCCCGAGAGGCCTTGCGGCTTTCCTCCTGGATGAAGCGCATGACCTCTTCGGCCAGCGCGATTGCCTCATCCGAATCGTACGGGACGCCCAGCTTCGCGAGGAGATCCGCCCAGCCCATCACCCCGAGCCCAACCTTGCGGTTGCCCTTGTGCATCGCCTCAATCTCGGGCAGAGGATACCGGCTGGCGTCGATCATGTTGTCAAGGAAATGCATGGCCGTGCAAATCGTCTCGCGAAGCCGGTCCCAGTCAATCATCGGACCGGTGCCGCAGGCGCCGCTGCCGTTGCCATCGCGACCGCTATCGTAACCGCTGTCGCCCGCGCCCTCGCCGCCGCTCCCATCGCCATCCCTGCCTCGGTCACCGACCCAGCGGCCACGGTCGCCATCGCCACCGCCGTCACCATCGCTATCTTGCTCCACCACGAACTTGCCCACGTTGATGGAGCCGAGGTTGCACGCCTCGTACGGGAGCAGCATCTGTTCCCCGCAGGGATTGGTGGCCTCGTACATCCCGATGTGCGGCGTGGGATTGTGCTCGTTCAGCCTGTCGATAAAGATGACGCCGGGCTCCCCTGTGCGCCACGCACACTCCACGATGAGGTCGAAGACCTCCCGTGCCCGAAGCCTTCCCGTGGTCTCGCCATTACGCGGGTTCATGAGGTCGTACTCGCCATCCGTCTCGAGGGCGTCCATAAATCCCTTGGTCAGAGCCAGCGATATGTTGAAGTTCGTGACCTGGGTGAGGTCGTTCTTGACCGTTATGAACTCCAGGACGTCCGGGTGATCAACCCGGAGGATGCCCATGTTTGCGCCGCGCCTCACGCCGCCCTGCTTGACCGCCTCTGTGGCCGCGTTGAACACCTTCATGAACGACACGGGGCCAGACGCAACCCCGCCCGTGCTCCTCACCACGTCGTTCTTCGGCCGCAGCCTGCTGAAGGAGAAGCCGGTACCGCCGCCGGACTGGTGTATGAGGGCAGCATCCTTGAGCGTATCGAATATGCTCACCATGGAGTCCTCGATGGGAAGCACGAAACACGCCGAGAGTTGCTGAAGTTCTCTGCCGGCGTTGCTGAGCGCCGGCGAGTTGGGCATGAACTTGCCCTCGACCATCAGGGTGTAGAAGACCGCCGCCGTCCGGGCGACGGACGGCGCCAGGGCCACTGCGACCCTCTCCATCTCCTCCCACGGCACCTGGACAAGCCCACGCGAGGACATGTCCTCGAAGGCATGCTTGAGAGCGGCCCAGTCCCACGGCGAGAGGTCAAGGCCCGGGCCGGGACCGTGCGCAGGGCCGAGGCCAGGCCCCTGACCGCCGCCAGGGCCGGTGCCCCAGGCACCGTCCTCCGGGCGCCTGTATACGCGCGGATCATAGAGGATGTCCATCAGGGCGATGTTCCTCGCAACCCGCCAGAACATCTCCTGCGGAGTCTCCACGACCCTGCCCGACTCGTCCTTCTTGAGATACCGGCTCTCGAGGACTGCCCTTGCATTTTCCGACAACCTGGGCTCCGGCAAATCAAGACCCAAGCTCACAGCAACCCCTCCCAGACAACCATCGGCCGCCCCTCCACCTGCACCTGCACTCCGCCCGCTGTGCCAGGTGGAGGCGAATACCTCGACCCCGGCGCGGCGCCCGTCTCCCTGGGCACATGGGAGTATGCAGGCACTGCGTCAGATGCGCACACGCTCGTAGATCCTGTCGATTGATCGCATATGTAGTGGGGCGGTGTAGACTTCTACACAATATATTGTTCTCCTTGTGGATAACCTGCTTGCCGAAAGTTCGGGGTCCCGCCCGACGCGGGCGCCTGCGTGCGAGGGGGCATCTCGTGGGAGGGGAAGGAGGATGCCTTCCTGCGGGCAGCGCATTGGCGCCCGCTATCAGCCCCGTTTTCGACTCATCCTGTGGGATCCTGGTCCCCGGGCTGCAGCGCCGACCTCATCTCTCTCACAAAGGTGTCGAGATCCTCCTGGAGTGCCAGAACCGCCTCCGCCAGGCCGCGGACCAGGTCCAGGGTCCGCCCGGGGTCAAGCTGAAAGCCGTACACGTTTCGGAACACGTGCCTGAACCCGCGGTAGGGCTCCAACAGCCGTGCCGTCCTCGCCGATATCAAGCTGGGCCGTAGACCGGGGATGGCCAGAACCATCTGCGTTAGCAGCTCCTTGCGCCACTCATCCCCGGACGGAACACTTCTATCGATGCGTGACGCGACGGCCCTCGCCATGTTCTCGAAGAACGTATAGAAATCATGGAGGATCGATCCCACGATTCTCATGGCCTCATCATCGGTGAGACGGAATCCTCCGATGCGGTCGGACCGGACCTCCGGGTAGAGGCCGTGTTTCTCCAGTTCCGCAAGCACGTGCGAAAGGTTCTCCCGTTCTTGGCAGATTCTCGCCTCTACCAGGAGGTACTCTTCCGGCCTCACAGGACCACTCCCCTTTTCTCAACATGCTCCAGGAGTGAAGCGTCTGCGTTCTCCCTGCACACAACGCTCAGCCGGAACCCTCCAGCCAGCCTGTCTGCCTGCGCGTACATTTGCCAGAACGGACCATTGAAGCCCTCAACGAGCAGGTCGATGTCAGACCCCTCATGGAATCCTCCTTCGGCAAGCGAGCCATACAGGATGACCCTGGAAACGCCGTACTCCCCCTTGAGGAGCTCGGCTATCCTTTCTGCTCGAGCTCGGGCGTCATCTCTCAAGCGTGCAAGGCTTTTGGCACGGCTGTTCAGGATGATCCCGCGCAACTCCTTTGATCTCCACGCCCCGGTGCCGTCCTCTTTCATCTTGCACACCCCACTCAGCGCTCGACCGGTCGCAGACTCGCCCAGGATGTGGGCATGGTCCCGTACTCCTATGATAAGGCTAGATCTCCCCGCATGCAACATGCGGCGCGCCACAAGTGGCGCGCCATCCACGTTCCCGAAGGATTCGGTGATCCGGCTCCTTCCCGCTAAGTGCGTCGCTACATCGCCACAGGGTTTTCCGCCGCTCTTTGTACCAGCTTGTGAACTCGCTCCCGCTCCTCCTGCACCTTGCCGGAGTCAGGGTCCCACGCCCGGCACGCGCCGCCGACCATCCTCGTGACCACCTCGCCGCGCCCGACCGGGTTTCCGGCGAGATGGGGGGCGTCGAGAAGCCCGACCCTCACGGCCCTGCCGAGGGTGGCGGGATCGGCGAGCGGATCGTCGCAGCCCGGCGTGGCGATCTCAAGGATCGCGTCCAGGATGAGCCTCGCCTCGGCCACAAGCTCTTCCTTGCGATCGGCCACCTTCGGGTCATGCGCCACGTCAGGCAGCCCGAGCAGGCCCTGCCGGATCGCGCCGCGCGCGATCTTGACCGCCTCCACGATGTCCGCAGGTGTGGCTGCGTGGTCGGCCTCCACGAACGACACCACGTGCGCGATATGGGGCCTCAGGGCCATCTGCACAAGCACCGACGCCCCGAGCTGGCCCTTGGCCACGTCGAGGTCCGTGGGATAGCTCAGAAGCCCGGTCCGTGTCTGGCGCCAGATCCGGAAGCCTTCGTCCTCGAGGGAGGACATAAGCTCGAGCTTGGCCAGCATCTTCGCCACGTCCATGGCAGGCGACGTGGACGAAGGGGTGTTGAACATGAACTGCGCCACGTAGTCGCGCACCCCGGCCGTCTTCGCGTTGTAGGCGGCGAGATACGCCGCGGCCACGGCGACGCTGTCGGGAGCATCCCTCAGGCTCCAGTGGTGCGCCTCGTTCACTTCCACCGGGATGCCATTCTCCGCGTGCCACCTCATCGCTCGCCGGGCTTCGGCTATCGAGTCTTCTAACCTCCTCGAGCTGCGCCCGTCAAGCACGTTGTACCAGAAGAGGGGCACCGCGCCCCACGCAAGGTTGATCGTCTCCTTCAGCACCCTCGCCATGCGCACCTGGTCGCGGGTCCCGCTGTACGAGCGCAGGAGCGGGTAGTTGCCCGTGCGCGAGACCTCATAGAGCCGCCTGAAGTCGTCCGCAGTCCTCACCGGGACCCCGCCGGCGCCGTCCTGGCTTGAGTCCATCTCCTCCAACCGGAAGAAGCTCTCCTGGGCGTTCTGGTCCGGGCCGATGGATATTACGTCGAGCAGCCTGGACTCGGCCAGCTCCCGCACGCCCTCGATGGTCGCCGGGAGTGAAGGCAGGCCGAAGTGGTGGCGAATGAGAGGGTAGGGGTGCTTCGTCAATATGCGTTCAACGAGGCTGCCCGGCCAGAGCTGCTCGCCCTCGGACGCGGACTTGCCGCTGAGGTAACCGATGGTCGCCTCGTCGCCCTCGCTGCCGTCGAAGACCCGCTCGAAGAGGCCGGTGGCCTCGGCCACCCGCGCCACGGGCGGGGTGCCTCCGAAGGTGAACCTGCGCCCGAGAAGGCCCTCGCGCGAGAGCATCTCCTTCAGCTCCGAAAGCAGCCTCCCGGCAGCATCGGGCGAAAGCCTGTAGCTCACCCCGACGATAAGCGGGTCCTCCGCCTTTATCGCATCAACCAGCCTCGCAAGGGACACGGCGGGCCCGAGAAACGCCGTCTCATAGCCTTGCGCCTCCGCGAGCCTGAGGAAGTTGTATACACCAGCGACGTGAACGCAGTCTCCTATCGCCGCGCCGATGATCTTCCCCCCGGTCCTTCCGTTCCGCCTGTTCCCCATCATGCAACCGCCTCCCTTCCCTCAAGGATGTACCTGTGGAGGTCCGCGACGCCCATCTCCTCAAGCCCAAGATTTCGCAGAGAGCGCCCGGAGATGCGGAAGTCCTCGCCCGTGATGGCCGAGGCCAGTTCGATTATGGCGTCCATCGTGGGGGTGGGAACGCCCACCATCTTGCCCAGGGACGATATGGGAACCAAGCCTGTCGGCACGTCCTCCAGGATATAGCGGGTGTTTACCTCGCCCGGCGCCTTTATCCCCTCGTATGCCCTGGTGTTCCTTATAGCCTCGTGGAGGTCCGGTCCCGACGAGCCGTACACGTCGGAAAGCCACTCCCTGGCACTCCTCGCGGCCACGCCGAGAGCCTGGGCCACCGCGAGGCGCTCCTCGTCCATGCGGGTCAGCACCCGCGCCACGGCAGGGCTAATGCCGTCGTGGTAGTAATCGAAGGACTGGCCCTGCTCTATCCTGGCGAGATTGAGGATGGTCGGGGTCGGATGGAAGATGGCCCCGATGTTGCTGAGCCCGGTGTGCAGGAGGTCTGGCGCCGCCACGAACTGGGGGAACGCGTGCCTCAGCCTGCGCGCGACCTCGACCGTCCGCCACGAGGGGAGGGCCGCGACCGGCACCGAACGCTTGACGCTGAAAACCCTGATCTTCCCGAGCGCGAGGACCCTGCAGGCATAAAGGAGCGATTGAGCTTCGGCCACCACGACCTGCGCAAGGCAACCGTGCTGACGCAGGGCGTGCTCGAACTCGATCGCTCCCAGCGTGCGCCCGGGGTTCAGGACCACGATGTGCCCCTCGTGGAGATGGGGCGCGAGCATCCGGGCGATGTCCCGGTGCGCGAACGCGGGCACCACCACCATGAGGACGTCCGCGGAGGCTGCGGCCTCCCCGGGAGACGCCGTCAGATTGACGCCGCGCGCGACCCCTTCGATCACTCCTTCGAGCTCGAGGCCGCCGCCCCGCTCCAGCCCCGCCAGCTTGGCCCGGTTCCCGCTGTACAGGGTAACTGGAAACCCCATGAGCGCGAGATGCCCGGCCATCGCCTGGCCTCCGTTGCCAGCACCCAGCACTGAGAACCTGTTTTCGAACCTCATCTCGTTCCCTCCTCGCTCTTTCGCCGAGGACCAGACGCCGCTCCGTTGCATGAGTTCCGCCTCTCGAGCGGAAGCCGCACCGCGGGCACAAACCGCCGCCCTGTTGCGTCTTTCGGGCAATGCAATGCCCGGGGGCGACAACCGGTGTTCTCGCGCGCGCGGCGCGTGGCCGGCGGCTCGAACCGGATCGCCGTTCTCGTCAGTGCAACTCGCACGACGCAGGGTAAGCTGAGCGCGGGGCCGACGCGGGCCCACATGGGCGCATGGACTCGTCGCGCCCACGTGTTGCGTTACCTGCGCCTTGCGGCGGTTGCGGCCGTTTCACACCATCCGCTGAGGAAGGACAACGAAGTGGCAGAGGGAGAGGGAAGCAAATCACCCAGGGTGGGTCTTCCCTGGGTGAAGCCACAATCGACGGACATGGACCGTCCATGCCATGGTCGAAAGGCTTCCACCCAACCCACCTCCTCTTCCCACGCTTACGAGGTTAGCTGACGGGCTCGGATCGAAAGAGTCTGACCCGTCCCGGGGCGGTGCGCTGCGGGTGCGGCGCGTGTCATGCGGGAGAAGCACAACGGGTATGATGCGTCTCCCCGACACGCGGCCCACAGGCCCCGACCGCCGGGATTAGCCCCAAGAGTTGGGTCCCCCGCTTCCCACAGATGGGAATTCAGCGTTCAAGCGGATCGGCTGGTCCTCATCGGCCGTTTTGGTTTTTGGTAATTCTTATTCTATCATACGGACCGCTATGCGTCAAACCTGGACGCGTGCAGCAGCCGATGCCATTTTCTGACTCCCATGGCGCCCATGCGCCCGGAGCCCGCCAACGGAGCATGGGTGATACTCGATGAACTTTCACCTCCTGCCACCTGCCGGGGCGGAAGTGTCTCGCTGCAAGGACGGAGCGGACGGCCCAGTCGAGGCAGGTTATGACCCAGACGGCCGGAAGCCCGAGGTGAAGGACGTAGATGGCGAGCACGACGACGGGCATGCGGACGAGCTAGGTGCCCGCGGCGGTTATGCGAAGCGCGGTGCGGGTGTCCCCGGCGCCGCGGAGCCAGCCGCACAGGGTGTCGGTTATGCCGATGAACACCTGCTCGAAGGCGGCTATCCGCAGGCACACCGACCCGATCCGGATGACCTCCGCATCGTTCGTGAACATCCTGATAATCAAGCCCGCGACCAGGAGGAACGCCAGGGCAACGCTTCCCATGACCGCCACCGAGTAGCGCAGCGACCTGTAGCCCACCTGCACCGCCCGGTCGGCCCCCCTGGCGCCGAGGCGGCCCACCATGGCGGTGTCCACAGCCCACACGAACATGTGGAGCAACATCTCGGCGATGGCGGGCCACGCAAGCCTGCGTATCTCGCGGTCGATCTCGGCCTTCTCAGGCAGTGGGTGTGAAATCGCAGCGGATGTTGTCATTCCTGTTCCTCCGTCGCACCGTCAAATAAACATGATCGCACACAGCGGGTCCAGGAAGGCGGACATCGCGGGGAGCCAAGCGGGGCAGGGAGTGAACTCGCACAGCAGGCACCGCAATAGCAGAGTTGCCCGACGGCGCGCGCTGCCCCTGTCGGCCGGTAGTGCGCCCGGCGTCATCCGGCATGTAGAACCTGGGCGATATTGCATGTATGCGATAGTTCCGCAGAGACAATGGTAGCCTCGTTTTCCTCGTTCGACGGCGGCGAGGACCACCAGCACAGGCGATCTGCACAGGCGATCTGCCAATATCGCATATATGCGATATTCCCGCAGGGATACTGCTAGCTCAGTTTTCATCATGTGATGGCTCCCGGCGCCGCCAGCAGGAGAAACCCCGGAGCTATCACACATACGCGATAACCGTGCCGGAAGGGCACATAACCCAGGCGCAACCGCCAGGACGGCGAGAAAGCACCGTTACACCTGTAGCTGCTTCCACCTGCCCGCCCTGAACCGGTGCCATACATAGCCGCCGCGCACGAGCCAGTCCGCCACCATGGCGAGCCACGCGCCGAAGAGACCGAGCCCGCCTACCACCACAAGCAGGTAGGTAGCGCTGAGCCTGACCACCCACACCGCGAAGGCCGTGACGTAGAGCACTGACCGCGTGTCGCCCGCTCCGCGCAGGGCGCCGGAGAAAATGAACGCCGTGCCCATCGGCACCTGCCCGAAAGAGATCACCCGGAGCGCAATGGACCCCAGCCTGATTATCTCGGGGTCGGACGTGTAAATCATCATGAGATACTGCGGCACCGCAAGGAACACCAGCGCCATCGTGCCCATCACGGCAAGCCCCAGCTTCAGTGCCTCCCTGGCGCTTCGCTCAGCAACGTCGGGCCTTCCAGCGCCAAGGCCCTGGCCGACCAGGGCGGTGGCGGCCGTGGCAAACGCAAGGCCTGGCATGAAGGACAGCGACTCGGCGTTGTTGGCTATGTTGTGGGCAGCGTACACGACCGTTCCCAGCCCGGCTACTGCTCTGATGTACACGAGCATCCCGGAGCTTATGACGAGCCTCTCGAGGATCGCCGGCACGCCTATCCTGAGCACCCGCCCAACGACGGCGGTATCAATCCTGAAGCAGGCCGCCAGGCGAAGCCGTGGCAGCGCGACGGGGGAGCCGCTGCGCCAGGCCGCCCACAGGAAGAGGACGCCGCCGATCATCCTCGATACGGTCGTGGCGATGGCCGCCCCATCGATCCCGAGCGCCGGGAACCCGAAATGCCCGAAGATGAGCATGTAGTTTCCCGCCACGTTGACGAGGTTCACCAGCACGTTGATCTTCATGGGCGTGGTCGTGTCGCCGGCCCCCCGCAACGCCCCTCCCACGGTCATCGTGGCGAGAAGCATCGCGAACCCCGGCACCAGGTACCTCAGATATGACGTGCCCAGGGCAACCACATCGGGCTCGGCGCCCATCAGGGTCACGATATCGCGGGCATACACGTACGCAGCGGCGCACATCACCAGCGCCAGAGCCGTCGATACCAGGAGAGACTGGTGGTTCGTGCGCCCGGCCATCCGCCGGTCCCCCGCCCCCGTGAACCTCGCCACAAGGGCGGTCGTGCCCACGGACAGCCCCATGAACACGCCCTGCCCCAGAAAGAGCGGCTGCATGCTCAGGCCCACCGCCGCAATCGCGCTTGCGCCCAGCCGCCCGACCATGGCCATGTCCACGACCTGCGTCAACGTCTGCAGCACGACCTCGGCGAATACGGGTAGCGACAACTGGACAACCTTGCGCCTTATAGCAACAGCATCCCCCGGCGCCGCATCCGGCGTCGGGGGAGCCTTGCGCAGCCCTATGCTCGTGGCCTGCTCAGCCAAGCAACTCCCTCCGTCTCACGCTGTCAGGAATCAAGGATGTCGCAAGCGGGCTTTGACAGCTCATCAGCCTCCCCGGCCGGATGAGCTCGGAGGTTCGTGACACAGAGCACCGTGTCTTTCCACCGCGCCTACCGCACCGACGAGGCCACCGCGTGCACCGGCTTGTAATAATCCTCGGATACCAGCTCCTTTGTGGCTTCGCCGCCTGAGGAAAAACTCCTCCACACTGCAACGCGGATGCCGCTCTCGCCTCCGTAGGCAGGCCCCCCCGGCTCGGCCACAGCGCCCGTGGTGCCCGCACCGACCCCGCCGATGAGCCTCGGCCTCTCGGTCCCCTGGACCTCAGTGGTCACGCGCACCTCCGGGGCCTCCGCGAGAGGCGCCCGCGCCTCCATCAGCAACCTGTTCCCGTCCACGCGGGCGCCCAGCGTCAGCGGCACCCCAAGCGTGTTCCGGAACCTGAGATCGTACTGGCCTTCGGCCACCGTAGCATCAAGCCCGGGCGGGACGTACCCAACCGGCCTTGAGTGCGGGTGGCGCTCGACGATCTCGAGCCCGGCGAGGAGAGCCACGTTGTAGAGGGTCGTCGACACCTGGCATACCCCTCCGCCGATCCCCGGCACGCTCTTGCCTCCGGAGATCACCCGCGCATTCCTGTAGCCGGCCTCCGCGAGCCTCGGCCCTACGACCCGGTCGAAGGAGAACTCCTCGCCCGGCTGGAGCACGACTCCGTCGATGGCGGCCGCAGCCAGCGCAACGTTGTAGTTGCGGCTCTCCTCCGGGTCCTTGAGCGTCGTGGAGAAGCTCGCAAGCACCGGCTCCCTGCAGGAGATCTCCGAGCTTGCCGACTGGCCGAAGACGTCAGGCGAGTACATGCCCCACACCCGCGTCGGCATGACCCGGTAATCCCCGGGCCGCTCAGCTCGTATGGGGTACACGATCTCGTCTTCGCCCTCCTTCAGGTAGCCGCTGAAGAAGGCCACCTTCTCGTCGCGGACCTCCTTCCTGCCGTACGAGAAGTGCCAGCTATAGACGTCGATCGGCTCATCCGAAGTCTCGAAGCCCGACGGGAGCGGATCTTCGATGATCATATAGGTATACGGGCTATCGGCCTTGATGTTTATGCGAACGTATATCTCCTCGCCCGGCTTCACAGCGCCGGTCACGGGTTCGTACACGTACTCCGGCTTCTCCTCACCGCCGCGCGTCTTTCCGTCCTCGCGCCTCTCGCGCCCGGCAGCGGCCGGCGCCGGGGCCCTCCGGTAGTAGCCCCGGGTCACCGCGAGGCCCTGCCCTTCGGGCGCCACGGAGTCCGCAGCCGTGTAGTACTCACAAGAGAACGTGTAGTACAGCCTGCCCTTCCCGCCGTCCTTCGCGATGGTGATCTCATTCTGCCCGCGCGCAAGGTCGCGCGCGTCTATGCTGACCTCGATCTCCTTCCCGAAGACGTCCTTTCTGGTGAAATGCACCTTCTTGACATCTTTTCCGTTGATGCTGACGGTAGCGGTGTAGTTCGGCGCGACCTCGTCGCGTAGCTTCAGGTACTCCGCCAGCGCGAACACGGCCACGGCGGTGTCCTTGGTTGAGAACCATGCCTTGCCCTGCCGCGCGTCCGCAAGCCACCTCACCGCTCCCGGGACCTTCTCGTTCCCGGGGTCCACCGCAAGCATCGCCATGAGCGCGTACGCCGTGGTCTCCACGCGGTTGTCCGCCCAGTACCGCTCGCCCTCCGGCGCGTCCCAGTAGGTGAGCATGTCGTCGCCCCGCGCCGACGCCAGGAGATCCTGGAGCACCTCCCTGGCATCATCGGCCCGGCCCACGTTGTCGAGAGTAAGCACGAGGAGCGCAAGCGAGTATTCGGAAAGCTCGAGCCGCCTCGCCACCATCTCGTCGAGCCTCGCAAGGCTCCTCTCGCCCACCTCGGACATGACGTAGAGCTTGTATACGAGGTCGTCCACGTCGCGCGGCCTACCAGCAAGCTCGACAAGCGCTCTCTTCCCTCGCGCGAGCACCTGGCCGTCCACCTCGAACCCCGCCTTCCGCGCAAGGTCGAGGCCGTATACCACGTAAGCGGTCATCCTCGGGTCCGTCTGGTCGTACTCCCACCAGCCCCATCCTCCGTCGTAGTGCTGGTAGCGGTAGAGCCTCGCGAGGCCCGCCGAGACCATCCTCGGCAGGTCCTGCTCGACTTCAGGCGGCGCCTCCACCCCGAGATCCTTTAGCGTCCAGGCCACCACCACGTCGGGCAGGAAGGAGTTCATGGTCTGCTCCACACACCCGTACGGGAACGACGCCAGGTATTCGAGAGCCCCCAGGGCCGCGGCCGCAACCGATGGCGCGAGCCGCACCTTCACGTCGACCGTGCCAGGCAGCGCGTCCTCTGGCACATCGAACCTGACGAGCGCCTTCCCGGCCCCTGCGCCGCTAGCGGCATCGCCGCCCACCTCGCCAGCCTCGTGTCGCTCGTGCCGCCTACCGAAGGGCAGCACCGGCACGCCCATTTCAAGCGCGTCCCGCGCCCGTCCGACGTCAGCCTGGGCCGACGCCGCAAAGCGTGCGACTCCGACCTCGCCGCACTCAACCTTCCAGTCGAGCGAGGCCTGGCCCATGGGGCCAAGCTCCACCTCGCGCTCGCCCGCATCTTTCAGCGTGACACCCTCGGCCTTGAGAGTGATCTTCGCCTTAATCTTGCGCCCGGTGTAGTTGTGGACGATCGTCGAGACCGCCGTCCGGTCGCCCAGCGTGAACAAGCGCGGCGTCGCAAGCCTCACGACGAGGTCCTTGGTCGTCACCACGTCTCGAGTCGCCGACCCCACCTGGGTCTTGAGGGTGTGGGCCCTCGCGGTCGCCCGCCACGTCGTGAGGTTATCCGGCATGACGAACTCGATCTTCCCGGTGCCGTTTCGGTCCGTCACGATGGTGGGATTCCAGAAGGCCGTGTCCTCGAACTTCCTCCTCACGTCCGCCGACCCGCCGACTTTGTCGGCACCTCCGTAATACCACTCCGGGAACGAATAGCTCGTGACCACCCTGTTCCAGATGGACCCGTAGAACGCCTTCTTTATGTCGGGCGCCATCTCCGGCTGGATCGCGTATATGGATGCGTCCACGACCCCCAGCGACACCTCGGACTGCACCGGGCGGCCCGCCGCATCCGTCGTCTTCACCACATAGGTAGCCTTGTCGCCGGGACCGTAGGTCTCCTTGTTCGGAATGATCGCCACGTTCAGGTAGTTGTCCTTCGTCGACACATAGATGGTCTTCTCCCTGGAGAAGAGCCTCTTCCCGCGGACTATCGTCACGGTGAAGAACGCGTTCGGAAGGTGCTCCCGGGTGATGGGGACCTCGAACAGCCTCGTGTGGCCCATGATGTGGACCACCCCGTGCGAGGCAAGGTCGCGCCCCTCGACCGTCACCACCGCCCACGCGTCGTCGAGCGTGGTGTTCACGAGGATCTTCGCCGTGTCCCCGATCTCGTACACGTCCTTGTCGGCCACGATCTCTATCTCGGTGCCGCCGTAACTCGCCCAGCGGCTCGCTCCGCTCGTGACCCAGAGATACGCTTCGGAGACGATCCGGTTGCCGCGTTCGTCGGTCCCGGCGACCTCCACCACGTAGGACCCTTCCTCGCGCGGCGTGAACTCAAAGCTCCCCGTCCCGTCGGCCGCCGTGCGCAGCGCGCCCGACGCCTCCTTCCACCGCCTGGCCTTCTTGTTCTCCCATGTCCGGCGCACGGCCTGCCACTCGAGCCGCACGGCAAGCGGCTTGCCCTCTATGGTCTCGGCCTTCACCCGCACGGTGGCAGGCTTGCCCGGCTCCACCACGTAGGCCGCCGGCTGCACGCTCACGTCGAACAGCCCCCGCGCCACGATCACCGAGGTTCTGCCCGTGACCTCGCGCCTGCTCTCGTCGGTCACGACCGCTTCGATGAACATCTTCCTCGTCGTGTCCGCCTTTTGCGTCTTGATGGCGAACGACATGCGCCCACTTGAGTCCGTCACGCCTTCGCCGGACGCCACAAGCTCGCCGTAGTACCCGAAGTCCTCGTCGCCGACCGGATAGTAACCAAGGTCCTCGAAGGAGTAGTACGAGAAGTAGTGCGGCTGGGAGTACGCGGCGTATTTGACCTTTGCACCTGGGACTGGCGCGCCGAAGTAGTAGGCGGCCTTCACGCTCACCGGGACCTCGTCGCCCGCCACGTACGTGGTCTTCGGCACTTCCACCTGCACCTGGTACTCGGGCTTGCGGTACTCCGCCACCTTGAACGCGCCCGAGTGCGTGCTCCCCCTCACCGTGGCGAGCACCCGGCAAACGCCGAGCGCCGGCTCGTCCCCGAGCACGAGATCGCCGGTGAATGAGCCGAAGCTGTTCGTCGTGGCCTCGGTCTTGTAGATGCACGCGTCGCGCGCGTCACGCACCTCCACGCGGACGGGCTCGCCCGCGAGCACCTTGTAGTCTCCGCCGTCCTCGTCGCGGAGGATGCCCTTGAAGAACACCCGCTGGCCCGGCCGGTATACGGGCCTGTCGGTGTAGATGTACGCCTTGTAGCGGGAGTCCTCCCAGTAGTAGGACGAGGTCACCTGGGCGAAGCTCTCGCCTGCCGTCCCGACCACCGAAAGGCCCTTTGCAAGGCCCGGGGCGTTCAGCACCCACAGGCCATCGCCCCCTGTGGTTCCGCTTCCGACCTCCTTGCCCTCGCTG
This sequence comes from Firmicutes bacterium UBA6811, assembly GCA_002452295.1. Lineage (GTDB taxonomy): Bacteria > Bacillota > SHA-98 > UBA4971 > UBA4971 > UBA6256. The sequence goes on along the minus strand of DKEX01000096.1, from coordinate 72,306 downwards.
TACACGGCGACCTTCGCGCCCGCGCACGGCGCGTCCTTGCCAAAGGTGTGGGCGTACACGAGGAGCTTATCCTGCGCCTGCTTCGTCACGAGGCCGAGGTCGGTCACGAGGATCCACGTGGTGTCCTCGCGGCCGTGGCTGTCGCGCGCCTTCACGACGTAGCCCGCGACCCTGTCGGCAGGCACGGGCACCCTCAAAGTGTAGTCCCCACCCCGCTTGTTCGGGCGCGGATACTCCGTGAGCCTCTTCACCAGCACCGCCCCGCCCTGAGGTAGGGCCTCCGCGGCCGAGTGCAGCGACCCACGCGCCTGGTATTGCGTGATGGGGTTGAACCTCCACACTGTGAAGTCAATCCGCGTCGCGCTCCGACCTCGGACTATCACGGACGGGTGCTCGGAAGGCGCCCATACCCTCTCCTCCGTATACATGTAAAGGTAACCCTTATCGGCGCTATCTGCAGAAAGCGGCCTTGCGAGAAACGCGAGCGCCGCAGCCGCCGCGAGCGCCGCAACCGCGTAAGGTATCGATCGCGCGATACGAGGTTTCACAGCCGCCTACCTCCTTCGCCTACCTTCTCAAAGGCAGGGCCTTCCCGAATCGCTCCGTCTCGAAGACGTATAGCTCATAGTGCTCACCTGGACCCACGCCGGCCTCGCGCTTCGCCCAGGCCATCTCGTATGCGCCCGTCCTGGCCTCGCCGGGCAGGATCACGCCAGCCCTCCCGTTCGCCCTTACAATGACGCCCTGGATTCGCGGGTTCACCGGCACCGCGGGGTCGTGCCGCCTCACCCTGCCGACCACCGACACGCAGTACTCGAGCCGAGCCACTTCCTCCGGTCGCACGGGCAGGCGACGCGGGTCCGACGTAGCCGCCATCCGCGCCGCGCTTGCGATCTCCTCGGCGAGCGACGCCTCCATCGGATAGACGGTGCCCATGCACCCGCTCACCCTGCCATCGAGGATGAGCGCGACGAACACTCCAGCGGGTGCCGTGAGGACGGCCCTGCCGCTGCCATCGTCCCGAGGAAGGCCGCCCGGCGTCCGCACCGGGAAGACCGCTGCCCGGTGCCGCCCCTCTGCGCCGTCACCGGCAACCGCAGCGGCTACCGAGGCGCGTGCGATCTCGAGAACCTCTTGCTCAAGAACTGGGGTCCTGGCCGCACGGATACGATCCAGGACATCGCCGGAGACAGTTGCCGGAACAGCGGCCTGTGCTGGTGCCGGCGCTGGCGCTGGTGCCGGTGCTGATACTGACGGAAGAGATCCTTGCTCGAGCCCCCGCAGCGTCGCGGGTGCCGGTGGTGGCGCCGACGCAAGTGCGGCCGGCCGCGCTCCTAGTGCATCCACGGTCGCCGGCGTTCGGCCCCAGGGACCGCCCCCCGTTTGCACGAGGCGGGCGCCCCTATGGAGACAGACTTCCCCCTTGAGCTCTCCGGCAACAGCCGAGAGCGCGAGACACACCGCCCCCGCCCCCATGAGAAGCACGGCGGCGGCGCGCACGGGTCCCGGGAGCTCTCGCAATCTCTCGAACAGGGGCACGCGCTGCCTCCTTTGAGCACAACCCCAGGGATCGCTGACGCATCTCCAGGGGTAGCTGGCACTGGACTACGGGTTCGCACCTGCAAGGGGTCGCACGCTCCCAATGGGTCTTGCGCCAGGCGCACGTATCAGGTGCCCCGGGGGCGCAACCCTGCCTTCCCTCGGCCCCTGGGGCAGGTTCGGCGATACGACCCCGGCACGGTCCCGGCGGAGCCCCTCGACGACATCCGGCCCGCAGGCAAACCGACCATACTCTGGTCTATGCGTGTTGCGCCCGGGTGATGTCAGGTTCCTCTACGCTCTTTGTTCGACTCTCTTGCGTGTATTCCTTTAAGGGGACATCAGGTCGGTTCCCCGCTCTATGGCCGGGCAACAGGCAACACCGTGCTGCACATAGAATAACATGTTGTGAGGAATTGTCGGCCCTCGCACCGGGTGATCCCGGTTCAGGGCATACGACGCCGGGAGGGAATTGCCATGATCACGTATATAGTCCAGCCTGGCGACACCCTTGCTCTCATTGCGGAGAGGTTCGGCACCACGGTCGAGGCGATTGTTGAGGCTAACAACATCGCGAATCCCGACGTGATCTTCGTCGGACAGGTGCTCCAGATTCCCGTGCCGGCGGCGCCGCCGGTGACCCCGTCGCCCCCCCCGCCCATCGCGGTGCCGGTTGGTTTTCGTCTATACATCGTCCAGCCAGGCGACACGCTCGCGGAGATAGCCGCGAGGTTCGGGACCACCGTGGAAGTGCTTGCGGCCATAAACCGCATTCCGAACCCGGACTTCATCGTCGTCGGACAGGTGCTGCTCGTGCCGATAAGGCCGACCATCGTGATCCCGACGCCGTTGCCGCCGCCTCCACCACCCGTGGTGCCGCCCGGACCGCCAGTCACGCCGCCTCCCGTGCCGTCTCCGCCGCCTCCGCCAGCGCCGCCGGTGCCGACGCCGCCCGTGCCACCCGGGCCTCCAGTACCCCCTGGGCCTCCACCGACGCCACCGGCACCCGTGACCGGGGTGAACCAGGTCTCTGTGGTGCAAGACGGCCTGCGGCACACGTTCATGGTGAACAAGGTCAGCTATGCCCGGGGCGAGCCTGTGCGCATGAGCCTGACGAAGACCAACGTCACCACAAGCCCTGTGACGATCACGTACCGGTCCAGCCAGAGGTTTGATTTCATCGTCACCCGCGACACGAGGGAGATATGGCGCTGGTCGGCGGGGAAGTTCTTCACGTTTGCGATAGAGCGGGTCACGCTGCCGCCCGGCGGGAACATGATCTTCCTTCAGACCTGGAACCAGACGACGAACGAAGGGGTGCCGGTCCGGCCGGGTGTATACACCGTCACAGCGGTCAACACCGGGACGGGCGTCAGGCTGAGCGTGGAAATCCAGATAACGTGAGTCCTCTCCCCACGCCCTGAGGATCACCTGCATAGGCAGCGCCGGATGACCGGGAGGCCAACCGGCGCTGCGCCCCGCGCCGCTGAAGCCCGAGGCGTGCCTGCGACGTCACCGGAACGTGCCGCCGCAGGCGCGCTCTCGCATCGCCATGCCTTGGTCCTCGCCTGAATTCGTCTGCTCGACTTGCGCCATACTTACGGTGTATAATCTTGAAGACAGCATGGTCCCAGAACTTCGACCGGGGAGGCGTAAGCGTTGCAGGAAAAGATCGAGAAGGCGCTGGAGAAGATCAGGTTCGCTTTACAGGCCCACGGCGGCGACGTCGAGCTCGTCAGCGTCGACGATGGCGTGGTGAAGGTGAGGCTGACGGGCGCGTGCGTCGGGTGCCCGATGTCCATGATGACCCTGAAGAACGGCGTTGAGCGGGCGCTCAAGGAAGAGGTGCCCGAGGTCAAGCGGGTGGAGGCCGTCTAGATTCCCAGCATTCCTGTGGCAGGCCGCATCCGGCCCCGCCACAACAGGTCTGCTTGATCGAGTGACCCGCAGCGGACACGCGCAAGAGTGAAAGGACATGAGGGGAACCCGGTGTCAGGAAGCAATCCCTGACACCGACAGCTTCAGATTCAGAATCCTGGGGTATGACGTCCTGCCGCCCAGCAGCCTGTCCATGATCGGAGTCGCGTCGGCCTGCCGCACGATGAGGCTGCGAAGCACCCCGGCCGTCTCCACCGCGCGTCCGGTGAGCACGGCCCCCACAAGCCGGCCGTCGCGGAACACGAGCCGCGCGTATTCGCCGCCGCCCTTGCCGGCCAACGTGTGCACCTCGTCGCCTGCCTCGGGGCGGGGCCGCCCCAGGGCCACAACGCACCCGCCGCCGAACGTGACGGAGTTCAGGGCCACGTCACCGGCGTATGACACATCCCGCCCCGCCATGTTGTAACCCGCCACCCTGCCCTGCCACACGGCGCTCGACCAGAGCGCGTTGAGGGCGGCCTTCCCGCGGGCGATGTCGTAACACTCGGCAATGTCGCCGGCTGCGTATATCCCGGGAACGCTGGTCTGCATCCTGCCGTCGACGATGACCCCGCGCGCCGTGGCGATCCCGGTGCCGCGCGTGACGAGGATGTTCGGCGTGACGCCCTTGCCGACCACGACGATGTCGCACTCGACCCTCTCACCCGTGCTGAGGTGAGCCTCCTCGACCCGCCCCCTGCCCTCGAGCTCGCTGACATCGCACCCCAGGACGATGTGAAGCCCGGGCGGCCCCTGGAAGATCCGGAGCACCGCCTCGGAATCCTCCGGCGCGGTGATCTGCGATAGCAGCCTATCGGACGACACGACCACCCATACCTCGAGGCCCCGCGCGAGGAGCCCCTCCGCGGTCTTGAGGCTGACGAGGCCGCCCCCTATCACCACAGCCCGTCGGGCCGACGGTGCGGCCAGGGCGATCCGTTCCGCATCGTCGAACGTCCTCAGATAGTGGACGCCGGGAAGCCTTATGCCGCGGATGTCAGGCACCTGAGGAGAGCTTCCCATCGCCAGGAGCAGTCTGTCGTAATCCAGTCGCTGCCTGTTAGAGAGCTCGACCACCGGCCTCTCCGGGTCGATGCGGGTCGCGGCCACCCCGAACAGGGTCTTCACGCCGTTGCGGTCATAGAAGCCCTCGCCGGCCAGGAAGAGATTGGGGAACCGCACCTTTCCCGCGATCCAGCGGGTCAGGAGGATCTTTGAGTAGTAGCGCCAGGTCTCCGGCGACACCACCGTGATCTCCCCGGCCGGGTCCAGCTCCCGGATGGCTACGAGGGCGCTCACGCCCGCCGGGCCGTTTCCAAGGATCACGTACTTCATAGGACTTCCCCCCAACGTATGCCCATCCGAACGCAGACATCAGCGCTTGTACACGGGCAATGCCTTTGCCTGCAGCTACGACTGCGCCGGTGCCGCGCAGCCCCCGGGACACAGCTCCGCCACCTGACGGGACATCGGCTCCGGCCCGGTCCGGGCAGGTCCGGACCGGGCGGCCGCCTGGTCACCCGCCGGCGACCGCCGAGAGAAAGCTCACGGTGTCCTCGTCCTTCAGCCTGGTGTCAGGCCCGGCCAGAAACTGGACGTTACGACCGTTCACGAGGATGTTGACATCGCGCCGGACCTCGCCGTCGCTCGTGAGCACCTCGCGAGCAAACCTCTCGCCAAACCGCCCCACCAACACCTGGATGAGCGCCTCGAGGTCGGGGGCCGCCTCCGCGGGGATGAAGACCTCGTCCTCACCCGCCGCCTCTTTCACGAAGAAGAAGAACCGCACCCGCAGAAGGCGCCCCCTCCCTTCGCGCCAGCCCCTCAGCACCCGACGTGCGGGTGTCAGCCAGCGAGCTCGAGCCGGTCCAGGGTCTCCGTCGAAGGCTTGCCATCGTCAGTCCAGCCCCTGGCTCGGTAATAGTCCGCCAGCATGTCGGCAAGCTCCACCACCTGCCCGGCGGCGGGCCCCTCCGGCATTGGCTCGGTGAGCAGCCTCGGAGCCAGAGTATCGTCGTCTTTCGTGAGCCCCTCTCTCAGGTTGAAGAGGCGCTCGAGGTTCCAGATGCGCTCGCCCGCGAGTAGCGCCTTCTCAGTGGGGAACCCGATCCCCGTCGCAGGCTCGAGCATACTCGCCACGTCGGGCGCGCCCAGTGCGAAGGTGGTGAACAGGCACATGCCGACCGAGTCCACAAGGGAGGTTACGTCCTGAAATGCCTTGACCCAGGCGGCTTTCCCGTCCTTGGAGAGTGGGTCTATCTTCTCCGGGACACCGAGGATCTCCGGCGAGATCGTGTAGCCCCTAACGTGGCAGCCGCCCCTGTTAGAAGTGGCATAGTTGAGCCCGATGCCCTTCGCGCCACGCGGATCGTACGCCGGGTACTCCTGTTTCTTTGCGCTCATGGATAGCTCGGGATGGCCGAACTCCGCGGCGAGCCGGTACGAACCCTTCGCGAGCAGGTCACCGATGCCCTCCCGGTAGGCGGTCTTGCGCGTCGCCTCGACCATGGCGTCGGCGTCGCCGAACCTGAGCGGGATATCAGTTGCGCTCTCCGGGAGATACCCCTTCTCATATAGCTCCATGGCGCACGCTATGGTAGAGCCCATGGTTATGGGGTCGAGGCCAAGCTCGTTACACAGGTAGTTGGCCTTGGTTATGGCCTCGAGGTCATCGACGGCACAGGTCGCGCCCAGCGCCCAGATGGTCTCGTACTCGGGGCCTTCGCCCGCGCCCTGGTACTTGCCGCTCCTCACGGCGCTCGGCCGCCCGCAGGCGATGGGGCACCCGAAACACGCGCGCTTTCTCACGAGAAACTTGGCGGCAAGGGCCTCGCCGGATATCTTCTCGGCGCCCTCGAACACGCCTGTCTGGAAGTTGCGCGTCGGGAACGCTCCGTGCTGGTTGATGACGTTCACAAGAACGGCTGTCCCGTACGTTGGGAGGCCCTGCGAGGTAACAGGCGCCTCCTTGATCTTCTTGAGGGCCGCCAGCACCGCCTCCCTGAACTTCGCCTGGTCTGCCACCTTCACGTCGCCTGTGCCCCTCACCACGATGGCCTTCAGGTTCTTGGAGCCCATGACGGCGCCGACCCCTGATCGTCCGGCGGCGCGGCCCTTCTCGTTCACCACGCACGAAAAGAGCACGAGTCTCTCACCGGCGGGGCCGATGCATGCGACTTTCGCGTCGGGGTGAGTCTCCCCGATCAGGATATCGGTGGTCTGGGCGGTGTTCTTGCCCCAGACGTGTTTTGCGGCCCGAATCTCGGCCTTGCCGTCATGGACCCAGATGTACACCGGCTCGTCTGCAGCGCCCTCCACGATGATGGCGTCAAACCCGGCGTACTTCATCTCCGCGGGGAAATACCCACCGGAGTTGGATGCGGCGATAAACCCCGTGAGCGGCGATTTCGTGATAACGTTGTACCGACCGGCCGACGTGGCGGCTGTTCCGGTGAGAGGCCCGGTGGCGAAGATGATCTTGTTGTCCGGGCCGAGGGGGTCTACACCGGGCACAAGCTCGTCATAGAGGATCTTGGTGCCCAGGCCCCTCGCTCCAAGGTACTTCTCGGCGAGTTCAGGGCACAGATCCTCGACGGCTGCGGACCTGTCGTTGAGGTTGACCCGAAGCGTCTTTCCTACCCAGCCGTACATCACACCTTCACCTCCTGCAGGGCCTTCTTGAGCTTCTCGCCCACAGCTTTGCGCCTGCGCAACGCAGCGTCGTCGGCCTTAGTATACTTGATCGCATCCCACGGGCAGAACAGCACGCACTCAGGCTCGCCGCCGCACAGATCGCACTTCACCACCTTGTCTTCCGACGGGGAGTAGGAGACGGCACCGAAGGGGCATGCGGCCTGGCACATTCTGCACCCGATGCACTTCGCATCGTCGATGATGACGGCCGCGGTCTCAGGGTGTCTCGATATGGCACCGGTGGGACACACATCCTGACAGAGAGGCTCCTCACAATGCTGGCATGTGAGCGGGAAGAAGAAGTTGTCCTCGAGAAACGTCGCCACGGTGATCCGCGCCTTCGCGGGGTTGAACGCCCCCGCATGTTTCGCCGAGCACACGAGCTCACAGATGCGGCACGCTGTACACTTCTCGTGCTCCACTAGCAGGACCTTCTCCAAGGCATCCACCCTCCTTCTTCGCTTTTGCTGTGTAGTTTCGTCAGACGCCCGGGAACTCCTCCCGTGACGTTCAAGTCATCGACGGCTCTGGACGCGGGTCTGCGGTCGAGGCAACTTCGAGGGCCGTCTCATCAGAGGTATCGGAGAGGGAAGGGTCATAGAACTGAACGCGGTTGCCACCGGAGTTCTTCGCCACGTACATCGCCCGGTCAGCCATGTCGAGGAGGGTAAGGGCATCGCCGCCGTGGTCGGGAAACACGGCCGCTCCAGCGCTTATCGTGATCCGCAGGCTCTGGCCGTTCGGCCCTGAAAAGGTCGCTCCCGCGATCCTCTCCCTGGCCCTTCCCAGTGCGGCGAGGGCGTCTTCGCGCGCCGCCTTCGGCATCACCGCGACTATCTCATCGCCTCCATAGCGGGCCAGGTGGTCGGTGGCCCGAAACGTGGTTTTCAGCGTGTCCACCATTTGAATGAGGATCCTGTCTCCCACGAGATGCCCGAAGGTGTCGTTGACGCTCTTGAAGAGATCCAGGTCTATCATGCTCACAGCCAGCGGCTCGCCATATCTGGCGGCTCGCCTGGTCTCGCTCTGAAGGACGTCGAGGAGGTAGCGGTGGTTGTAGATCCCGGTGAGTGGGTCGGTTCTCGAGAGCGCGAGGATATCCTGACGTAGCTTCTTCTCCTCCTCCACCAGGGTGCCGAAGAAGAAGCTGAAAAGCAGGAACATGGCGATCATGAACATGAACCTCAGGAGGTTCAGCCCCGAAAGCCCGTGCGCGAACCTCCCGGCTGCCAGCACGGCAAGGGAGAGGCCGCATGCCACGACGGTCGCCGTGAGCCCCATCCTGAGCCCGAACCTCAGCGTGGTCGCGAGTATCGGCAGGGCAAACAGGGGCCAGAATGGGCTTGCAGGTCCGCCTGATACGTATATCGTCGCTCCGATGAACACGATGTCCGCGCCCGTGAGCAGGATGCCCAGCAACAGCCCGTGCCCTCGTGCCGCGGTCGCTATCACGCGTTTCAGCCAGCCGTAGACCAGCCCGGCCACCGCGAGCGCCCCGGGAAAGGACCCGGGCTGCCATTCGATCTCATCGAAGAACGCGACGCCAAGCAGTATGCACGCGACAACCGCCGACAGCCACAGGTTGTCCATGATCGGCGTGTTACGCCCCGTGAATACGCCTGGATGTGCAGGTCTCTCCCGGGTCACGTCTCCCACCCTCGCCCCAATGCAACCTCGGGGAGTTCGACGGCGCGCTCGAAAGCGCTCGCGGCCGGGTCGATGCACACAACGGCCATGGCGACGACGTGTCACGCCACCCACGTCGTTCAGGAATGCGTGTGGCCGTCCTTGCTGCTATAGGCCTGTGGAAACAACCCCCGAAATACGCGCGACTCCCTTGTGTATGTATTGTACCATAGTCTCCAGGGGAAAGCAATGGCAACTGCCATCCTATGCCAATCCTGCTCACAGCCACCCACAATTGATGGCAAAGCGTCTGGTGGCGAGGCGAACCCCTCGCTTCTGCAAACATGGAGTTCGACGTGACCTGCGCCTGCTGAAGGACATGGGAGATGCTTTGCCCCTCCAAACAGCGTCTTCGGGAGGAGATCGGCGAAGTATGGCGAATTTTCCCTTTCAGTGTCGGATAATGGTCGGGCAGGCAACTCGATCCATCCTCCGCACTAGACTACGTACCTGGAGGCGGTCCTATGAGAAGCAGGTTTGCCTTCGCCCAACGCCTGTCAGGACTCTGGCGACCGAGGTTTGCACTGCGGTCGGGCATAGGGTCGAAGATCATGGGCATGGTCGTGTTGCTTCTGATCCTGATGGGTGCTGTAGCCTATCTCGGCATTCGAGGCATTCATGCGCAGGAGCGCCTGTACTCGCAGATTCTGGAGTCCGGCGTGCCTTTGCAGAAGCACATCGACAGCCTCCGAATCGCCACGTGGAAGAAAGCTGCGACGATCCTTTCGTACGCGCTTAGCCAGGACGAACAGGCGCTCAAGGACTTTGAAGCAGCGGACGAGACCTCCAAGGCGGAGATCCGCAACATACTCATCGTGATGCCTGACGAGACCAGCATGGCAGGGTACCTCCAGGAACTCGGCGACGCCAACACCAGCTTCGGATCGCGTGCGAACATCGCCAAAATGCTGGTCCAGGCTGGTGACTCTGAGAAGGCCATCGAGTTCATCCGCACCGAGGGGCTGCCGCTCATCGCAAGGCTGAGCGCCGCCGCGGACCAGTGGATCGATTCTATCAGCAAGGAACACGCAAAGCAGGTATCATCAGCCAGGAGCGAGAGCGACCGGGTCAGGATGATCCTCTTCGGAGGGCTGGCAATCGCCATCCTCGCAGGGCTGGTTACAGGAATCACCATCACGTGGAGCATCACCCGCCCGGTTTCAAGGCTGACGAGGGTGGCTTCGGAGATCGCCAAAGGGAATCTCGCGCAACAAGTCCCCACAGTCAGGAGTCGCGACGAAATCGCCGTCCTGTCTCGGGCGTTCGCGGACATGGTTGGAAACCTGAGGACTCTAGTCACGCGGATCGGGGAGTCTTCGCGCGAGCTTGCCTCAACAGGCGAGAGCCTGGCGAAGAATGCCGCCGATGCGAACGATTCGACCACCCAGATCACCGGGATCATGCAGAACGTGGCCGGCGGAGCAGCAGAGCAGACCCGCCGCGCCCATGACACCCACAGGACCATGAATCAACTGGGCGAAGCCATAAACCAGATAGCGAGGGGCGCCGAGGACCAGGTCGCGTCGGTGACGGAGGCAAGCAACACTGTCTCGCAGATGGTAAGCGCTATCGATGCGGTGGCGAAGAGCGCGGATTCCCTTGTCCGGGCGTTTGACGGCATGCGTGCCACGGCTCTCTCCGGGAAGGAAGCCGTGGGCAAGGCGATAGTCAGCATGAGGAGGATCGCGGACCTCACTGGCGAGGCAGCAAGAGCCACTGGCCAGCTTGGGGAGGACTCCACAAGGATCGGAAACATCGTTGAGGTCATCGACGAAATAGCCGAGCAGACCAACCTTCTCGCCCTGAATGCTGCGATAGAAGCAGCCAGGGCCGGCGAACACGGCAGGGGGTTCGCTGTGGTCGCCGACGAGGTTGGCAAGCTCGCAACGAGGTCCAGTGAGGCCACCAAGGAAATCGCTGCCATTGTCAGCAAGATGCAACAGAGCGCCGGGGCGGCCGACAGGTCCATGGAGGTGACGGCCGCCGACGCGGCAGGCGGCAACGCCCTCGCCGGAGAGGCGGGCCAGGCGCTTTCGGACATAATGGACGCCGTCGCACACGTCGCGTCGGAGGTCGAAAACATCGCGGTGCTGGTACAGGAGATGGCGTCCCATAGCTCGCAGGCCATCAAGGCTATCGAGAGTACAGCCAGCATAACCGAGGAGAACACAGCCGCGACCGAGGAGATGGCTGCAGCAAGCGAGGAAGTCCGAAAGGCCGTGGAGGCCGTGGCCTCGGTCTCGGCCCAAACGGCAGCCTCGGCAGAACAGGTCTCGACCTCCACTGAAGAAATGGCGGCAGCGGTCGCCGAAATGACCAGCTCTGCGAGCCGCCTCGCAGAGCTGGCAGCGGACCTCCGAAAGCTGGTGGGATCCTTTACAGTCTAACGATCCAGCGTAACGAGGCCGGGCGAAATCGCGCTCTTCGTCCGGCCTCGACGTGGCCCCTTGTTTTCGCCACACCCAGCTTTCCCTTGCTTCGGGCGGGACGCGCGATGTCAGGCGGGTGTCACGATCGCCCCTCTGGGAGCATCGGTATCCTGATCCCATGCTTACGCGCGGTCTCGATGGCCTTCTCGTAGCCGGCGTCGGCATGGCGGACGATGCCTGACCCGGGGTCCGTCGTGAGCACGTGCTCGAGCCGCCAGTCGGCGTCCTCGGTGCCGTCGGCGACCACCACCATGCCAGCGTGGATTGAGTAACCGATCCCAACGCCACCACCATGGTGGACAGACACCCACGAGGCGCCGGACACCGCGTTGAGCAGGGCATTCAGGATGGGCCAGTCGGCGATGGCGTCGCTCCCATCGCGCATGCTCTCGGTCTCGCGGTTTGGCGAGGCCACCGAGCCCGTGTCGAGGTGGTCGCGGCCGATGACGATGGGGGCCGAAATCTCGCCGCGCCTCACAAGCTCGTTTATGACCTTACCGAACCTCGCCCTCTCGCCGTAGCCAAGCCAGCATATCCTGGCTGGCAGCCCCTGGAACTGCACCTTCTCGCGGGCCATCCGGATCCATCTTGCGAGGCGCTCGTTGTCGGGAAACTCGCCGAGCACCACCTCGTCGGTCCTGTAGATATCCTCCGGGTCACCGGACAGCGCCACCCACCTGAACGGCCCCTTGCCCTCGCAGAAAAGCGGACGTATGTAGGCAGGCACAAACCCGGGGTAGCTGAAGGCATCCTTCACACCGGCGTTGAACGCCTGCTGCCTGATGTTATTGCCGTAGTCGAAGACCACCGCCCCGCGCCTCTTCATCTCGAGCATGGCCTCGACCTGCGTGGCCATGGACTTCATGGCGCGATCTATGTACTCCTTCGGGTCGCGCTTTCGAAGATCCGCCGCCTCCGACAGCGATAGCCCCGTCGGGATGTATCCGCCCAGCGGGTCGTGGGCGGACGTCTGGTCGGTGACGATGTCGGGGATGATCCCGCGCCGCACGAACTCCGGATGCGTTTCGGCGGCGTTCCCGAGGAGAGCGATGGACAGGGCCTCCTTCTTCTCCAGCGCCTTACGGGCAAGGGCCATGGCCTCGTCGATGCTCTCTGCCATGACGTCGCAGTATTTGGTCGCCAGCCGCCGCCTGATGCGTTCCTCGTCCACCTCCACGGCGATGAGCACGCCGCCGTTCATGGTAACGGCGAGAGGCTGGGCGCCTCCCATGCCGCCGAGCCCGGCCGTGAGCGCGAGCCTCCCGGCGAGGCTGCCGCCGAAGTGCTGGCGGGCGGCCTCCGCCAGCGTCTCGTAGGTCCCCTGAAGGATCCCCTGCGTGCCTATGTATATCCAGCTTCCGGCCGTCATCTGGCCGTACATGGTGAGACCTTTCGCCTCGAGCTCCCAGAACTTGTCCCAGGTCGCCCACGCGGGCACGAGCATGGAGTTGGAGATGAGCACCCTCGGGGCGAGCCGGTGTGTCCGGAACACGCCAACTGGTTTGCCGGACTGCACCAGGAGGGTCTCGTCGTCCTCGAGGCGCCTGAGCGAGTCAACTATCGCGTGGAAGGTGTCCCAGTTGCGCGCCGCCTTGCCGCGCCCGCCGTACACCACGAGTTCCTCCGGTTTCTCCGCCACCTCCGGGTCAAGGTTATTCATGAGCATCCGCATGGCAGCCTCCTGCTGCCATCCCTTGCACGACAGCTCCCGGCCCCTTGGGGCCCGAATCACCTCTGCCACAGGTCCTCACCCTCCCATGAGATTGGAACGGGCCAGGTGCCCCCGCCGCCAGCGGGGAGGCGCCTGGCCCGGACGATCCTAGGCCCTACCTGGGCTCTCGGCCAGCTTGGGAGGCCTCGAGGGTACGCGACCCTTGACGCCGCCAGCCTGCTCAGATGCGCCGCCCTGGTCATCGAGGGTTACGGCTGCGGCGGCGGGTGCCTTCTCTCCGGCATCGCCCTCCTCCGTGGACGCCTCCTCGGACAGGATCGCATCGAGCTCGGCTCCCTCGATAGTTTCCTTCTCCTTGAGCGCGTTCGCCAGCCTCACCAGCTTATCCTTGTTGCCGGCGATAAGCTTCTTCGCCCTGCCGTAGCATTCGTCAACGATCCGCCGCACCTCGCGGTCGATGGCTGCAGCCACTTCCTCGCTGTAGTCGCGGTCGTGGGCGAGATCGCGGCCGAGGAACACGGTGTCCTCGTGTCTCCTGCCGAACGTGAGCGGCCCCAGCTTCTCGCTCATGCCATATTCCGTGACCATCCTGCGCACGGCCTTGGTGATCCCGTTGAGATCGTTCTCGGCCCCGGTGGATATCTCGCCGAGCATGATCTCCTCGGCCACGCGCCCTGCCAGGCCCACCGCGACCTCGTCGAGGATCTCCGACCTCGTTAGGAAGTGCCGGTCCTCCTCCGGGAGCATCAGCGTGTACCCGCCCATCCTCCCGCGGGGGATTATCGACACCTTCTGCACCGGGTTGGCGTGTGGCAGCAGCTTCGCTGCAAGCGCGTGCCCGCCCTCATGAAACGCCACAAGGTTCTTCTCGCGCTCGCTGATGACCCGCCCCTTCTTCTGGGGGCCGGCCACCACGCGGTCGATAGCCTCGTCGCATTCGGACATGGTCACCTTCCGCTTGCCCCGCCGCGCCGCCAGGATGGCGGCCTCGTTGAGAAGGTTCTCCAGGTCCGCGCCGGTGAACCCCGGCGTCCTCTGGGCGAGCGCCCTCAGGTTGACGTCCGGCCCGAGAGGCTTGCTCCTCGCATGCACCTTCAGGATGGCTTCCCTGCCGGCAAGGTCCGGCATATCCACGACGACCTGCCGGTCGAACCTGCCCGGCCTGAGAAGCGCCGGGTCCAGAACGTCGGGCCTGTTGGTCGCGGCAAGCAGGATTATGCCGGAATTCGGCTCGAACCCGTCCATCTCGACGAGGAGCTGGTTCAGGGTCTGCTCCCTCTCGTCGTGTCCGCCTCCAAGGCCTGCGCCGCGCTGTCTGCCAACGGCGTCGATCTCGTCGATGAACACGATGCACGGCGCGCTCTTCTTGGCCTGCTCGAAGAGGTCTCTCACCCTCGCCGCCCCGACGCCCACGAACATCTCCACGAAGTCGGAGCCGCTTATGATGAAGAACGGCACGCCGGCCTCGCCCGCGATGGCGCGGCCGAGGAGCGTCTTGCCGGTTCCAGGAGGTCCCACGAGGAGCACGCCCCTGGGTATCTTCGCGCCAAGGTCCACGAACTTCTTCGGGTGCTTCAGGAACTCGACTATCTCGGCAAGCTCCTCCTTGGCCTCGTCAACGCCGGCCACGTCAGCAAAGGTGGTCTTGCCCCGCTCCTCCACGTGGAGCCGCGCCCTGCTCTTGCCGAACGACAGCGCCTTGTTGCCGCCACCCTGCATCTGGTTGAGGATGAAGAGCCACAGGCCCACAAAGAACAGGATGGATATCACCTGGGGCAGGATAGTGTACCACCACGGCGGCCCAGGTTTCGGGTCGGCCGTGACCTCGATCCGGGCAAGCGGCCCCTGGGCGTTCTTCAGCTTGTCGGTGACAAGGCTGATGTCCGGCACGTAAGTCTCGAAGTCAGTGCCGTCGGTAAACCGGCCCTCCACCTTGTCGTTCCCGATAATATGAAGCTGCGACACACTGCCTGCGTCGAGCTTGGCCATAAATGTGCTCAGGCTGACCTTCCTGGGCTCCTCCCTCTGACCGTAGAAGCTGCTGGCGATGGACACGGTCATCAGGCCGAGCAGGAGCCATAGCCCGAGCGTTCGTAGTGCTCTGTTCAATTGATCTCCTCCCACTGGTCATCACCACGCGCCCGGCGCCCGGCGCCCGGCCTGCCCGGGCGCCCGGGTCTCGCAGATTCCCTGATGAGGACCAAGGATTCAGAAACCCGCGTCATACGCAAGCACATTATAGCACAGGGCCCCCCCTAATCTCAACCGACGCGGCCGCCCCCGCCTCGCGCGCGGTCTTGCCCGCTATGCCGCACCACAAGGTGGAGCACCCGGCGCGTGGCCGGGGTCACCCTTGCAAGATCGCTCCGCCGGACGCCCGCGACCCACAGGACCTCCCTCCCCGCTACTATAACGGGAATGCGATCCCGCATGTTCCTGGGGATCTTCTCGTCGATGAGAAGCTCCTTCAGCTTCTTGTGGCCGTCCATGCCAAAAGGCGCAATCCTGTCACCTTCACGCCTCGTTCTCACGATGAGATCCTCCGGCCCCAGGCCGTCGAGGTCGAAGTAAGCCTCGCCCACGCCTGGCCGGCGGACGGCATCGGCTGCGATGCCCCGGGCCTCGCCCGCTTCGAGCGCCTCGGCCTCCACGACCACCCCGAGCTCAGGGACGGAGGTGGTGCCGGGCACGATAAGCCTTCGCTCGAAGCGCTCCGGCGGGCTGATGCCCTGCGCCCCGCCACACCGGTCCTCCCCGCGCAGGGACCCGGGCCCAGGCTCAAAACCCCACCCAGAGTCAGGCATAGACCCGGGCTCAGGCCCTGGCTCAGGCCCGGGAGCGAACTCGAGATCAAGAACAAGCTCGGGCTCGGGCCTGGCCCCAGGTCGAAAGCCGTCGTCGGGCCAGCGGCAGGTCTTCCTCGCCCGGACTCCCCGGGGCAGATCTGCGCTCGCACCCACAAGGCCGCCGCGTGCAAGTTCGAGCACCATCTCCACGTGCTCGAACTCAACATCCTCGGCACCGCGCGCAACAAGCGCGACAGCCTGCCGCACCACGCGCCGCTGGATGGCGGGGGGCTCGGCAAGGAGCGGTTCGATGGCAAGGGCCACGCACCAACGCGACCTCTCGCGCACGATACGCTCCATCCTCCGCCGGACCTCGCCGGAGATGAACGAGTCATCCTCCCTGACGAGCTCGGCCGTCCTCGCGATGCTCTGGATGATGCGCGGGTTGTAGTGGCGTTCAAGAAGCGGCACAAGCTCGTGCCTTACCCTGTTCCTCGCGTATACGGAGGTGAGGTTCGACGCGTCCACCCTGGGATTCAGGCCGTTTTCCCGGCAGTAGCCCTCGATCTCTTGCCTGGTTGCATCGATGAGGGGGCGGATGATGACAGGGGCGCTGTCTACATCTCCACCGGCCGCCAGGGGGCGAACCGGCGGGATCCCCCCGAGCCCCGTGGTACCGGTGCCGCGAATGAGCCTCAGAAGCACCGTCTCCGCCTGATCTCCCGCGTGGTGACCGAGGGCCACCCTGGCAGCCCCCACAGCCTTCGCGACGCGGAAGTAGAAGTCGTAGCGGATCTCTCTCGCGGCAAGCTCGACGGACATCCGGTTCTCCCGGGCATGGGTCGCGGCATCCCTGGATTCGATGGTCACCGGAACGCCAAGGCGGCCAGCGATATCTCGCACGTACGCGGCGTCCTCGTCAGCAGCCGCACCGCGGAGCATGTGGTTCAGGTGCCCGACGTGGAGGGAAACCTGAAGCTCCCTTGATAGAGCCCAAAGGGCGTACAAAAGCGCGACCGAGTCGGGCCCGCCGGAAACACCGACGAGGACCCTGTCCCCCGGTCTTGCCATCTCATGCCGCCTTATGGCGGACCTTACCTTCTCGATGAAGCCCGTTCCGCTCACTGCGATGCCACCCAGATCTGCCGGCTAGCCGGGCACGCTCCTCTCAGGGCGATTATACCATATCCACGGCAGCTATGCCTTCACCTTCACCGGAACGACGACCCGGCCGCCCTGGGGTGCCCCTCCCGCGACCCATCGGGCCGCACGGTCCGGGGAGCCGGAATTGCGCCGAGCCCTTCTCTCAGCGAAACGGCGGTACACGCGGCCAACCAGCACCGTCATGTCGTCGGCCGGCCGGCCCTTACCATACTGCCGGGATCTATCGAGGATAAGGCGGGCGATCTCGTCGGGTTGCTCCGACGACAGGCGCGAGAGCGCCAGTCGGAGCCACTCCTCCCTTCCCTGCGGGTGCTCCACGGAGTTCAGCACGCCGTCGCTCACCATCACGAGGACATCACCGTCGCCGAGTTTCATGTGGGTCTTCTCCACCTCTATTACATCGAAGATCCCGGCGGGTAGCGTTGCCGATTCGATCACCTTCACACCCTTGCTGGTCCTTATGAAGCTTGGAGGCGAGCCGACCTTTATGAACTGGGCGTTGCCCGTGCCAAGGTCCACCGTGACCACGTCCAGCGTGGCGAAGGTTTCGCCTGGAGACCGGAGGAGCAGGATGAGGTTCACGGTCTTTACGGCGAACTCGTCGTCGAACCCCGCCTCGAGGAGCCTCTCGAGCATGCTGACCGCCGTGGAGCTTTCGACGGCGGCGGTCTCGCCTGCGCCCATACCGTCGCTGAGCACGAACACCATCCTGCCGTCAGCGAGCTCGAGCACCGAGTGCGTGTCCCCGGACACGGCCCCGCCGTCCCTTGCGAGCACGCTCACGGCTGTGGCCACGCCATAGACCCGCGATTGCGAGAGAAGCACCTCGCACGTGGGAAATCCGCCCCTGGCCCCGCACCGAACTCTCGACGCCTCCATGTCGCGGCCGAGAAGCCGCGACACAAGCGGGGCGATGGCCTTCCGGCACTCCTCATCGCCGCAGCATGCGCCCTTCTTGATCGTCACATCCAGCCGGCCCCTGTTCCCGGCCACCACGCTCACCTCGGGGACCCCGAGACCAAAGCGTGAAAGCTCCCTCGCGATCTTCTCCTCGGAGCATGTCTCGAACTCGACGCTCTGCCAGACGTCCTCGCCGAGCCCCTGAAGGATGGTGGAGACCCCCTGCAACTGCCCTGACAGCATCTGGCGGCCCTCCGCGAGCCGCTTCGAATACGTCAGGTTCTGACGGTAGCCGCCCGTGGTGCCGTTCACCGCCGCAACCAGCCCCGGAATATCGATGCACCGCCGTCGCAACTGCCCCTTGACCTCGGACGGGTCCACGGTCCCTTTGATCTCGGCCAGGGCGACCAGGTTCAGCACATCGCGGAACGTCCTGTGGAAAGCGTCCTGCCAGCAGAAGAGGTATGACCGGCAACGACTGCACGATGACGACGCCACCCGGTGAAGGATGTACGCCACATCGGCCCGCTCCGCAAGTTCGGGGTCGTAGGGAGCCTGCCTTAGCATCGAGGACAGCTCATCAAAGACCTTCGAGAAGTCGCGGAGCTTCCTCGAGAGGAGTTCCTGCACCCGCCGGGCGTGGGCATCTCCGTCCGCCGGCCTGTTGGGGATCGACGGAAGCAGCCTCCTCACCCTGTACAGGTACTTGCGGGGAATGAACATGAACGCGACGCCCGACGTGGCGATCTGCCCCATGAACGCAGGCACCTCGGCGCCCGTCGCCACCTGGAACACCAGAAGCCCGGCTCCGGCGAAGAACCCCGCTGCGGCGGCGATCTTGCCGTAATGGCGGAGCGCCCCCGCGGCAAACCCTCCTATGGCGTACGCCCCCACGATGGGGGTCGGTCCCTGCCCGGACACGGCGCACGAGAGGCCCATCAATGCCCCGCACACTGCCCCCGGGGCGCCGCCCCCCGCAAACGCCATGGCGATGGTCGCAAGGCCGGCCGCCACCGCGCCAGCAGGCACCCCGCGAAACTCGATCCCCGCGAGGCCCATGGTCATCCCGGCGCAGAGCAGGCCGAAGGAGGCGATCTCCTCCAGGCCGACGGCGTCTTGTCGGGGAAATGCCGGGCTCCCCTGGTGGGCGCCACCCCAGGCGAGCATGGCTGCGACGAGCGTGCCGATGACGGCTTCCAGGGCAGCTACCGGGAGCGAAAACGCTGACACGTGCATGAGGGCCTTTACGGCCGCGGGAACCACAAACCCGAGCGAGAAGACGACGGCAGGCAGAAGGATAGGCCTTGCCTTGATCCGTTCTGACATGGCGTGGCATGCGGCGGCGATGAGGACCACCGGGAGCGCCGGCCAGATCGTACGCGTGTTCAGGACCGGCCCTGCCATGCCCAGAAAGACCCCGGCGGCCGTCAGAAGCACTGCGTCGCTCCTCGATGAAGCCACCTTCGCAAGGTAGGCGATGCCAAACGGCGAAGCTGCACCCAGCAAGGTCGCCCTGCCGAGAAGAAACCCGACGACGCTGGAGATGACAGACTCGGGCGAGACAGCTCCAGACCAGGAGGCGCAGGCTCGCCTGCCCCCACCGGCTCCGCTCCCGCCGCCACCCCGTAAGGGCAGGGATCGCCGGTTACGCGTCCGGCCCCTTGAGACGTGCATCCTGCGTACCACGGGCTCATCCGAGCCGGGACCAGTGGCCGCCCTTTCGCGTGTGCCTCCCAGGTTCATGGTATCGCCGAAAGCCCGGTGCATGGTGCGTTTCGCCATTCGCCGTTCCCCCTTTTCGCGTGTCACCGCCTGCGGCTATCCCGCGAGGATGATACCACAGGGGCATGGGGAGAACCTGACGGAAATTGTACCCGCCCCGAAACAATCGACCGACACGTCGGGCGCCGAATCTCCAAAACCTGCGACTGGTTACAGGAACCTCCGTTGGTTTCTATTCATATCGAAGGGCCTCGATGGGGTCGAGATTCGCGGCCTTGTAGGCGGGGTACACCCCGAAGACCACCCCCACGACGGTCGCAGAGGAGAACGCCACGAACACCGCCAGCGGCGACACGTAGGTCGGCCATTTCGCCAGCTTCGCCACGAGCGCGGCGCCGCCGCTTCCGAGGAGAGTGCCGACGGCCCCTCCCACAAGGCACAGCGCCACGGCCTCGACGATGAATTGCCTCAGGACGTCTCCCCTCTTGCCTCCCACCGCCTTCCTTATGCCGATCTCGCGTGTTCTCTCGGTCACCGACACCAGCATGATGTTCATCACGCCTATGCCGCCGACCAGCAGCGATATGCTGCCTATGCCGGCAAGTATTACAGTGAATATGCTCGTGACGGTCTCTGCAGATTTCAGAATCGTTGAGCTGCTGATGACCATGAACGGCGGGTTTTCGCCGTACTTTCGCGCCAGGACGGCATTGATCTGGTCGGTCGCCTGCCTGACATGGGCCACGTCCACGGCCTCGGCCGTGAGCGCGGCAACGTCATCGTTCCCGGTCATTCGACGGGCGTGGCTTATCGGAAGGTATACCGACATGTCTGCGGTATTGTCCCGGAAGATCGTTCTCCCCTGCTCCTTCATCACACCAACCACGACGAAGGAGATCCCGTTTATCTTGACCTTCTCGCCGACGCCGCTTCCTCCATCGAACAGCTTTCGGGCAAGTCCTCCGCCGAGCACGGCGACAGGGCGGCGGGCTCTGACATCAATTTCACTGAGGGTTCTTCCCTCTGCAATCGTCCCGCCCTGTGTCGAAGAAAGGCCGTCGTCGGTGAATGTGGCGTTGACGTTCTGACGGGTCGTGCCGTATTTCACTGTGGCCGGCCCCACCTTGGTGACGCTGACATCGGTTACGGCAGAGCACGCTTTCCGTATGGCGTCGGCATCCTCGATCGTGAGCGGCTTCATGTGGCCCCAGATGACGTCCTGGCGGGTGTAGTCCTGCTGTACGAATATGAGGTTCGCGCCCATGCCCACGAACTCGCCTGTCACGAGCTTCCTTGCGCCCTCGCCCATGGACATCATCGTGATCACGGAGGCGATTCCGATGACGATGCCGAGCAGGGTCAGGGCCGACCGCATCTTGTTGGCGCGCAGGCTGCCAAGGGCCAGCCTGATGCACTCATAGAGGCTCAAGTTCCGTCCCCCTCCCTTTCCCCGGCGCCGTCGCCGTCCGCGACCCTGCCGTCCCTTATCCGGATCACGCGGTCGGTGTGCGTCGCAATGTCGGGGTCGTGGGTGACCACCACGATCGTCATGCCCCGCTCGTTCAGGCCCTCGAGCATGCGGATGATCTCCTCGCCGGCCTTGCTGTCGAGGTTGCCGGTGGGCTCGTCCGCCAGTATGATGGCGGGCGCAGTGACGAGCGCCCGCGCGATGGCCACCCTCTGGGCCTGGCCACCAGAGAGCTCGCTCGGCCTGTGCCTGGTCCGTTCCCCGAGGCCCACAGCCTCCAGCGCCTCCAGCGCCCTCCGCCTGCGCTCGGCAGGAGGAGCCCCCGCGTATATCAGAGGCAGTTCCACGTTATCGAGGGCTGTCGCCCGGGGGAGCAGGTTGAAGATCTGAAACACGAAGCCTATCTTCCTGTTTCTGACCTCGGCGAGTTCATCGTCGGAAAGGTCGCTCACGAGCCTTCCGTCAAGGCGGTAGGTTCCGCGCGTGGGCCTGTCAAGACACCCCAGGATGTTCATGAGCGTGGACTTTCCCGAGCCGGACGGACCCATGATGGAGACGAACTCGCCGGCCTTGACCTCGAGGGACACCCCGCGCAGCGCAGCCACCTCCACCGTGCCGGTGCGGTATACCTTCTCGACATCCTGCACGACGATCACTTCTTCTCACCCTTCTTCTGCTCGCTGCGCTTCACGAGGTCGTTGTCCTCCAGCTTCTTGAGGACCGCCGCATCCCCGACCACCACCTCATCGCCCGCCCTGAGCCCCTCCAGCACCTCGGCATCCATGAGGCTCTCCCGGCCGATCGCTACCTGGACCGTCTTCGCAGTAGAGGTTTCAGCGTCTAGCACGAACACGACCTTCTTCCCGTCCCGCTCCAGGATCGCCTGGAGCGGGACAATGAGGGCGTTCGGGTTCGCGTAGGTCACGATCTCCACATCGGCGCTCATCCCGGGCAGAAGCTGTGCCGGGGCGCCGTCCACATCGATGAGCACCGAAAACCTGGGAATGGTGCCGTCGGCGACCGCGGCGGGAGCGATCTCGGCGACCTTGCCGGTAAACTCAGTGCCGGCGATGGCATCCGTGGTGAAGGTAACCTGGTGGCCCTCGGCAACAACCGCGACGATGTCGGTCTCGTCTACACGCGCCCTCACCCTCACGCCGCCTGGCCGCGCCAGGGTCGCCACCGGCATCCCGTCGGTCACCACGGCTCCCCTCTTGACAGGCACGCTTATCACGGTTCCAGCGGCAGGCGCGGTGATGGACGCGCCGGCAAGCTCGGCCCAGGTGAGAGACAGGTTCCCCTTGGCCTGCTCGAGACGGGCTCTTGCGGCCTGCCTGGCCTTGTGTTTCGAGACTTCGCGCTCACGCGCCATGGCGAGGGCGATCTCGGCCTCCCTCACCTGGGCTTCGGCCATCTTCACCTGCTCGCTGGTGGGCGATGCAAGCAGCGTCTCATACTGCTTTCTCGCCGATTCGTGCCCTGCCCTCGCGTTGGTCAGCCTCGCCCTCGCCTCGTCGACCGCTGCCTTTGCCACCGCCCCCTCCTTATAGAGGGCCTCCATCGCCTCGAGGTTCCTCTCGGCATCCGTAAGGGCGGTCTCTGCCTGGGTGAGCTGGGCCTGGGCCTGGGCCACCTGGGCCTCGGACGGCCCGCGCTTCGTTTCGGCCAGCCGGGCCCTCGCGGCGGCAAGCTGCGCCTCGGCTTGCTGCTCTTCAAGGGGCTTCTCCGCTTCCCCGAAGGTCGGGCCACCAAGCTGTGCGAGGTCCGCCTCGGCGGATGCCACGGCCGCTTTCGCCTGCTGCAGTCGGGCGAGGATATCCGACTGGTCGAGCCGGGCGATCTCCTGCCTCTCTCTCACCACGTCGCCCTCTTTCACCAGGACATCCGCCACGCGCCCGGTCACCCGGGCCCTTGCTTCCACTGTGGAGATGGGCTCGACCGTGCCCGGCGCCGACACGGTTACCCGAAGCTCCCTGGGCTCCACCTTGACGGTGTCCACTGTGTAGCTGGGCTTCCTCCCGCCCACGATCTTGCTGCTAACTATCGTTGCAACCACGATCGCCACGAGGCCCACCACAACCAGGATCGTTTTTCGCTTGCCTGACAACCTCAAGACACTCCCTTCGGCCAGCGCCGTTTACCCATTGTGTTTTGACGACGCCCCTTCCGAACTTATTCGCCGCGCATGATGTTGTCTTCTCCCCTGACCTCTCACATCCTGCGCACCTGCCCCGCGACCTCGAAAAGGACTCTTAACGCCCGCTATCAGGCGCGGGCTTGAGGCCTGCAAATGGTTCGAATAAGCGAGGGGCAGGTAGCGTCAAACATGAAGGAAAGAGTTCGGCTTTCGAGGAATACATTGCAAGTGTAGGCCGCACATCGGCCAGCCGGAAGCAAGGGAGAGATGTTTGACATGACAAATGGTGGTGTCGAGCCCCGGAAAGGCCTTATCGCGCGCATGGCGGGTGCGATCATCGACCCTGGCGCCACGTTCGACGACATAGTCCGCAAGCCTGACGCCGCGGGGCCGGTGATCTTCATCCTCATCAGCGGGGCACTCGCAGTCGTGACCGTCCTTTCAACCCTCGGCAGCCTCCCGGAGACAACTCCGGCGGGAGTCCCCATGCCTCCCCACGCCGTTATAGTGGCGAGCGGCGTCATCGGGGCGCTTATCAGCCTGTTCATCTGGTGGCCCATTCGCGCCCTGGTGTTCATGGGCGTGGGGTCGCTCCTCGGCGCGAGAGCGACGTTCTTCCAGAGCCTGGCCGTCTCAGGTTACCTTAACGTCACGCAGGTGCTCGCCGGCATCGTCACGGCCGTCGCCATGGTCACCACGGGGCACGCGGTCACGCTTGGCCTCGGGATGGGCCTTTCTCCTGAACAGGCGGCCACGCCGCTCGGGGTCGTGCTGAACAGCGTAAACGTGTTCGGCCTCATCTATATAGCACTGAGCACCATAGCCCTCGCCAGGCTGTGGAACGTCAAACCGCCGAAGTCCTTCGTGGCAACGCTGGTGCTCTGGCTGATCATCGTGGGCATATCAGCGGGCGGCGTGCACCTCGGCAGCCAGTTCTCGGGGATGTTCCAGATGCCGCAGTAGGGGAGCAGCCTCCGGAACAGAGACGATGCGTTGAAAGCCGGGTGGCCTTTCACCACCTGGCTTCGTCGACCTCGCGCACCTGCCGGTGCTCATTTCAAACCGGTCATCCCGGCCGGTTGGATGCTCTTTCGTGGCGCATGGCCGTCTCCCTTCCCGCCCTGCGCCACGCCCTACACGAACAGGTCCACGAACCTGAACCGGAGCACGTCAACGATCCCCCGGTTGGTAATGCGAAGCTCGGGGATTACGGGCAGAGCAACTAGCGCCATGGTCATGAAAGGCGAGGCCATGGTGCAGCCCAGCATCCTCCAGGCCCGAGCGAGGTCCTCGACCCCGGCCTTGACCCTCTCCACCGGCTCGTCAGACATAAGGCCCGCGATGGGCAGGGGCAGGATGGCGAGCACCTCGCCGCCCCGCACTGCCACCATCCCGCCGCCCGCATCTGCAAGGGCGTTGGCGGCCACGGCCATGTCGCGACTGTCCATGCCCACCACGAGGAGGTTGTGGCTGTCGTGGGCCACCGTGGACGCGACGGCCCCATCCGCGAGCCCGAAACCACGCACGAGGCCCACGGCCATGCTCCTCGACGCCCTGTGGCGCTCTATGACCGCGACCTTCGCCACGTCCTTTTCGCGCGACGCGCCCACCTCGCCGGCATCATCAACCGGAAGATCGATCTCCACATGCCTTGTTACGGCGCTGCCCTCGATGACCTCGATGACCCGCACGCGGGCGGCGCGCCCGGCCCCGCCGCCCCCGCCCGGGGCCTTGATGCGGAAGTCCCCGGCCTCGAGGCGCCTGGCAAGGCGCACGGAGCGCGTCGCGGCCTCAGGGTATCTGAATGCCGGGATATCGACGGCCATTCGCCCGCCCTCGGCCGCGATCTTGCCGTCGGCCATCACCATCTCGGGGCGCGGGTCTGCGAGATCTCGGATGAAAAGGATGTCCGCCGCCCTGCCCGGCGCGATGCTGCCGATGTCCTGGCTCATCCTGAAGCACTCTGCCACGTTGATGGTGGCCATCTGGATAGCCCGCACCGGCGGCACCCCCTCCTCTATGGCCCGCCTCACCACGTGGTTCACGTGCCCCAGGGAGATGAGGGTGTCTGGATGCGCATCGTCTGTCACGAGCACGATGTGCCTGGGGTCTATCGCGGTCTCGGTGTAGCTCTTCATGGTGGCCTTGATGTCCCGCCACGCCGATCCCTCGCGCAGCTTTGCGTACATGCCCAGGCGCAGCTTGGCAAGGGCATCCTCCGGGCGCGTGGACTCATGATCCGATGCGACCCCCGCTGCCACGTACGCCGAAAGGTCTGGCCCCGTGTCCGGGACGGAGTAGTGTCCGGTGACGACCTTGCCTGCCTTCAGGGTCTCCTCGATCTCCCTGTGGACGGCCTCGTCGCCAGCGAGCACTCCCGGGAAGTTCATCATCTCACCGAGACCCGCCACCCCGGGCCATGTCATAGCCTCCCGGATGTCGTCGGGCCCGATGGCGGCGCCAGCGTCTTCGAACCCGGGCGCTGCCGGAACGCACGACGGCATCGTGGCGAAGACCTTGAGCGGCAGGCCCCGCCCCTCCTCGAGCATGAGGCGAACGCCCTCCACGCCCAGCACGTTCGCGATCTCGTGCGGGTCCATGAATATTGCCGTGGTGCCGCAGGGCACGACGGCCCTCGCGAACTCGCCCACAGTGACCATGCTGCTCTCGACGTGGACGTGCCCGTCAATGAACCCGGGGGCCAGGTAGAACTGGCCAGATTCGATGATGCGCGTGCCATCGCCTACGCAACGCGATGCGTCCCCAACCAGAGCCACCCGGCCGAGACGCACCGCGACGTCCACGCCGTCGTGGATCTCGGCGGTGTTCACGTTCACCAGATGCGCCCCGCGGATGACCACGTCCGCAGGCTCCCGCCCCATGGCGGTCGCCACGAGCTCGCGGCTAACCTCGTGGAGAGGTCGGCGTCCGGCGATTTCCCACATTAGCACTCGCTCCCCTCTGAGATCGCCTGGGCAATCAGACGGGACTCCCGTCGCCCTTCCCCGCCCGCTTCCGGAAGAAATCCATCGCGACCTCGGGGAACATGATGTAGGTCAGCACGTCCTCGTCCTTCTCGGTGTAGTCCTTCACCGCCTCGCGCGCTTTCTCGAGTTCCGGCTCCAGGAGGTCGGCGGGTCTTATCGTGACGACCTCCTCATCCCCGATGACCATCTTCCGAACCTCGTCCGAGATGGGAGCGGGCGGCCTTCCATAAAGCCCTCGCACGTAATCCTTGATCTCGCGCGACTTCACGCCATACCTCTCGCCCGTCGCCACGTTGAGCACCGCCTGCGTGCCAACTATCTGGCTCATCGGGGTGACGAGAGGCGGGTACCCCATCTCCTCGCGGACCCTCGGCACCTCGGCGAGCACCGCGTCGAGCTTGTCCAGCATGCCCTGGCTCGAGAGCTGGGCGCGCAGGTTCGAGAGCATGCCTCCGGGGATCTGCCAGCGAAGCGCCTCGGCGTTGACGATGACGGGAGCGGCCACCTTCTGGTAATTCGGCTTTATGCGGGCGAAGTGGGCGTTGATCTCCGCAAGCGCCCCGAGGTCCAGCATGGTGTCGTATGGCGTGCCTCGCAGTGCCGCCACCATTGTCTCGGTCGGAGGCTGACTCGTGCCGAGGGCAAGCGCGGAGATGGCCGTGTCCACGCAGTCCACGCCTGCCTCGATCGCCTTGAGGTAAGCCATGGACGCCATCCCGCTGGTGTAGTGGCTGTGAAGCTGAACCGGCACCGAAAGCGTCTCCTTCATCCGCCTGACCAGGTCATACGCGGCGTACGGCGCGATGAGACCGGCCATGTCCTTGATGCATACGGAGTCGGCGCCCATGTTCTCGAGGGTTTTCGAGGTGGTGACATAATGCTCGATGTCGTGGACGGGGCTCAGCGTGTACACGACGCACGCTTGCACGCGTGCCCCCTCCCTCTTCGCCGCCTCCATGGGCTTCTCCATGTTTCGCACGTCATTGAGCGCGTCGAAGATGCGCATGATGTCTATGCCACACTCGACGGCATGCGTGACGAACGCGTCTACCACATCGTCGGGGTAGTGGTGGTATCCCACCAGATTCTGGCCCCGGAGCAGCATCTGAAGGGGCGTCTTCCTGATCCTCGCCTTCAGCGCCCGGAGCCGGTCCCAAGGGTCCTCATCGAGGTAGCGCAGGCACGTGTCGAATGTCGCTCCGCCCCACACCTCCAGAGAGAAATAGCCGACTTCATCGACCTTCTCGGCTATCGCCAGCATGTCGTCGGTCTTCATCCTGGTCGCAAGGAGCGACTGGTGGGCGTCGCGGAACGCTGTCTCCGTGATCGTGACACGCCTTGCGGCAGCCTGGCGGCTTGCTGCGCCCCCGACGGGAATCTCGCGCATGTCAACAACCCCCTCAATCGGTTTTGGCCCGCCGTGTGATGGGCGGTAAAACGCCCTGTGACGGGCGGCGGAAAACGGTGCCAGGCAAACGCTCATCCCAGAACGGCGAGCAACACGCCTGCGGCCAGGGCGGAGCCTATGACCCCCGCCACGTTCGGGCCCATGGCGTGCATGAGCAGGAAGTTCCCCGGGTCCGCCTCCTGGCCCACCTTCTGCGAAACGCGTGCCGCCATGGGCACCGCCGACACCCCGGCCGAGCCTATCAAAGGATTCACCCTGCCGCGCGTCGCGGTGCACATGAGCTTGCCGAAGAGCACTCCCCCCGCCGTGCTTGCCGCGAAAGCTACAAGACCGAGGGTCAGGATCTCCAGGGTTTCGGCACGCAGGAACGCTTCGGCGCTCGCCGTCGCGCCCACGGTGACCCCCAGGAATATGGTGACCATGTTGATGAGCTCGTTCTGCGCTGTCTTTGACAGCCTGTCCGTGACGCCGCACTCGCGGAGGAGATTGCCCAGCATCAGGGAGCCGATGAGCGCGCCGGCGGAAGGCACGAGGAGAATGGCAAGCACGGACACGACTATCGGGAAGACGATCCTCTCGCGCTTTGATACGGGCCTGAGCTGTTGCATTGCCACGCGCCTCTCCGCGGGCGTGGTCAGTGCCTTCATGATGGGCGGCTGGATGATTGGAACGAGCGCCATGTACGAGTAGGCCGCCACGGCTACCGGTCCCAGAAGGTGCGGAGCCAGCTTCGACGTGAGAAAGATGGCTGTCGGGCCATCGGCCCCGCCGATGATGCCGATGGACGCCGCCTCCGGCAGGGCGAAGCCCAGCTTGATGGCACCGAGAAAGGTGGTAAATATGCCTATCTGCGCTGCGGCGCCAAGGAGCATGCTGAAGGGGTTTGCGATCAGGGGGCCGAAGTCAGTGAGCGCTCCGATCCCGAGGAAGATGAGCGGCGGATAAATCCCCAGCTTGACACCCTGGTACAGATGGTGAAGCAAACCTCCGCTCTCCATGAGGCCGGCCCCGGGAAGGTTCGCGAGGAGCATCCCGAAGCCTATCGGGACAAGCAGCAGGGGCTCGTACCTTTTCCTGATAGCAAGGTAGAACAGGGTGCCCGCCACGGCTATCATGACGATCTCCGGGAGCGAGAGGCGCGCAAACCCGGTAGACGCGATGAACTCGCCGACCTTCGAAAGCATGTGCAGCATCCCTCATCTATGACCCGGTCTCTTCAACGGTCACCAGCAGCGCCCCGGCGTGCACGGAATCGCCGGGCTTCACATTAACGGAGCGCACGACTCCAGAGTGTGGCGAGGCGATCTCGTTCTCGAGCTTGAGGGCCTCGAGGGTCACGAGCACGTCTCCGACCTTGACGCGGTCTCCCTCCGCGGCCCGGACCGACAGTATCGTGCCAGCCAGCGGCGCCTCCACCTTCTTGACCGACGCATCTGGCAGCGCTCCCGCCCGCACTGCCGGCGCTCCCGATGGCATGGCCCCCCCGGCGCCTGCAGCAGCAGGAACAGCAGGAGGAGCAGTAGCAGGCTTCGGTGCCGGCTCAGGTGCAGGCATAAGCACGGGCGTGGGCGCAGGTGCAACCCGCTGGGGCACTCCAGGCCCGGCGGCGGCCACTCCGACCCCGTCCGTGCCGACCGCCGCGACCGGGTGCTGCCCTGCATTAGCCGCAGGCTCCGTGGTTTCGGATACCTCCACCACTTCGACGTCGTACTCCCTTCCGTTGACGACAACCTTGAACTTCCTCATCCGAGAGCTCCTTTCTGTACCCTGATACTCATGTATCCCGCCCCGGGCCCCCCGCCTGCCTCTTCGCGGGCGACGATGGCCGCCGTTATCGCAGCCACGAGCGAGGCCGTGAGGCCGACGTGCTTAACCTCCCCCGCCCCCCGCTCATCCACGACACACGCCATGCATGCCGTGATGGCCGCCACAAGCTCATCGTCAACCGCGCCGGCCGTGCGGGCGGGCGCAGGTGCGACCGCCCGGGCTGCGGGCACGACGCCACCGGCCGCGGGCCATCGCGCCCTGCGAGGGTTCAGGATGAGGTCGGTGACCCTGACGGCGACGGCAAGAAGTACAAGGCCAATGAAAACCACGCCCATTCCGAGCGCGGTGATGTACAGGCCCTCCATGAGATCATGCATCATGTTTCACCCTGGAAGGAAATTCGCCGGGATGAGGGAAACTCCTTCTTGCAGACGGTGCGCAGGTGCCCAGGCTCGCGCGCTAGCGACCACCATCTGCAAGGGGGGCCTATATGATCTTCATCATCGCGGCGCCATCCGGCGCTGGCAAGACCACGATAGTGAGCGAGTTGGTCCAGCGCGTCCCAAACCTCGCCCGCCTCACCACCGCGACCACGCGGGCGCCCCGCGAAGGCGAGGTGGACGGCAAAGACTATAGTTTCGTGTCCGGGGAGGAGTTCCTCAGGATGATCAACGCCGGCGAGCTCGTCGAGTGGAAGAAGACCTATGGTAACTACTACGGCGTGCCCAGGGCGGCCGTGGCGACGGCGATGAAGTCTGACCTGGACTTCGTGATAATCCTCGATGTGTACGGTAGACAGGAATTCGTGAAGACGTGGCCTGCGTGCGTATCGATCTTCATAATGCCCGCCGAGGCGAGGGAGCTGTACGAAAGGCTGGCGATGCGCGGAGAGTGCCAGCCGGAAGAGCTAGAGGCGCGCATTGCGCGGATCGATGAGGAGCTGGCGTTCGCCCCGTCCTACGATCACGTCGTCGTGAACAGGTCGGTTGACCAGGCGGTCGGCGAGATCGCTGACATCATCGCCGGTTATCGCACGGCACGGAACCGAACGCAGCCTCAGTAACCCTCCCGGCCGTGCGGGGCCAGCCGTG
Organism: Firmicutes bacterium UBA6811; assembly: GCA_002452295.1. Classification (GTDB taxonomy): domain Bacteria; phylum Bacillota; class SHA-98; order UBA4971; family UBA4971; genus UBA6256. The sequence goes on along the minus strand of DKEX01000096.1, from coordinate 41,940 downwards.
TGGGGCTGGTCGCGCACGGCCGGTCGCGCGACGCCCGCCGGCCACACGGGGCCGGCCCGTGCCCGGCGCGTCGACAGGCTCCGGGCGCTCTCCTCTATGCTCAGGCTTTTCGCCTACACCACCACGTTCTGCGGGCGCCCTGCGATGAACCTCTCGATGTTCTCGGCGGTGGTCTCGATGATGCGCATGGCCGCCTCCTTGCTGTTGAAGGCGTTGTGCGGGGTCACCACCACGTCCTCGCGCCGCAGCAGCATCTGGTTGCGGACGAAGGTGCGGAGGATGTCGGTTGAGTATTCCTTTCGGAGGACGTATCCCTCCTCCATCATGAGCTCCTCGCCCTCGAGCACGTCCAGGCCCGCGCCGCGCAGGACGCCCTCGTCAAGCGCCCAGAGGAGGGCCTCGGTGTCCACCAGCGCGCCGCGGGCGGTGTTTATGAGAAGCGCGCCCCGCTTGACTCTGGCCAGCGTGTCCCTGTCTATGATGTGGTGCGTGGACTCGTTGTACGGAGCGTGCAGCGAGATCACGTCGGATGACGCCAGAAGCTCGTCCATGGGGACGTACCGGAACCCCAGTATCTCGGCGATGAACCGGTCCCGCCTGACGTCGTAGGCCAGTGCCTCCATGCCGAACCCCCTGGCGATCCTGATGACGTGCAGCCCTATTCTGCCAGCGCCGATGACGCCGATGGTCTTGCCCTTGAGATCGAAGCCCTGCAGGTCCTCGAGGGAGAAGTCCTGGTGGATGGTGCGCATGTACGCCCTGTGGATGTTGCGGGCGAGCGACAGGATGAGGCCGAAGGTGTGCTCCGCCACGGTGTTCTCTCCATAGTAAGGAACGTTGACGACGGTGATCTTCCGCTTCCTGCATGCCTCCACGTCTATGTGGTCGAACCCCGTTGACCGGGTGGCAATGAGCTTGAGACTGGGCAGGGACGCAATGACGTCCTTTGTAAGGTGCGAGTATATGAAGATACAGAGACCCTCAGCGTCCTTGAAGCCGCCGGGGGACACCTCCTGCACGGTGTCGCCGAAGAAAACCGGATCCACCTGGCGCAGGCGGCCGCGGAACCTCTCCTTCTCCCACTTCTCCACCTCGAAAAAGGCGACTTTCATGCCCCTATTTTGCCACGCCCACTTGCGCTCATTCATGGCCGCGTGGTATAACAAAGGTGCAAAAGTGCACACGGAAGTCCGCTGGGGGTGCTGCGAAAGCGGCTGAGAAGGTGCCACCTGGCGCCTACCCTTCGAACCTGATCGGGTGACTCCGCCTGGGCAATACCAGCGTAGGGAAGCGGCTCGCAAGACCAGTTCCGAACGGCCGTGGACTTCAGGGCGGGCTCCGCGGCCGTTTCGTTTTCCCCGGCCCGGGCGGCCGGAGCATATCTACCCGGGATTTGCGCGAACGGGCGATTTCCGATCTCTCAAACATTCAACTCAAGAGGAGGGTGTCCGGATGAATGGCGTTGGAGTTGACTGGCGGATCGTGGCGCAGGCAGCGGCAGCCCTCGTGCTGCTGGCCGTCCTCATCAGGCTCACAAGACCCCTGCAGGCGAGCGAGGGGCGCGGGCCGGCCCAGGTTGTGACCGAGGTTGGCGTGACGGTCGCGCTCGCGGCGGTGCTCAGCATCATCAGGGTGTTCCGAATGCCCCAGGGCGGGTCCATCTCCCTCGAGATGGTCCCCATCTTCTATGTGGCACTACGAAGAGGCGCCGGCACAGGGGTCCTGGCTGGCCTCGTGCTCGGCATGGTGAAGCTCGTCCTGGAGCCTTACGTCGTGCACCCGCTTCAGTTCCTGATGGACTACCCGCTCGCCTTCGCAGCGCTGGGCCTTGCCGGGCTGTTCCCCAGGCTGCCGCTTGTGGGCGTCGTCGTGGGCGGTGCCGGGAGGTTCCTTATGCACCTTCTGTCCGGAGTCATATTCTTCGCAAGCTACGCTCCGGAAGGCTCAAACGTGTGGGCATACTCGGCAACATACAACGCCACCTACATGGTGCCGGAGGTCGCCATCGCCATGATCGTCATGGTGTTCCTGGGCGTTGGGTTCGCACGCGGCGGACGGCGCCGTGTCTCCTCGCACAGGATATGAGTGCAGACAAGTGATGTAGGTGCAGATGAGTACAGACCTGGCAGCCCCCCGCATTCTCCTCTGATAGCGGCGGACCAGATGGTGGCGGGGGGCCGCTCGCGGATCACGCGCTCCACCTCCATCTCTGCGGCTCCGATACTATCAAGCTACCATTATTCCCCAGACGGCGCAAGCGTATTGAAAGCACGCTTCCCCCCGCCTCGCCCGGCTCGAGTTCAAACGCATACTGTGTAAACATGGGGCATAAGGACCAGTATGAGAAGGCATACTGATACCGGTCATCCAGGGGAGGCCGCCGCCCGGCCGCCCGCCGCTCCGCTGAATCGCTTCTTTCGAGTGGCCTGGCTTGAGCCCTTGAGCCACTGGTATATAACCATTGGTGCGTACATGGTTCGACAATACGACACAACGGGAGGTACGACGTTATGGAGAGCGTGAGAGAGGTTGCGACGGTACGGGGTGACAGGGTGGAGGCCGAGGCGAGTGATGAGGATACCCAGGCGACGCTGGAGACGGTCGCCACTCAGGTAGCAGCCGAGGTCGAGGCAAGCGGGCCCGAGGACGCCGCCCAGGAGAGCGCCCCCGCCGCACCTGGCCAGACAGCGGGCGACGCCCCTCGCGCCACGAGACAGAGGAGGAAACGACACATTTTCACCGAGTATGAAGACAAGCTCCTGATGAAGGTGCTCGAGAAGCGGCCGGGCGAGCGCAAGCAGGAACTGGAGCGGCTTTCCGGCCTCTTCGGGGTGCCGTATCTTACACTTCGCCACAGGTTTTACACGGTCATCAAACGAACCACATCCCAGGGCCCTGCCGGCTCGACCACTGAAGTAACAGAATGCGCCGGGGGGATCGTGACGTCCGCCCCCGTGGAGACCCGCGAGGTCGCGGAAGACCGCGCTCGCACAGTGCAGGACCCCATGCAGGAACTCCTCACCCTCCCGGCCAGGGTGGAGCGCATCGAGAAGCGGCTCTCAGGGATGCTCGACCTCAAGGGATTCATAGACCGGCTGATCGACATCAACCGGCAACTCGATCGCGAGCAGCAACTCCTCGAGGAGCTCGCCCAGAAGGAACGCGAGATCCACCGCATGCGGGAGGAGATTCAGAAGAAGATCCAGCGCATAACCGCCCGCGAGGAGGAGCTCGACGACCTTTACAACCAGCTCGAGACGACCTTGCACCAGTTCATGAACCTGTCCTCCATCGACAAGCTCAAGGTGCTAGGAGACTTCACCATCAAGATCGAGACAGTCATCGACCGGTTCGGCAACGTTATCAGGAGGCGTCCCATCGTCGTTCCGTAGCAGCCGGCGCGCTGCCCCGCGGCAATCAAGCGGGACAGCGACCCCGGCACCAAGGAAGTACAGGTACGCCTCCTTCACGGGGCGTCCGAACGTGGCCTCGCAAGCCGCGGCGTACACGGCGATCTGCCCCGAGTATGCCCGCGCCGCCGCGTCCGGGTCGCGCCGCGCCCCTGCGTCGGTTTTGAAGTCGATGAGGACAAACCCGTCCCCCTCGTCGATGAGGCAGTCGACGATGCCCTGCACCACCACGCGCTCGCGCTCGCGGCCGCAGCCGCAGCCGCCGGCCCCGGTGGAGATGTCGGGGTACACCACGCCTGCGTCAATACCGAGATAGAATGGCACCTCGCGCCGGACGCGGTCGCGCATCGCCACCAGGCGCTTGCCGAGCGGAGTTGCGAAGAAGGCGGCGATGGCCGCTGCGTCCACGCTCCTCGCGAGGTCCCGGGTGAGGAGGTCGCGCTCCACCATCCCGTTCACGTGCCTTCGCACCCCAGCCACATCGAGCTTGCCGCCGAGGTCCAGGTGCTGGAGCACCAGGTGTGTCGCCTGGCCGCGCTCGGCGGGAGTGATCGCATACTGCTGCATGAAACGGGGTTGCTCCGGGAAGGTCGCAGGCGCCGGGTGTGCCTCGCTCGCGTCTTCCCGGCTTGGTTCAGCGTCGTCACGGCCGGGCTCGAACCTCCGCTTGATCTCGGACCACGTCGCCTTGGCGGCGCGCCCGGCCAGCGCCGCGTGGGGATATGCCCATGCGAGGCGGTCCTCAACCGCACGCCTGAGTTCAGGCGGAACTTCGCGGCCGAGCGGCTTCGCCCGGGCCATCTCGTCCCCGGGAATCGGGCCGGCGCCGGCGCTGGCGTGCCGGTCGCCCTTCCATAGCTGGGCTGGCCCCGGCACGTCGGACGTGTCCCACACCTTCACCTCGAAGCAGGCCGGGTCGTCGCGCACTGCCGCGTCCGAAGGCTCCGCGTGCACCGTTGCAAGCTCCCGGATCCGAAAGCCGCTTCTGTGCCTCGCGACGGCACTAGCCACCCAGTCGAGGAAGCTGCGGGCCGAGAGCACGACGTCTTCAGATAGACCCCAGCCAGACTGCGAGACGTCCCCGCACCAGCGGGCAGCCTGTTTTTCGAGGCCCGGCGCCGAGCCCACCAGCACCAGCCGCTCCTTTGCTCGGGTCATGGCCACGTACAGGATGCGCATCTCCTCGGCGAGCGCCCTGGCCCTCGCAAGTTCCCTCGTGGCTCGGTGGGCGAGGGTCGGGTGCTTCACCCTGCGCACCGGGTCCGAGAATACCGGCCCCAGCCCTGCTTCAGAGTGAAAGAGCACATCGCCAGAGAGGTCGCGGAAGTTGAAGTTCTTGCCGAGGTCGGCCACGAAGACCACGGGAAACTCGAGGCCCTTGCTCTTGTGGACGCTCATGATCCTCACGACGTCCTCGGCCTCGCCCAGCGCCCGGGCGGTGCCGAGATCCCCCTCTGCGTCGCGCAGCCTGTCTATGAACCGCATGAACCTGAACAGGCCCTGCCGTGCGAACCTGTCGAATTGACGGGCGCGCTCGTGGAGCGCCCGGAGGTTCGCCTGGCGCTGGGCCCCACCGGGCATTCCCCCAACGTAGTCCAGGTAGCCCGTTTCGCGGTAGAGGCTCCAGACGAGAGTCGAGAGCGGTGACCTTCTGGCGAGCGTCCGCCAGCGGTCGAGGTCGTCGAGGAACTTCCCGACCCGCGAGGCAAGATCGCCGTGGTCCGTGCAGGAGCGGGCCGCCTGAAGGGCGGCGTGGAAGTCCCCGTCAGGGCCGCACATCCGGATGCGCGCCAGGTCATCCGCCGAGAGGCCGCACACCGGCGACCGGAGAACCGCCGCAAGCGGAATGTCCTGCATGGGGTTGTCGATCACCCGGAGCAGCGAGACCATGACCTCGACCTCGGTTGCCTCGAAGTAACCGGTGCCAAGCTCGGCGTAGGCAGGCACGTCGGCCTGCCTGAAGACCTCGAGGAGCACGCTCGCCCGCTCCCGCGTGGATCTCATGAGCACGACGATATCCCGGTAGGACACCGGACGGTATGCCTTTCGGCCCCGGTCGTATACGTGGAACTCCGGGCCGGGCCGGGCCGGAGCGCCTCTCACCATCTCATTGATGCGACCCGCTATGAGGCGGCCCTCCAGCTCGAGCGCCTCCACCTCCTCGGGGGCCGGCTGCCCTTCCCCGCTCCCGTCGCCCGGCGCCCCGTCATCCTCGGCCTCGCCCGCCGCGTCGTCGGCGGGGACGGACCCGCCGTCGGGCGTCTCGTGCGAGACGCTGGCGACGCCGGGCTTTCTCTCGATGATATGGATCTCAACAGGAGCGTCGTCAGCGCCGCAACCGGGCGGCCCCGGCGGGTAATCCGCCCCGTACACGAGCTCTGCAGCGGGATCATACTCGATGCTGGCGACTCCTTCCGAGAGCACCTGGCGGAAGATGAGGTTCACCGCATCTATGACCGTCCTCCGGCTACGGAAGTTCCTCGAAAGGTCGATCCTGCGCCGGGCACCCCCGGGCGCGGCGGAGAACTCGTGGCACTTCTCCGCGAAGAGCTTCGGCTCGGCCAGCCGGAACCCGTAGATACTCTGCTTCACGTCGCCGACCATGAACGTGTTGCCGCCGCCTGCGATGAGGCCGAGAATGGCATCCTGCACAGGGTTTATGTCCTGGTACTCGTCGATCAGGATCTCGTCGTAGCGCCCGGCAAGCTCGCGCGCCACGTCCGTGGGCCTGAACCTGCCAGAATCCTCGTCCCACTCCCCGAGCACCTGAAGGCACAGGTGTTCGAGGTCAGAGAAGTCAACGAGGCTCCGCGCGTACTTCGCCTTGGCGTAGCCTGCGGCGAACGCCCTCACCACCTCCACCAGCTTGTGCATGAGCGGGGCGACGCTGCGCAGGTCCTCTACGAGGTCCTGTGCCGGGCGCGAGAAGTACACATCGCGGATGCCATGTACGAGCTTCTTTGCCTCATCACGGAGGGCCTTCACCCTTTGCTTCAGCGCATCATCGCAGGTGCCGGCCCTTACCCCGGGAAGGCTGTCGTACCTGAACCCCTTCATCAACCCGGCAAGCGCGCTGAAGTCACACACCTTGGCGACACCTCGCATCTCAGAGCACGCAGTAACCTCCTCCTGCAACGTGCGAACATACGCCTCCGGGCCTCCCGGCGCGCCGGAAAGCTCCAGCGCCTGCAAGAGCAGGTGCTGGGCCCTCGCCAGGTCCCGAGCGATGCCGCGAAAGGCTATCTGGGTCCACGTCAGCTCGTTTATGGACGTGCCCGCATCGATGTTGAACGCTTTCGAGATCTCGCCAAACCAGGCCTCCGGCCTCGGGCGGCCACGGGAGTAGTCGTAGATACCCGTCACGAGGTCGCGGAGCGCCTCGTCGCCGCTGTCCCCCCCATATGCGTCGACGAGCTCGATGAACCCCCCGCTTCCGCTCCCGTTCCCGGAGTCGGCGTAGCACCTTTCGAACAGGTCGTCCGCCACCTCGAGGCGGAGAAGCTCCGCCTCCACCTCGTCCATGACGCGAAACGCCGGGTCGATGCCGAGGCGATAGAAGTACTGGCGCACGACCCTGTGGCAGAACGAGTGGATCGTGGAGATGTCCGCCTTCCTCACGAGGGCAAGCTGCCGGGCAAGCCTTGTGCCCGCCCCCCTGGCGTCTTTTGCGATGAGGTCGTCCAGGGCGGAGGCGATCCGCTCCCGCATCTCGGCGGCTGCGGCGTCGGTGAACGTGACGACGAGGAGCCTGTCGATGTCCAGCGGGCGTGCGGGATCCGTGATGCGGCCGATCACTCGCTTCACCAGCACAGCGGTCTTGCCGGCTCCGGCGGCCGCCGATACCAGGAGGTCGCATCCTCTTGCGGTTATGGCATCCCATTGCTGCTCTGTCCACGGGGCCTCCCTCGGGATGGAAGCCCCCCTTGCCGCCGCGGTCGCAGTTGTGGTCGCGGTGGTGGTGGTGGTGGTGGCGATCGTGGTGCTGGTCATGATGTCCTCCCCCCGGAGACCTCTTGCTCCACCGCCGTCCAGAGCGCGCCGTTCTTGATGCTCGTGACGGCGCGATACTCGTTGCCCGGCAGCAATATGTCGAAGCCGCAGATAGGCCGAAAACTGCACCACCGGCAGGCCCTCGACCTGCCGCGCCTGTAGGGCCGCGCCGCGACCTCGCCTGCGACTATCCGCGACGCAAGCTCCCTGATCTTCGCCAGGAGGAACCTGTGGAGGAGAGCGTACCTCTCATGGTCGATGACGCTGCTTCCAGCGCCTCGTGCGACTTTCCCGTCCTTCGTGATACCGGCGGGCACGATATCTGACCCGCCATCGGATTTCGAGTCCATGAGCCTCACCACATCCGCATCGCCGATGATGAGCCCGGCCATCTTCAGGAGGCGCTTCCTCTCCTTCTCGAGGGCGTCGTCGTCCACAGGTCTCGCTACCCGCACGACAGGATCGGATGCCGGGAAGTAGAGGGCGCCGGCCGGGCAGATAGCGCCATCGGCCAGCTTCTCCGCGTGCTCCGCGACGACAGCGAGGTACACGAGAAGCTGCAGGGCAAGGCCGTGATAGACGTCGGACAGCCTCAGCGTGCGGCGGCTGCTCTTGTAGTCAATGACACGAAGATAGGACACATCCCCGGCCTTCGCCACGTCCACCCGGTCTATCCGCCCCACGAGCTCCACGCGCCGCCCGTTCTCGAGCTGCAGCCGAAGGCCGGGAAGGTCGCCGTCCTCGTCGCTGCATCCGGGGGCCAGCCCGAAGGCCACCTCGCGGTGGATGGACCGGAACTCGCTGCGGCTCGCGTGCTCTCTCAACATCATTGCTGACCGCCTCAGGACCCGGGTAAGCACCTGCTCGATGTGGCGATACCTCGCCGAGGACCGCAGTATCTCGTTCTGGAGGCGAGGTGCAAGCTCCTGGACCACCCTGGCAACGCTGTCCGATATGTCGTCGTCCCCCATGGCCGCAAGCCTGCGCTCGTCCCCCAGGTCATCGAGGAGCCTGCGCAGGGCCTCGTGGATGAACGTGCCCATCCCGGGCGGCTCGAGCCGGTATAGCTCGCGCTCGGCGAGGCGCAGGGCGTCGCCGGCGAAGTGGGCGAACGGGCAAGCCGAAAACCTCTCGAGCCGCGAGACGCTGGTCCGCATGGGATCCGGGTAGAGCGCCCGCACCGTCGCGTCGTCGAGCCGCTCCACCTGATTGGTGAATCTGAGGCTTTCCAGGACGCGCGCCGCCCGCTCACGACGCCCCGGGTCCTCCACCAGCCACTCATAAAGATCCAGCCAGAACCTGTCCTGCTCCTCGGGGCGCGGCCCCGCAACGGACCGGAAGTAGCGAACGAGCATGGCCACGGCCGTCGCCTCGGATGCGATGGCGTCAAGGGCTTCCCCTGGCGTGGACGGCACATCGCCGCTCGCGAACCCCTGGACAAGGCCGGGGAAGAGGGCCCTGAGCTGCGCTATAACTGTGGACGGCCGGAGCGCGCGGCCCTCGCCGTCTGCCAGGGGATAGCTCACCCACAGGCACTCCCGCGCCCTGGTGAGGGCGGTATACACGTTGTACTGCTCGTGGAACTGGGCGATGCGGCTGTCCGGGGCGAGAGCGAGGCCCATCTCCCTGAGCGTTTCCCGCTCCCGGTCGGAGAAGATGGTGTCCTCAGGCACCCGCCTCGGGAAGGCGTCGTACGTGGCGCCCAGCACGAAGGCCGCCCGGAGCGCGGGGTGCCTGGACCTCTCCACCGACCCCACGATGACCTGGTCGAGGGCAGGCGGGATGAGCCCCAGCGTCATCTCCTCCAGCCCCGCCTCCACCACCTCGCGGAAGCCCACAGCGTCGGTGTTCTCGTCGCCGAGGGCCTCCACCACTTCGTCGAGAAGGCGCATCACGGCGTTCCATACCTGCTCGTGCTCGCGGGCGCCTTCGATGTTGCCGGAGTCCATCGCCTCCCGGGCCCACTTCTCCAGCCGCTCGCGCGCACCAAGCTCGGCCAGAAGCTCGAAGAGGGCCCTTGCCATGTCGCGCACGGGCCTCTCGCCGTTGTCTGCAACCTTACGATGGAAGGCGCCAAGCGCTGCGGTGGCTTTCTCGCGCGCCTCGTTGACGATGCGTGTCATCTCCTCGTCCCCGGGGCGGGGCACGGTGTCCTCCTGCAGGCCGAAAGCGCGCCGGTACTCCCAGCGCTCGCCGTTCAGCCAGCGCCTGCCCCGGATCCCGCGGGCGAGCACGAAATTCTCGAGGATGTCGACCTCGCTCCTGGAAACTGGGACAAGATCCGTCTTCAGGTAGCGGAACACGGGATCGTACGCCCAGTCATCACACACCACGTCGAGGGCGGAGCGCACCAGTTCTATGAGTGGATGGTGGCCCACCGGGCGGCGGCGGTCGATGAAGAACGGTATGCCGTGGTCCCTGAAGACGGGCTGTATCAGGTCATGGTACGTTTCGAGGTCGGCCACTATGACGCCGATCTCCCGGAACCTCATGCCCTCCTCGCGGGCGAGCCTCAGGATCTCGCGGGATGCGGCCTCCACCTCTGCGCGCGGGTTCGCCGCGGCCACAAGGCGCACGCCCCCGGCATCCCCCTCGAACAGGGTCGGCCGCCTGGACCCAAACTCCCGCTCGAGATGGCAGAGGGGCGCTCGGCGCATGGCGCCGTTGCCGGCCCCGGCACCAGTGTCGGTGCCGAGAACGACCGGCGGTTCGACCTCCACGCCCAGCCTGCGCGCACGGGTGACGAGGTCGTCATAGGTCTCCCTCGTCGGGTGGAAGAGGTCGGTCTCTCCAGGGGGGCGACCGATGCCAGCCGGATCGAGGCAGAGCGCCACGCTCACGCGGCTTGCCGATGAGAGCAGCGCTTCGAGGACGAGGCACTCCTGCGGAGTGAAACCCCTGAACCCGTCCACCCAGATAGCGGCGCCCCTCGTCAGCGCGGACTGGGAGATGTTCGAAGCGGCGAGGGTCAGGTGATCATCGGGGTCCTGGAACTCGTCACCGAGGTAATCCTGGTAGGCCCGGGCAATGACGGCAAGATCCCGCAACTTGAGCGCAAGGGGCGTCTTGCCGCGGCCTTCCCCCTCGAGATCCGCGACCCTGGCATCAAGGTCCTTCGGGCTGACCCGGTACATCGCGAGTTCCCTGAGGGTTGCGGCAAGGCAGCTGGCAAATCCATACTTCCCGGACCCGGTGGCGAAGATGGAGAGGTCGTCGAATCTTCGCCGCACGAGCGACCGCAGCACCATGAGCTTCCCCAGCTCGCCGATGTCGCGGCGCGCCCCGCCCCCCACCTCCATGAGCAGACGCCCGGCAAGCCGCTTGAAGCTCAGCACCTGCGCCCTCATGAAAGCGGGCAGGTCAGGGGTGTTAACGAGGGCGTGCTCCACCTGAAAGGTGGCCTGCTCCGGGACAAGGAGTATGATGGGGGGGCCGTGCGGGTCCTGGCGAAGGGCCATGCGCACCTCATCCAGGCACAGCCTGGTCTTCCCCGACCCTGCCCGGCCCAGGATGAACCTGAGGCTCACGGGCGATCCCTCCAGGTCGCGCCTGTGCGCCCCGTTCCCCTGACACCCGCCACGTGGTCGCGCCCATGCTGCGCCCGTGCCATGTCCGTGCTATGCCCTTGCCGCGACGAAGCCAGCGTGCAATGGACCTCGCCTCGCCGGGCACAGGGACCGGGACGGGAACGGGATTGGGGGTGGGGACAGGCAGGCACGACTGCCACTTTCTATATTGTGTTCCTTGCTCTCTCTCGAAATCCTTCACCTGCCAGAAACCATACTTCTGTCTCTTGACGCGGAGCGCCCCTTGGTCCATTCTGTAGCCGCGGCACCTGCGCAGGCACCCGGGCGCGACCTTGTGGATCTCGTCCGCTACGCCGAGAAGTTCGTCACCGGCCTCATCACGAACGGCAGGGCGCTTACGGGGCTTGCGGGCGGGCTGAAGGCGGCGAGCCTGGATTACATCCAGGTGAGCATCGAGTCGGCGGACCCGGCCGTGCACGACGCGATAGTGCGCTCGGCCGGCGCCTGGGACGAGACGGTTCGCGGAATCAGGGCCGCGCTCCAGGCGGGCATGTACATCTCCACAAACACTACGCTGACGCAGGCGAACGCAAGAGGTTTCGCCGATCTGCTGCGCTTTCTCGCAGCAGCCGGCATCAGGCAGGTGAAGCGGCCTCCCTAGAACGCGCCGGAGGCCGCTCCGATCATGGTCGCGAGCATAGCAACGAGGAGAATGATGCCCAGGATGACCGCCACGGGGATGATCGCGGCGAATACGCACGTGCCGATGGCCGCACCCGTGGACATGCCGTGGGCCTCCCTGAGCGCAATGACGCCGAGGGCGATGACCCATATAGACAGCCCCGCCGACCCCACTATGGCGAGGGCCCCCACCGCAGGCCCGCCGAGCCGCCCGAGGAGCATGAGAGGCAGCGACAGCATGGCTGGAAACTGGGCGAACCCGACCGCGGAAAACAGGCCTGCGAAGGTCCCCTTGCCTCCGAAGAGGAGCGCGGCGAGGTGTAGAATCCCGATGCCGACGAAATAGACGACAGCGGAGAGGATGATCCCGCCGGGGAGCACCGTGTGCACGATCCTCTCGACCGCCGTCCTCCCGAAGGCGCCAAGGTCCGCCTGTGACATCCCGGCGGTGGAGGAGAGCGCCGCGAGGCCGGCGACGATTGCAAGCGCCCACCCGGTGGGCCTCCTCTCGGCCACGGCGCGAAGCGCCTCAACCGGTCCAGCGATAACCCCGTACAGCCAGTCGAAGATCCCCTCCGGCATACCCGTCCGTCCCCCTCTCCAGACCGCATGAACTACCCGGGCCTGGTCTGATGCCCCGCCTAATAACGAAGCTCCGGCGCAGGTTCGTTGCGCAGCCTCCAGAGAAGTCGCTCCTCCGGGGTGAGCGTCAGTGCCCTCAAGAAGCCCCGCACCTCACCGATGAGGTCCAGGATGTTGACGAAGAAGATGGGCGACGGCACCTCGTACACCACCGGCGACTCGACCCCGGCAAGCTCGGCGGCGGCGTTCACCGCGTCATCGAGGTCACCCACGGAATCAACGAGGCCCAGCTCCATCGCCTGGCTTCCGAGGAACAGCTCCCCCGTGGCAAGCTCTTTCACCCTGTCGACCGTCATCCCCCGGTGGAAGGCGACGTCGGTCACGAACTGCTCGTACGCAGCGTCCGACAGGTTCTGGACGAGCGTGCGCTCTTCCGGCGTGAGGGTGCGCCGGTACATGTCCTTGTGCTTGCCGGACTTTACTATCTGCTCGTTGATGCCCAGCTTGTCGTAGAGCCCCTGCAGGTCCACGATGCTCATGATGACGCCGATGGAGCCAGTCATGGTGCCCGGCATCGCCACGATGCGGTCGGCCGGGGCGGATATGTAGTAGCCGCCCGAGGCCGCCATGTCGCCCATGGATACGACCACAGGCCTGGAGAACTCCGCAATCATGCCGGCTATGGCCTGTGAGGCGGCCACCGACCCGCCGGGGCTATCCACCCTGAGGACGACCGCTTTGACAGAGGGGTCGGCCTCGAGCTTGTCGAGGTACTTCTCCACCAGCCTCGGCGTGATGGTGGCCGAAGTTGACATGGATTGGCGCCCCTCGGCTATGGGCCCCTGGAGGTAGACCACGGCCACCTTGTTGCCCGGCAGGCCCAGGCGGCCGCAGGCGAAGCCCCCGTCAACAGGGCGGGGTCCCATCTCCAGCAGCGCCACCACGGAGAGGACAGCCAGCCCCACGATCCCGAGGACGACAACCTTCTTCTTCATGGCAGACCCGCCTCCTGCCGCTCGCCCGGCCCAGTGTACGCTCAACCTGCGGCCCCGCGCGGACTGGTGGCGCGGACCTGTGGGCCGCGTTTCCCATTCCACCATATTCGCCCGGCCTCATCGCTATGTTTCGCTGCCGTCTCTCGAAGATCCTTCCCCTGTCGCTGAGATCGCAGACACACCACAGCCCGCCGGGCACAGGTCGGGCAGGGCGCGGCGGGCCGCAGGCAGGTAGAGCTATGGCGACTGCGGGAGCCTACGGCAGCCGGGGTCCGGCTGACCTGACGGAGGGTGGCGCGTCCTCGAATCGCTTGAAGTTCTCGATAAACTTGCGGGCGAGTGCGGCGGCCTGTTGGTCGTAGGCATTCGGGTCCGCCCAGGCGGCACGCGGCCTCATGATCTCCGGCGGCACGCCCGGGCACGCCTCCGGAACCTCGAAGCCGAGGATCGGGTCGGGGCTGGACGGCACCTTCTCCATCTCCCCGCCGAGGACGGCTGACACAATCGCCCGGGTATCGCGAATCCTGATCCGGCTACCCACTCCATAAGGCCCCCCGATCCAGCCGGTGTTGACGAGGTATACCGGCACGTCGTGGGCCTCCACCTTCTGCCCCAGCAGCCGCGAGTACACCACCGGCGGGCGCGGCAGGAACGGGGCTGCAAAGCACGTCGAGAACGTGGCCTGGGGCGCGGTGACACCACGCTCGGTGCCGGCGAGCTTGCTGGTGTAGCCGGAGAGGAAGTGGTACATGGCCTGTTCTCTCGTGAGCCGCGCTACAGGCGGGAATACCCCGAACGCGTCGGCCGTAAGGAAGATGATCGCCCCAGGATGCCCGCCCACGCCGCCCGTCACAGCACCCGGGATGAAGCTGACCGGGAACCCCGCCCTGGTGTTCTCCGTCAGCGCGTCACTGGCAAAGTCCGGCATGCGTGTGTCCGGGTCCACGGCCACGTTCTCGAGCACGGTCCCGAAGCGGATGGCCTCGTATATGAGCGGCTCGCTCTCGGCCGAGAGCCTGATGCACTTCGCGTAGCAGCCCCCCTCGATGTTGAAGACCCCTCGTTCAGACCACCCGTGCTCGTCGTCGCCGATGAGGCGGCGCGCCGGGTCGGCGGAGAGCGTCGTCTTGCCCGTGCCGGACAGGCCGAAAAACAGCGCAACGTCGCCGGCGGGGCCGACGTTGGCGGAGCAGTGCATGGGGAAGACGCCTCGACGCGGCAGCAGGAAGTTCATAACGCTGAAAACCGACTTCTTTATCTCGCCGGCATAGTGGGTGCCGCCGATGAGGATGAGCCTCCGTGCGAAGTTGATGAGAATGAACGCCTCCGACCTCGTGCCGTCGCGCCCGGGGACGGCCATGAAGCCCGGCGCCGATATCACCGTGAAGTGGGGCTCGTGCGCCCGAAGCTCGTCGGGGGTCGGACGCAGGAATACCTGCTGCGCGAAGGCGTTCTGCCAGGCAAGCTCGGTGATGATGCGGATGGGCAGGCGATACTCGGGGTCCGCGCCGGCGAACCCGTCAAACACGAACAACTCCCTGTCCTTCAAGTGCCTGGCGACCCGACAGCGCAGCCTGTCAAACGCATCCTCCGGAAACGGCCTGTTCACGGGGCCCCACCATATCTCGTCCCGCGTCTTCGGGTCGTCGACGATGAACCTGTCGTCGGGGGACCGGCCCGTGTATCTGCCGCCCACCACGTTGAACGCGCCCGTGCTCGTGAGCACGCCCTCGCCGCGGGCGACCGCCATTTCGATGAGCCTGGGGACGGCAAGGTTGTGGTAAGCTGCATATGCCCTGCCAAGGCCTGCCATATCTGCCGCAAAAGCGTCACGGCGCGCGTTTGAGTCTCCTCCGCATTTCTCAAGGCCCTCCAATTGCCATGCGCGATGAGTGACTGCATCATGTGCCACTTTGTCACGCCCCCTCCTTCTCGTCGACTCACCTGCTTTTGGGAAAAAAAGAAGCACCTTCCCCCTGTGAGATAGCGCTCCACCGGGCGGTCAAGGGAGACATGCCCGGTGACAGTCCTGCACCTCTTCGATGCAGGCCCAGCCCTGCGCCCCGGCCGGGCGCGGGACTTCGGCGGCGGCCCCTTTCGGCATCCCTCCGCGATGCCCTTCTCTGGATGCCTATTCATGGCGCGCCGCGCCTCTACCTCACCTCCTGCAGGGAGATGAGGTGACTTCTTCATCTTCAGGCCTGCTGGCCCCGCATTTTTTCTCAGTATATTGGATGCTTCCCCGCCTGTCAACCGTGTGTTGCACCGTACGTTGCCAGCCCGAACATCATTCCACCACAGCCAGCGGGACTCGCGGTGTATGTCCATGCACACGCGCACTGAGACGGACGCAAGGCGCGGGCACAGTCCCGGTCCCGGTGATGGGCATGGGCATTGGCACGGGCCTGGGCACGAACGTTCAGCGTTTCAGGCGCCGGACACGAGCGCCCTCGGCGCGGGCGGTACCTGGACGAAACGCGGTCAGCTCGCGAGGCGTCCCACAAGCTCCTTCAGGAACCACTCCACGTCGCTCACGATGCCGACGGCCTGCAGGCTCCCCCTGTCTCCGAGCTTGGTCACGGTCGCGGGGTTGATGTCCACGCACACCGTCTTGACCCGGCTCGGGAGCAGGTTCCCTGTGGCGATCGAGTGGAGCATCGTGGCCAGCATCAGAGCAAGCTCGACATCCTTGATCCGGCGGCGCATTCCGTCCTGCGCCTTCACGGTATCGGTGATGACGTCGGGCAGCGGCCCATCGTCGCGGATCGAGCCGGCGAGCACATAGTCCACGCCGTGCGTTATACATGCGTGCATGACACCCTTCCTGAGCACCCCCGCCTCCACCGCGGCGCGAAGCCCGCCCAGCCTGCGGATGGTGTTGATGGCCCGCAGGTGGTGCGCGTGGCCCTCGGACGCCGCCGCCCCATTCTCGAGGTACACGCCGAGGGATGTGCCGTAAAGCGCCCACTCGACATCATGGACCGCCACGGCGTTCCCAGCGAAAAGCACGTTTATGTACCCAGTTTCGATAAGCGCGGACAGGTGTTTGCCCGCCCCGGTGTGAATGACGGCAGGGCCTGCAACTGCGAGGATCTTCTTGCCGCGCGCCCTGACATCCTTCATGGTCCTGGCGATCTCCTCGACAACGAGGGCCTTGGGCCTCTCGCTCGAGACCGCGCTCCCCATGAAGCTGAATATCTCGCGGTGCCTCGCCCTCTCCAGGGGGACCACCTTGACACCCCTTGACCCGACGACCAGGAGGTCGCCCTTTTCCACGCGATGCAGCGGCACGCAGCGTGCGGTCGGGGGCGTGCACGAGGGGTCAACCACGATTCCGCAGTCCATCTCGATGTCGCGCACGGGGACCCACGACCCCGCCACCCGCACGAAGGTATCCAGGTTCGTGGTGGAATAGAAGCCCTCGGGGAAGACGCCGTCCTGCTCCGCCGCTTCCAGAGTCACTTCGTCCTGATCGACGACGGTCGCACCGAGGCCCTGCACCTCTTCGACGATGGCGTCCAGCACCTGCGGCGTCGGCGCCTTGATCTCGATCCTTGCGTAGCTCGTGTCCAGCTTGGTTCTGCCGACCCTGATCTCCTCGATGTGGAAGTCCCCGCCCAGGTCCATGATGGCGTCCATCACCCTGGGGAGGATCCGGGAGTCAATGATATGACCTGAAAGTTCGATCGTTGCGCTGACCAACGCTGCCGCCCCCTAAATGGTTTGCAACCAGCTTACCGTGCGCGGCGGGGGATGTCAATAGTGATGCGGCAGTTATGCGGCAGTTATCTGTGCGGTTCTATCGAGACGGTGCTTAGAAAGCCGGACCTGGCCGCCTCGACTTCCTTCTGGATCCTACGTTGCGCCCTCTTGACGGAGCGTGTCCGCTTGTCCGGCCGACGCATGGACTAGATGCCCTGATCGGGCCTCTTGTACAGACCGTATCGCAGGATCTCCATGTACTCCCTGACTTCCTGGTACACTTCGTGTGCGCGGGCGATGAGGTCCCCGGGGTTCTGCCTGTACTGCTCCACGTACTTTTGTTGCAGGCCGTCCATGGCAACCATGAGCAGCTCAACGGCCTTGCGCCTGTCAGTGTCTTCTCTTAGGCGGGAAAGGTCGATGCCGTCCCAAAACAGCTTCCAGCTTCTCTCCGTGATGGCATGGATCCGCCTGTCCACCTCGGGCTTGACTTCAGCCGGCATGTCCAGAAAGGCGGTGATGAGGAGACGATGCATGAGAGGGAACCGGTACACCATCTCCAGTTTGACGGCGCCCCACTCGACGACGCGGTCGATGATGTCGGACGGATAGGGACGCTTCACCCGTGCCATGAAATAGTCCGTCTGCGTCTCGAGACAGTGGTCCAGGACAGCGAGATACAGGTCCTTCTTGCTTCCGAAATGGTGGAAGACGAGCCCCTTTGCGACGCCCGCGTCCTTCGCGATGGCGTTGGTCGAAGCGGCGGCATAGCCCCTTTCGGCGAATTCCTTGATCGCTGCCTCGAGCACCTTTCGCTTCCGGTCCTCGCGGGACTTATCAGGCTTTTGCTTCAGATGATCACCCCCTAACCCCCTGATACTCCTCTGTCACATATCGAGCTCTTGGCAGTGCCGTCACTTGAGCTGACGGGTGACGTACGTCACGGGTCCCTCATCAACCGTTCCCTACGTCATCTTTGAGAGCCATCCAGTGATGTACATCACGGGTCCGGGTCCCGCCCGTTCCCTGTGTCACGCATGCAAGGGGAAGGATGACGTGCGTCACTCTTTCCGCCTTACCCGTTCCGCACATCACGGGTCCTCCGGGGACTGGACGGTCAATGGCCACCGGGGCCGAGAGTCGCCCTACCAGACAAGGCCGCCAGACCCGCCAAACCGGATGGCATTCCGTATCTGACAAAGTAGGCCTCCATGCCGGCCTACGGCCGCCACCATCGCAGGATGAAAATGGCAACCGCCGGCTATTCTCGGGGTAGCACTGAGTGAGGGTGCAAAACGCTCCCGACCCTATTCCATCAAGACGCCTCGCCTGGGGCGCCGTCCCCGAGTGCGACACCGGCAACCTGGAAGCTCCTTCCACACCGCCATGGATCTGTGAACTCACACTCAGACCAGGATGTCCTTCCGGCTATAGATGACGCACATCGCGACGAGCGCGGCGGCGTTCACCGCCAGCATGATCACGAGGTAAGTCCCGCTGATGCCGCTCGTCAGCACATCTGCCGCGCCGGCCCATTTCATGGGCGTCACATACTTCAAGAACCCCAGCTTGTCGCTGGTATCCGCCGCTACCTGCAGGGCGTACGCGACCAGCACGAGCCCGAGCGCCCCCGAGAACACCGTGCGGTTCCTCGTGATGAACACAGACCCGAGGAACCCAAGGTTGGCGAAGGTCAGGAGCACGAGAGTCGTCATGAGCGCCAGGGCCCAGAACCTGGCAGCGTCGAATTCTCCCTCGTAGGACATGAGGATCGCGGTGTACGAGGCGGTCCACACGACTACGCTGAAGAGCAGCACGTAAGCTGTATACGCCCAGAGCTTCTCCGTCACCACCTGCCGCCTGCTCACGGGCCTGGCGAGCAGGAATTCTATCGTCTTCTCGTTCTCCTCCCTCGACAGGAGGCTCGAGCTCAGAAGAACGGCGAATATGCTGCCGAAGAGGATTATCATGATGTGGACCTCGGTGCCGAAATAGCCAAGGATGTCGTTCAGGCTCAGCCGGTCCAGGCCGAACGCCTTCTTGAAGGACTCCGGGAACTGCTCCGCGTACTGCTGGATGTTCGTTCCTGGCCCTGCCACCGAAGAATACATGGAAACCAGCCAGACGGAGAGAAGCGCGATGGATGCAGTCCAGATGAGGAATGTCCGCCTGTTTCGGACAAGATCGCGGCGCAGCACGTTCATCGGTCTCACTCCTTCTCATAGTAATGCATGAAGACTTCTTCCAGCGTCGGCTCCTCGATC
Source organism: Firmicutes bacterium UBA6811 (assembly GCA_002452295.1). Lineage (GTDB taxonomy): Bacteria > Bacillota > SHA-98 > UBA4971 > UBA4971 > UBA6256. Next base: position 22,789 of record DKEX01000096.1, on the reverse strand, counting down.
CAGAGGTTCTCGACATTTCTCTTTGCTAGCTCTTTGACGAGCGGGTCCATGTCGCCGCCGAAGAGGAAGCGATATGTTCCGTTCTCCCTGACAAGATCGCGAACTCCCTTGAGACCGACGGCGAACTCCTGGGACGGGGCTTTGAAGGTCACGCTGACCTTCTTGAACTGCTGAGCCCTGATGGTCTCGATGTCGTCCACCCTCAGGATGCGCCCCTCTTTGATGATCCCCACTCTATGGCAGAGCCTCTGCACCTCGTTGAGCACGTGGGACGAGAAGAATATCGTCACGCCCTTCCTGTTCTCCTCCAGCAGCACATCGAAAAAGCGTCTCTGGATCAGCGGGTCCAGGCCGCTGGTGGGCTCGTCGAGGATGAGGAGCCTCGGCGAATGCAGGAGCGCCTGCACGATGCCGACCTTTTTCTTGTTACCCTGCGACAGGTCCTCGATGCGGGCGTCCAGGTTCAGATCGAACGCAGCGGCAAGCTCCCTGCCCCTTATGGAGCAATCCCTGGCGTAGAATCGCCCCGAGTATTCAAGAAGGTCTCTCACGCGCATGTCTCCGTAGTAGTTGACTTCGCCCGGCAGGTAACCGACCTGTCTCTTGATCTCCGTGCTCTTCTCGACGCAGTCAAGGCCGAATATGCTGGCGCTTCCGCTCGTCGGAAAGATGAAGTTCAGGAGAAGGCGGATCGTCGTCGTTTTGCCGGCGCCGTTAGGGCCGATGAACCCGAATATCTCGCCTTCGGCGAGACGGAGGTTTACATCGACGATCCCCCGGGACTTGCCGTAGTACTTGGTCAGGTTCTTCGTTTCCACGGCGTACACGCTGCCTCACACCCCTCTCACAGGTCTCACGGGCATTGTAGCATATATTGACCAGGTGGTCAATGTCGTCATTGAACCACCCGGCAGAGGGGAGTCCAATCAAAAGAGGTCGTCGGTGGCCACCGCAGAGGCGCCGGTCCCGAGGATGTCGCGGACCACCACATCGCCGGCTTTCACGGGCGGGCTGATACACTCGGTAGCCAGGAGCTTTGCGGCCTCAAAAAGCAAGCGCTTCGGGATTGGGCGGTCAGTCCTCACAGGAAGGAGCGGAAGATCAGGACACGTTGTCCGCACAGTGGACGTCAGAATGCGTCTTGGGTCGCGGTGTTCGAGAAGCGCATATTCGCGCCCGCGGTCGCACCTGTTGCCCCTTACCTCGTCGCCGCCTGAAACCGTGACCTCACACCCCACAGGGCACGCAACGCATGTTACCGTGAACTCACCAGCGCCCTTGGTCACCCAGCATCACACCCTCCGTCTCAGTTTACGCCAGTGTGGTGACGCGCTCCGGAGCATACTACCGACTCACTATGGACACCGTGACCACGCCGTCACCGGATGGAAGCGTCCGCCTGTCGACGCTCACCTGCAGCATCTCGCCAGGTCGGACCCTCTCCTTCCTCTGGCGCCGCAGCACCTTCCCGGCAGCCGACACCTCCACCACCACGTTCTCCGCAGGCTCGCTGGGCCTTAGGGATATGGTGAGTGTCCTGCCGCCCCCGCCGCGCTCGCCGCCCTGCACGAAGCGCTGAGGGACCACGTATCTCACGTTGGACCCCGGGCGAATCTCCCCCAGGGTGCGGGTGCCGGATATGCGAGAGGTCCCATCACCGTTGCCCTCTCCTGCCGGCACGCCCGCTCTCCCTGAGTAGTGCGCCGGCCTGGCTCCGGCCCCGGTCCCGGTCATAGTTGTGGTCCTAGTCCCGGCCCCGGCCCCGCCCTTGGCTCTAGCTCCGCCTTCGGCCCCGGCCATCGCACCGGCGGCAGCTGTGGTGACTGCGGTGGCACCTGCAGTAGCTGCTGCTGACGCGGCCGCTGCGGCTGCCGCTTCGCCCGCCACCATACCGTCCTCCGTGACGTGATCAACGAGGTCGTGCACATGCACCACGTTGCCGCAGGCGAAGATGCCAGGCACGCTCGTCTCCATCTCGTCAGTGACGATGGGGCCCCCGGTGGCAGGGTCCAGCTCGATGCCACACGCCGCCGAAAGCTCGTTTTCGGGAATGAGCCCGACCGACAGGAGCAGCGTATCGCACGGGATGAACCACTCCTTCTCAGCGATAGGCACCCGCGCATCATCAACAGGGGCCACGCTCACTCCCTCCAGCCTGTCGCGCCCGTGGATCCTGGAGATGGTGTGCCCGAGGTAGAGCGGGATGTCGAAGTCGCGGAGGCACTGCTGTATGTTCCGGGCAAGGCCACCCGCGTAGCTCATGATCTCCACAACCGCCTCAACCTTCACCCCTTCAAGGGTGAGCCGCCGCGCCATGATGAGGCCCACGTCGCCAGACCCCAGGATGACCGCCCGCCGCCCCGGCACGACACCCTCGATGTTCACGAGTCGCTGGGCCGTGCCGGCCGTGAAGATCCCCGCCGGCCTCGTGCCTGGGATGGCGAGCGCCCCGCGGGGACGCTCCCGGCATCCCATGGCGAGCACGATGGCGCCGCACTCGACCATGACCAGTCCGTCGCGGGGCGACACCGCCACCACCCGAAGGTCCCGCGTGATCTCGAGGACCATCGTCTCGAGCATGGACTCGGCGCCTGCGTCCGCCGCCTGCTTGACGAACCGTCCGGCGTACTCGGGACCCGTGAGTTCCTCGCCGAACCACTTCACCCCGAACCCCGTGTGTATGCATTGCGGGAGTACGCCGCCCGGGCGCACGTCGCGCTCAATGATGAGCACCCGCCCCGCCCCGGCCTGCCTCGCGGCCACAGCCGCTGCAAGGCCTGCCGGACCCCCACCGATCACCGCCACGTCGACATTCATGCGTTTTCCTGCTGCCTCCAACGGCCCTACCTCCCCGACGCGGACCGCGCCCCGAACCCGGCCCCGACGTCGCCCCTAACTCCGACGTCACCCTCAGCCCGGACTGCGGCCCCGCGCGCGACCACGCCCTCAACCCTGGGACCCTCGCGGTGTGGCGTCGCGCGTTCAGCCCCGACAACGTCCCCGGCCCGAGGATCTGCCCCGGGTTCAGACTTCGGCCCAGGTCCAGACTCCGCCTCTGCCTCCCACCCGCTCTCACTCAGCAGAGCCTTGGCCGGGTACGGCGAGATCACCGAACCCCCGCCTCTCTTTGTAACCTGCTCAACAGGGATACCCAGCTCGCGGGAGATGATCTTCATGACCCTCGGCATGCAGAAGCCGCCCTGGCACCTGCCCATGCCGGCGCGCGTCCTGAGCTTGACGCCGTCCACGGTCCTCGCGCCCCTCCGGATGGCGTCCACCACCTCGGCCTCCGTCACCGTCTCGCACCTGCACACGATCCGCCCGAATGCGGGGTCCATCTCGATGAGGCTGGCCTGCTCCGCCCTGGAAAGATGCGCAAACCTGACGGGAGCTTGGCGAACAGGGTTGAACGCGCGCCGGGCCCGCATCTCGACGAGGCCTTCCTCGCGCAAGATCTCCACGACCATCCGTGCGATGGCGGGCGCCGCGGTCAGGCCGGGGGATTCTATCCCGGCGGCGTGGACAAGGCCCCTCACCACCCGCGATGGCCTTATGATGAAGTCGTCCTCGGAGGACGCAGCGCGCAGGCCGGCGAAGGACGCTATGATGTCACGGGGCGACACAGACGGCACCATGCGCCGCGCCGCCGCGAAGACCGCCTCGAATCCCGCCCGTGTCGTGGCGAAGTCCAGGCGGTCGTGGGTATCCTCCGCGGTGGGACCGACCATGATGTTCCCGTCCACCGTCGGGATCACGAGGATACCCTTGGACACGGCGGTCGGCACCGGGAATATCGTGGACCGGACGAGGCCGCCGACGCGCCTGTCCAGCAGGTACTCCTCGCCCTTCCTCGGGCGGATCTCGAAGGACTCGTCCCCTGCCATAGCCGCGATCCGGTCCGCGAAGAGCCCCGCGGCATTCACCACCCAGGCGGCCTCTATGATTGTATCCGGCGTCTCGACCGCTGCGATTCGGCCGTCCCGGAGGTGAATCGAAGTGACCGGCGAGCCGGCCATGAAGGCGACGCCGTTGGCGACGGCGTTTTCGACCAGGGCGAACGTGAGCTGGTACGGGCATACAACCCCGCCCGTCGGGGCATACAACGCCGCCACAACCTCCGGCGCAAGCCCCGGCTCCAACCTGCGGGCCTCATCCGCGTCGAGAAGGCGAAGCCCGGGCACCCGGTTACGCCACCCCTGCTCGAAGTGCTCGCGGAGCACGCCGACCTCGTCGGCGGACATCGCCACCATGAGCAACCCGTTGCGCCTGAAGGGCACCGCGAGCTCCTCTGCGATATCGTCGAACATGGCGTTGCCCTCGACGCAAAGCGATGCTTTCAGGGTCCCGGGGGTCGAGTGGAAGCCCGCGTGCACGACTCCGCTATTGGCCTTGCTGGTACCGAACGCCGCCTCCACCTCGCGCTCGAGGAGCACCACCCTCAAGTCGTATCGCGCAAGCTCCCTCGCGACGGCAGCGCCTACCACCCCCGCTCCGATGATTGCCAGGTCAGCATGCATCGTTTTGGTCGGCAATCCATATCCCTCCGCGACGCCCATCTTCCGTTCCATAAAGAAAGTCCAGCCTCCAACAAGCCCCGTCGCGCGTGCAGCAAGCGAAGTGTAATGCGCTGACGAGCAACGAGCAACGGGCCTGGCAGATAGGACTCTCTCATGATCTCCCGTCCACTCCGCCCGGTTCGCTTTTCTCCTGTAATGCCTGCTCATCCAGTATGAGTATGCGCTCAGCCGGCACCCGCCCCGCCGGGCCGCCGCAACCGGCTGCCCGGTGCATGCGAAGCCGCACTTGAGCCCGGGAGCAATGCGCGCACCCCACGTCAACCTGCAAACGTGAGCCTAGGGCTGACGGCGTCCCGGCTTGCGTGGCCCCCCGAACAATGCCACGCGACAGACTCAGGCATAGCGGAACTCTCACCTGTCACTCGCACATGCGTGCCAAACATACCAAACATAAAAGGAGAAGCACCAAAACGGAAAACAACGCTCTCCGTTCCGGCCTTCTCCTTATCTCCGCGCCGTAACGTCAGCAGCTTACGCCGCACCTATGGCGGATTCTGCCTCAACTTTGGTTCGCTATATGTGTATTCATCAAAAAGCTGCGAACTCCTGCAACCCTACGTGACTTCTCTCGTGTAACCCCACAGCTCCTTCTTACTGGTGGACACGCCAAGGGCACCCGTGGCGAGCACTGCCTCCAGCTCTGGCGCGGTCTCCACGAGGCCGCCTGCTATGAACGGCGATATGGCGTCGAGAGGCAGTCGGTGGATGATGTTAGGCAGCACGAGCGCCGGCAGGATCTCCACCGCGTCGGGCCTGGATGACGCAAGCACCGAAAGCCCTGTCCTGAGCGATTCCGAATCCAGCACGAAAAGACGCTGCACCGCCACGAGGCCCTCGTCTTTCGCGGCCTTTATGAGTGAGCTCCTGGTCGTCAGGATGCCATTCACGCCGATCTCCCTCGCAATCCACCTCATACCTACCGGGTCCTTGCCTATCCCCTGCAGCAGGTCCACGTGGCAGAACACCTGCTGCCCGGCGGCTGCGGCCCGGGCGACCACGTCCCGCAGTTCATAAATGGTGCCCGTGAGGAAGAAGATCAAGGTTGCACCATAGTGTGCGGCCTCGTCCACCTCGGCCGCGCGCCTGAGCGCCGGGATCGCTGGATGCCTCGCAAGATGCGAGACCGGCAGCGCCTGCCCGGCGGCAGGCCCTCCGTGTGATGCCCTCATAATCGTTCGCCTCCCATGCCGAATGCACCGGATTCCACAGCTATGTACGTAGGGTGTGCGGTTGTGGAGACGGGGAGCTTGAGTCCGCCTTCTGCACGCAAGATTTCAAGGTTTCCAGAGTGCATCCCATCGGCCTGGCGGTAGCGCGGGCTACCGGGGCCGCCGCCCGGTGCGACCAACCTTCCTGCGGGAAGCCAACGCATCCGGGGCGGGTCACTGAGCCGGCCTTAGGTGGCAGCACCGACGAGACCCGGACAGAAATGCTCTGGACGGACATGGCTGCCAACCAGCCTTGAGTCTAATGCCTTCAGGAATCCCCGGACTTCAATCCAAGGAGGATCTCAACAGCAATGCAACAGCCTCGGTGTGTGCAGTCTGGGGGAACATGTCCACCGGCTGCACCGACGCCGTTCGGTAACCGGCCCGGGCGAGAAGCGCGAGGTCGCGAGCGAGGGTCTCGGGGTCGCAGGAAACGTACACGGTTCGGTCCGGCTCCAGGTGGGCAACGGCGTGAAGCGCGTGCCCGCCGCACCCCGCCCGCGGAGGATCGAGCACCACCACGTCCACGCAGCGCGTCAGGGCGCTGGTCTCCCACCCCGCCTCCCACCCTCGGCTCGGAGCATGCTCGTCGCGCTTCGTCTCTTCATAGCCCAGGTTCCCAGCGGTGCCACCACCGACGCCGAGCACGGCGCGTACTGCCTGACGGTCCCTCTCGCCTCCAGCGTACGCCGTTCGTCCCGGGCGTCCCGGTGGTCGCCCGGACCGTCCGGAAAGCACGTCCTCCGCCCTGCCCGCGATGAATGTGCAATTCTCAAGGCGGTTGAGCCCGGCGTTCCTCCTCGCGTCCGCGACGGCAGCGCACACCGCCTCGATACCGTACACATGCCGGCACTCGCGGGCGAGGAGGAGCGAGATGGTGCCGACGCCGCAGTAAGCGTCGAGGACCACCTCATCCCCGGAGAGGCCCGCGGCGCGCAGCGCCTCGCGGTAGAGCACCTCCATGCCTTCGGGGTTGACCTGGAGGAACGACTCCGCCGATACCACGAACTCAAGGCCGAGAATGTGCTCGCGCAGCAAGCCGGTGCCCCTCACAACCGTGGGGGATGCGTGCCCCCAGGACCTTGGCCTCGCGTCCCGACCTGGCCCCACGCCACGCGACAGGCCTGGGGTGGACGTCCCGCTCGCGGCCGAGACCACGTCCTCGGTCTCCTCGACCACCCCCACAAGCTCGGGCACCCTGGCCATGAGGTCAAGCGCGACCTGGTCGACGTCGCGAAGAGGCCCGCCGGACCCAACAAGCACGGCAAGGGCCTGTTCGCCGTCGCCTGCGCATCGGACCACAAGATGCTTGAGAATCCCCTCGTCGAGGATGCCGTCGCCGTATACCGGGATGGCGCGCTCAGTCACAAGAGCGTTCAGCGCCTGGAAGACCTTGTTGTTGGTGTCGCTCTGGATCAGGCACTCGTTCAAGTCCACCACGTCGTGGGTGCGGCGGCCGTAGAACCCTGACACGAACCCGCTCCGGGCATCATCCGCGCAGCGACAGTTGCAGCCGTTGTGGCCACCGTGGCCGCCCCGGCCGCCCCGGCCACCCCAGGCGTCGCCGGCACTCCTGGTCTCCCCGACATCGCGGGGATCCCGGATGCCACGAGTACCGCATGGCTTGCCCGGGTCGCCCACGCTTAGCTCGCCTGCACCCAGAGATCCATCGCACGGCGCCTGCTGCTGAGACACCCTTGCCGCCCGTCCCGGCGGCAGGCAGGCGGAGTACGAAAACCTCGCCTTGTTCCGGTAATGAAACGTCCGGGGGGCCGGGAGGCAATCTCCAACAGGCACACCCTCGAGCTTGCCGATGCGCCGCAGTGCCTGCTCCACCCGGCGCTTCTTGTAGGCAAGCTGCGCGTCGTATGAGATGTGCTGGAGCTGGCATCCGCCGCACTGCAGATACAGCGGGCATGGCGGGAGCACCCTGTCGGGCGACTCCTTCTCGAGCGACAGGAGTTCAGCCCTGGCGAACCCGCGCCTCTCCTCCACGACCCTGACCCGAGCGAGGTCGCCGGGAGCCGCGTACGGCACGAACACCACGCGGCCGTCCTTCCTGCCGACTCCCTCGCCCGAGTGGTTCAGACCAACGATCTGGATGCTGAAGACCTGATCTTGCGCCATTTTCTTCTACGCCACACGGCGGTCCTCAGGCGGTCTCGGCTTGCGCCTTCGCGGTCGTGTATATCCTGCGCAGGTCGTCCACCACGCCGAGCAGGTTCATGGCGAGGCCCAGATCCCCCGAGAACATGATCTGACCGGACATCGCCGCCCCCATGGGGTCCACGGCGCCGCCGAACACGCCGTCGAAGGTCTCGCTGTCCATCGTGAGCTTGATCTGGGCGGGCGTGATGTCCGCCCCCACCTCGCCGCCTATCTCGCCGTCCTTGAAGGTGAGAAGGAAGGTCTCGTCGAGGTCCGTGATGGCGAACCCCACCGTGAAGCTCGAACCCTCGCTCGCCTTCAGAACCCTTGCGTCCGACTTGATGAGATCCACCACGTGCTTGACCACTCTCCGAAGCTGCTCCCGAGACTCGTAACCACTCACCGGTACCCCCACCTTTCGCGTCAGTTCAGTTGTGTGAAACGCCGTTAGATTCCGGGCGTTACGCCGCGGCTGCGTCCTGGAAGGCGACCCCTCGGAAGATTCCGGGACAATTATACCACGGGTGGGTCGCAACGCCAGCGCGGTGACGGGGAGCACACGCTCGTGTGAGGTTCGAGAGGGGTGGAGACCTGCAGGAAAGGCGTTGACACCTGGGCCGGCCGACACTAAGATGGAATGGGGCGAGTGGCCGCCGAAATGGGCGGCAGCAGCCAATCTCGAGCCGAGGACGTGACCGCGTGGCGAACGATCTCCACCCATCGTCGTTGAAAGTGCAGGAAGCCCTGCGCGCGCTCGGGTGCCCGTCGGTTGTGCGCGAGCTTGCGGAGAGCACCGCCACGTCGGCACAGGCGGCCGAGGCCGTGGGCGCGAGCGTAAGCCAGATCGCGAAGAGCCTCGTCTTCCTGGCCGGCGGCAGACCGGTCATGGCGGTGGCCTCGGGGTCCAACCGCGTGGACGTCCGCAAGCTCGCCGCGCTCGCAGGCGGCGGCGCGGTGACGAAGGCGGACGCTGACACGGTGCGCGAGGTCACGGGGTTCGCCATCGGCGGCGTGCCGCCTGTCGGCCTCAGGGCGCATGTCCCGGTATTCATAGACCGGGACCTCCTCCAGCACGCGGAGATCTGGGCCGCGGCCGGCACGCCACGCAGCCTCTTCAGAATCGCTCCTTCCGACCTCATCCGCCTCACCGGCGGGACGGTCGCCGACATCGCCGAGGATCGCACGAGGTGATCAGATTGCTCCTTGCCAACGCCGCCCTGGTGGCGCCGCTCGTGGCATGGGCCATAGCACAGGTGCTCAAGTTCATCGTGGACTACGTGATCCACAGGCGGCCGGACTTCACGTGCCTCGTGACACCGGGGGGCATGCCGAGCTCTCATTCCACCCTGGTGTCATGCATGTCCGTAACGGTCGGCCGGACCTCAGGGTGGGGCTCGCCCATCTTCGCCGTGGCGTCGGTGCTTTCGCTCATCGTGCTCTACGATGCGGCGGGAATAAGGCGAGCCGCCGGCAGGCAGGCCAGGATAGTCAACAGGATCGTTGATGACCTGTACAGGAAGCACCGCATCAAGGAGGAGCGGCTACGCGAGCTTCTCGGCCACACACCGCTCGAGGTGCTCGCTGGAGTCGGGCTGGGCACAGCCGTGGCGCTCGGCTGGCCGATTGGCTAGTCAGGGCCGGTAGAGGATATCGCAAGGCTCTGCGGCACCCTGGGGCCAGGGGCGCTTTGTCATTGCGGCAGGGGCACCTCAGGGGGGGGCACCACGAGGCCCGAGGTCCAGCGGGAGGCCCACCCAGTCACGTTTCAGGTCGATGACGGCTGGAACCGGTGCAAGTAGGTAACACAGCCGTAACCTGAACCTTGACCCTGACGTTGACCTTGAACACGCGTGTCGAGGAAGGAATGCGAAGTTGAACACCATAACCATCAGAACGAAGGCACAGGACGAACTGGTTGATATAACCTCGGACGTCAGGAAGCTGGTCCGCGAGTCGGGAGTCCAGCGCGGAGTGTGCGTGGTCTACGTGCCCCACACGACTGCTGGCATCACGATCAACGAAAGCGCCGACCCCGACGTGGCGCGCGACATCCTCGAAGCTCTCACGAAGATGGTTCCGAAACACGGAGCCTACCGGCACGTCGAGGGCAACGCTGCGTCCCACATCAGGGCGTCGCTCGTCGGAAGCTCGGTCACCATCCCGGTTGAGGGCGGCGGCCTTGCGCTCGGCACGTGGCAGGGGGTTTTCTTCTGCGAGTTCGATGGGCCGCGCTCGAGAAAGGTCCACGTTCAGGTGTCAAGCAGTGAGTAGCCACGGCGCGCTCCGGCGGTCCGACGCCTCTTGCCAGCCCGATGCCTTCCGGCAGGCCGACGCCTTTCGGGAGCCTGACGTCCCCCCGCAGTCCGCGCCAGCCGATGACGGCTTTCAACGGTCCCCGGCCGCGACGCCGCCATCCGACGCCGCGACGCCGCCGGGCCTCGAGGGCATGCCGGAGCCGCTCCTCGCGGCCCTCCGCACCTGCCGCCTCTGCCCGCGCGCATGCGCCGCAAACCGCCTCGCCAGCGAAACGGGCTTCTGCAAGGCGGGAGCGCTCCCGAAAGTCGCCCTCGCCTCGCTCCACCGCTGGGAGGAGCCGTGCATAAGCGGGACGCGCGGCTCAGGCACGGTGTTCTTCTCCCACTGCAACCTCCGTTGCGTCTTCTGCCAGAACCATGACATAAGCCACGGCGGATTCGGGAAGGAAGTTGGCGTCGCCGAGCTTGCCGCCGTTTTCCTGCGCCTTGCTGAAAGAGGCGCCCGCAATATCAACCTCGTCACCCCGGCGCACTTCCTGCCCCAGGTGGCCTGGGCGATCCGCCTCGCGAGGGAGCAGGGCCTGGCGATCCCGATCGTGTATAACACGAATGCCTATGAACTGCCGGAGTCCCTCGTCCACCTCGAGGGCCTCGTGGACGTGTACCTGCCGGACCTCAAGTACCGTAGCGAGCGCGCCGCCGGCCGCTATTCCTCGGCCCCGGACTACTTCGCCCGCGCCACGCGTGCGATCCTCGAGATGTACAGGCAGGTGGGGCCGGCGAGGTTCTCGCCGGACGGCCTCATGACGCGCGGCGTTCTCATAAGGCACCTCGTCCTTCCCAGCCACACCGACGACAGCAAGCAGGTGCTCGACTGGATCCGGGCGAGCCTTCCCGGCGACATCTATGTGAGCGTGATGTCGCAGTACGTGCCGGTGCACCTCGCGGAGCATTTCCCCGAGATAAACCGCCGCCTGACCGACGGCGAGTACGAGGAGGTCCTCGATCACTTCGACGAGGTCGGGCTGGAGAACGGGTTCATGCAGGACCCGTCGTCCCAGGATTCGTCATTCACGCCAAACTTCGACCTTGGCGGGCTGGACGAATTGGGGGAGTAGCTCGCGCAACCCGGCCGGGGTCGCGAGGGCCTCGACATAGCTCGGCCCGCGGGCATTTGGCCAGACCCAGGCTCCACGGCGTGCGAGCACCGGCAAGCCCTGGAGAGCCTGCAGCGACGGCCCAGCCCGCACTTAGGGCACCTGCGGGCCGCACTGCATACTATACTCCTGCAACATCATGACCCGCTGGGAGGGGATGGTCGTGTCTCGGTTTCGGCGTCTCATCCTGGGGGCTCTCCTCGGCCCGGTATTCCCCGCCTTCATGTGGGGGCCGTTCACGCACGTTCACATCAACCGAACCGCCCTGCGAAGGGCGAAGGAACTCGCTGCAGGCGGTGGGCCCGGTGACAGGGCGCGCGGCGCGGATGGCCTGGCCGGCATGGCCGGGATGGGCGGCGTGAGAGGTGCCGCAGGCGCGGCAGGCGTAAGCCGCATGGGCGGCGTCGGCACCTGCTTCGCTGCCGGCGTCGGTGCGGTCGCGTGCGCGGGCGCNNTGCCAGTGCCAGTGCCAGCATGAGCGCCGGTACCGGTGCCTGCGCCGGGGCCAGCCGCAGCGCGGGCGCCATCAACAAGGATCTCCTCGCGCTCCTCACGTCTTCGCCCGAGGTGGAAAAGGCGTACATACTCGCCGCCAACAGCGCCGACGCCATATCCAGCTATCACACGCTCAACAACTTCACCGCGTACGACTACACGCACAACTTCATCCCCGACCACGCCCAGGGCGTCCCGAACTTCGGGTACACGCTCATCGACACCTGGCGCCGCCTTCCCGAGACGGCGTGGCACAGTAGCGAGGATCGCCTCCGCGACCTGGCCATCGCGTGCGGGTGGCTGTCGCACCAGCTTGCGGACTGGTACGCACACTACACGTGTACAGACAACGAGGGCAACGTCTGCGACCCGCCGGACGCCATCGCCGACGAGGTCACCACGTTCTCAGGGTATGCCGACTCCCATCGCGTCCTCGGCCACGACTACCCCGTGCCCTTCCTCAAGCGCTACAACCTGGCCGACCACGGCCTCACCGAGTTCCTTGTGGACAGCCTGCTCATCTTCGCGCCGGGAGGCCACAGGTTCGAGAACCTGTCCCTACCGCACCTTTCCACGCTCAAGGACGGCAACACCAACATCATCACCCTCGCCTCCGAGGATTTCGACGGCGCCGTGCGGCTCCCGGAGGATCACATCCCCGTCCTCTGGAAGAACATGAACCTCATCCTCCTCGGCATGTCCATCATACAACAGCTTGTGCGCGCTCGCAAACAGCTCATCCGGCACGAGGCGGCGAAGGTCGTCCACTCCCGCCACGTTGACCTCTCCGTCGAGCGCGTCCTCGACGGCCTTTTCACGAAAAGCTTCGACGAGATCGCGCACCTCGCGCGCGTTGGGAGGCACCCACGCCCGGCCGACCGGCCCATCGGGCCGCTGGACACCGGGGCCGTCAAGTACCCGGGGACCGTGATCTTCAAGGTGGCCTACTCCCTGGCGTCGTCCCTGTCCGCGCCGGACGGCACCATCAGCACCAGGACCGTCGCGCGCACCATGGACATCGTCGAAAACCCACTTCGAGCGCTGGATCGGGCGCCTCTCATCGGACCGCTCGTGCGCTGGGAATGGGTGGCTGACGTGCTCTGGAACAAGGTGGCGAAGCCGTCGGTGGACGCCTTCATCACGACGAGCTTCGATAGCCTCGGCACGCCCGCCAAGGACGGTCGGGTACCCACGCAGGACGCCATCCTCGCGTTCGCCAACGCCGTCCTGCTGAAGCGGCGGTCGGTCGAGGCGGCGCGCAAGGAGTTCGCGGCCTCGATGAAGCCCATCATCACAGTAGTGAGGCGCGACGGCAGCGACCTGCCGGGAGGGCGCGAAATGCCGACGCGATCAGAACTATTCGACATGGCCCTCAGGAAGCGCGAGATCGTGTTCAAGGCGTGGCCTGCCATCCCGCACGGCCGGCGTGAGCTTGCAGGCCTGAAGTCGCTGGACATCAACTCCGTGCGGGTGAACATCAACGGCTACCCGGTCTCGGAACACCCGGAGTTTGCCCAGCTGGCCGTGGGATTCGAGTCCGACAGCACCGCCTCGCCGCTCCTCATACGGCTCAAGTTCGGCCCCGCGTTCCGCCCGGGTCGCTACGACATCTTCGTTGACGTGAGCGACGCGTCCGGCGCGAGGGCCGAATACCTGTACTGGCCCGTGGACCTTCGCACCTCGGCGCGAGCTTGATGAGGCGGGCGGCGGGCAGGAATCCGCCGTGCCGCGCTGAATCCTCTGTACAGCGAAGCTGAGCGGGGGCTGCGCCGGAGGTGTTTGGAATGCCCGAGGGATTTGCCTGGAAAGGTGTGGTGGAAGGATTCTACGGTAGACCCTGGACCCACGACGAGCGAATGGACATGCTGTCCTTCATGTCGGACATCGGGATGAACGCGTATATTTACGCGCCCAAGGACGACCCGTACCACAGGCAGAGGTGGCGGGCGCCGTACCCGGAGGACCTGCTCGCCCGCCTCTCGGAGCTTGCATCGCACGCGAGGAAGCGCGGCATCACGTTCGTTTTTGCCGTTAGCCCCGGCCTGTCCTTGCGCTACTCGGACAGGCGGGACCAGGATACCCTCGTCGCCAAGCTCAAGGCGCTGTATGACGCCGGAGCGCGAGCCTTCGCCCTGCTCTACGACGATATTCCAGCCGAATTGCGCCACGAGGAGGACCGGAAGGCTTTCGATGGCCTGGCGAGCGCGCAGGTCTCGTTCACGAATGCCGTGTACGCCCGCCTAAAGGGGCTGTCCGCGCAGATATCGCTCGTGATATGCCCCACGCAATACTGCGGGGACCCGTCCACGGAATACGTTCGCAAGATCGGGGCAGGCCTGGACCCGGCCATCGACATCATGTGGACAGGCCCGGTGGTATGTTCGAAGGAACTAACGCTCGAGCATACCAAGGCCGTGGCCGAGTCCCTCAGGAGGCCGGTCACCTACTGGGACAACTACCCCGTGAACGACGGTCCCATGAAGGCTGAACTGCACATCGGGCCGTACACCGGTCGCAGCCCCTATCTGCCCGAGGCCGCGAAGGGAATCTTCCTCAACCCGATGAACCAGGCCGAAGCCTCGAAGATCCCGCTCGCTGCGGCTGCACGCTACCTCGAGAATCCCGCTCAGTATGACCCCCGGTCGGCCTGGGAGGACGCGGTCGCGCGCGTCCTCGGCAGGGAGGCCCTCGGGGCCTGCGCCCTCTTTGCCGACGCCTGCACCATAAGCCCGCTCCACCCGGACGACCCGCCGGGCATAGCCTCGGCGTTCGACAGGGCGCGCAAGCGAGCGGAGGCCGGCACGCTGGGGGAGGCGGCTGGGATACTGTCCTCGTATATGCTGGAGATGAAGGCCTCTGCCGCGATGCTGCGCGGCAATCCCAACCGCAAGTTCGTCGAGGAGGTAAAGCCCTGGCTCGACGAGTTTTCCTCGTGGGCCGAGACAGGCCTCCAGGCAGCCCGACTCATCCAGATGGCGGAGACCTACGTCGCGGCCACGGCGGCAGGCTCGCGCATCGCCCGGCTCCTGCGCGGTCTGCCCATCTTGAGAGCCCGGTCGCGCCTCACCCGAATGCTCGCGCGCAGCCTCCGGTTCAAGACGCGCGCCTGCGGCAACACCGTTCTTCACCTCGGCCTGGACGTGCTCAGGCGCGTAAGCTGAGGGGTTCAGAGCACAAGAGCGCTTATTGAGGAGGGGTTCGACTTTGCCTTGCATCACGGATGTGCCTGGAGTACTTGTAGGACACGCCCAGGACGACCGCGCGCTCACGGGATGCACAGCTGTTCTCGCCATGGGCGGCGCTGTGGCGGGGGTGGACGTGCGGGGGTCTGCGCCGGGGACCCGCGAGACAGACCTCATGCGTCCGTGCAACCTGGTAGAGCGTGTCCACGCTGTAATGCTTGCGGGCGGCAGCGCCTACGGCCTTGACGCCGCGTGCGGCGCTATGCAGTTCCTCGAGGAGCGCGGCGCGGGGTTCGATACAGGGTTCGGCGTGGTGCCGATCGTTGGCGGGGCGGTCATCTTCGACCTGGACATCGGCGACCCGAAGGTGCGGCCGGACAGGCGCATGGGTTACGCGGCGTGCGTTGCCGCGTCGGCGGACTCGCCCGCCGAGGGTAACGTGGGCGCCGGCCTTGGTGCCACTGTCGGCAAGACGTGGGGACCGCAGCACGCAATGAAGGGCGGCATCGGCACATGGGCTGTGAGGCTGCCGCGCCAGGCGGGTGACCCGGAGCCGGTGGTGGTCGGGGCCCTCCTCGTGGTCAACGCCCTCGGCGAGGTGGTGGACCCGGACACGGGGCGCGTAATCGCAGGAGCCTACCACAGGGTAAGCAAGAGGCTCCTACAAGAGAAGCCGGGTCCCGCCGCGCTCTGGGGATTCGGCGGTAACACGACGCTCGCCGTTGTCGCCACTGACGCCCGCCTCGACAAGGAGGGCGCGAACAAGGTGGCCCAGATGGCCCACGACGGCCTCGCGCGCGTCATCCGCCCCGTCCACACGATGTATGACGGGGACGTCGTCTTTGCGCTTTCCACCGGGGACAGGCCGTTCACGGGCAACAGGGCGGCCGACATCACCGTCCTCGGGGCCGCGGCGGCAGACGCAGTGGCCGTGGCCATAGTGCGCGCGGTGAAAGCCGCTGCCGCCGCCGGTGGGGTCCCTGCCGCACGAGACATCGGGGCCTGACGGCGCCTTGCCCGGGTGGAGTAGGGCGGCCGCACGAAGCATACTGATGTACCGGCGTAGCCGCATCCAACTGGGTGCGAGTTCGGAAGTCTGCTCTGGAACATGGCACAGCGTGCAGGATTTTCGCTTCTCGAAGCGAAGCAACGGAAATGGCAGGAGATCGCTCGATGGGAAAAGGCAGGTGGTGTGCAGGCGGTCAGTAGCACAGGCCTGACTCCGGCTCAGCGCAGGTCAGGTCAGGTCAGTCGCTTCCGCAAACGGGCTCGAGACCAGGATCCCGCCGGACCTGGAACTTGCGCTCGACGCACGAAACCTTCCGGTCAAGCGAAGAGCCCGCTAAGATCGTCCGGCACCCGAGGAGGGGCTGGAACGGAGGTGTCTCATGATGAAACTCAGTACCAGGCAGATCGTTGTCTCGGGGCTTCTTGTGGCCCTCACCCTCGTCATGGGCATGACGGGAATCGGCTTCATCCCGGTGCCCACCCCCGCCGGAGCCGCCACGTTGATGCATCTTCCGGTCGAGCTTGCAGGAATGCTCGAAGGGCCACTCGTGGGATCGTTCGTGGGTCTCATATTCGGCCTGTTCACACTCCGCTTCCTGGGCGACCTGCGCGTCGTCATCCCGGCGAGGCTGCTCATCGGCGTGGTCTCGTTCCTCGTATACCGGGCATGCGGCAGGAAGGCCTGGGGCATACCCATCGCTGCCGCCGCAGGAAGCATCACCAACACCGTGGGCACGCTGGGGCTCGCGGTAGCGTTCGGCTACATCCCGCTCGCCGGCAAAGAGGGAGCGCTCGCCATCGCGCTCCTCCAGGGCGTGCCCGAGGCCATCGTGGCCGCGGTCGTTCTCACGCCCATAGTGCTGGCCGTCGGCAAGCTCCAGCGCCGCTGGCCCGACGTCGCCCGGGCGAACCAGGCGAAGGCGAAGCGCGCGTAGCCCGCGTGGCCCTCGCAGCCGCGTCGCCCCCACACAGCGGTCGCGTCAGAAGCAAGCGCCCCGCCGCCACCGTTGGTTCCCGGGTCCAGCCCGCAACGAAAGCGGCGGGGCGGGCCTCATGTGGTCGTCTCTTTTTCAACCTCGCACAGAGTCAGTTCGCGGATGTCGCCGACAGACGCCCGGACCTCTTGCAGCCACACCCTGACATCATCGGCCTTGAACGTGACCAGATCCGCATAGTCCGATTTCTGACGGTTGTCAAAGAGCCTGTCATAGAGCTGACCGGCCGAGATGCCAACGAGTCCTGGCTTGACTACTTGCTGATGGAAGAGAGATCTGATACCTGTACGCTTCGGCGATGAAAGGCCCTTTGCAAGCAGCAAGGCTGATACCGCATAGAAGCAGGCGTAGTAGCAACGGTCCACACTGGTATTAACGTGGCCCGTGCTGAGCAGGAGTTCCGCTTCCTCAACACACTCGTTGGCCCGCTCCAGCCTGTACGTTACAAGTGCCCGGGTCTCCGGGGTCACAGGATCACACCCTCCCGCTGCACGTTGCGGACGAACGGCATGGCCTGATATAAGGGCGAGTGCCACCGGGCCTTCCCGTAGCAGACCACAGTAAGCACCTTCCCCGTTTCCAGTTCGAGGGGATACAGACTGCGGCGAATACTGTCCTCGAGCCGCCAATCGACCTCCCCATCCAGGAGAACCAGAAGATCATAGTCTGAGTCAGGAGTGTTGTCGCCTCTTGCTCGAGATCCATAAAGGATGATTGTTGCTTCGGGCACGACATCGCGAATCGTCCTGGCGCAACGTCTGAGCAGGATGTCGTCTGTGCGCCGGCCGCCTGTGCCGGGCACGACCCGGCTGTTCGTCTCTGATATCCCCCCCGCCGTCTCCAGTCGCCTCCTTCCGCGAGCCTCTGTTGCCCGTGCCCCCGGGCACCTCGATTCGATTTAAGTATACCACATTCTGCCAAAGCCGCGACCATCGGCCGGCGCAAGCTCGCTCCGGAGGCCCGGAAGAAGCTCAAGCCCGCTCGTCGCCCTCCTTTCGAATCGCCATCCATTCCCAGCCGCGCCTCCGAAACCCCCGCGCAGCCACCCCATGGTGGATCTTTCGCTACGATAACGTCGCAAGACGCATGCCAGGTCAGCGGGAGAGGCGCCCTGTGCCCCAGAAAAGCGGCTGCGACTCGCGCGGACTGCGACGGACGGCCGCACAGAGAACGGCGGGGGACCGCTCGAAGCGGGTGCACCAAGACGAGACGCCAGTCCGTCTGCACATTTCTTGTGCGCCCGACCACTGTGCAGGTGCACAGGATATATGCAGTCCATCTCCTGATCCTGCTCCTGCGGCCCTCTGTCCGGCGAGTGGGCGGACCGGTAGCTCCGGGGGTAACATGGGTTCGCGAAGCGGCGATATCGCGTATGTGCGATAATTCCGGACAAGGCGCTGCCAGGCCCCGTTTATCACCGCTTGATGTTGCCCAGGCCACTAGCAGGAAGAAGACGACAATATGCCTCATGTGCGATAATTCCACGGAGACGCTGCCAGCGGCGTTTTCACCATTTGCCGGTGCCAGGCATCACTACCAGGGGAAACCTCGGCGATATACCACGTACACGATAATTCACCGGGAGAACACACAACACCCGGCGCTCATCGGCATGAGCGACAGTATGAGCGGCCCAGGATGGGCGATCTCCCCGAACACGCACCCTCGCGTTCCCGCGCCCGCGCGCTCTCGCGCTCCTACAATACCGGGCCGCCCCCGGCGCGGTGGATTGGCACAGGAGGGCAAGGGGACGACGCAGAAGAGCAGACCGACGCGGAAGGGCAAATCGGCTTTGACGTGGGCCGGTGGATCGAGTATACTGGCGGCGAGTTTTGTGGCTTTTCCGTAAGACAGATCGCGGCGGGTCGAAGGATGACAGCCACGTACGAGCCGGGCTCGCCTGCGGACGCAAGAGCAGACTCGAGAGAGGTTGGGAGATAGTGCCGGAGGGTAGTCCCGCAGTTCGAACACAAGAGACGAAACACAGACCTCTGCATTCCGATGTGGGCACCGGAGAGGACCGGGAGCGGGAGCCTGGTATCGGCAGCCTGATCGCGTCGGCGCTATGGATGTGGGGGCGGTCGAGCCCCAGGCACATGGCGTTCTTCGCCGGGATCGCCTGGCGCATGTGGCACGCCAGGCGCCGCCGGGTGCAGAGCGAGCGGCGCCTCGGCGGCCCGGTGCCGTCGGTCGTTGCCATCAGCCCGACGATGCGGTGCAACTACAACTGCCGAGGGTGTTACTCCCACGGCCGCGACTCCGATAACGAGCTTTCCACCGCCGAACTCGACGCCCTCTTCAGCGAGGCCGAGGAGCTTGGGGTCAATTCCATGGTCGTAACTGGAGGCGAACCGCTGGTCCGGAGCGATCTTCTGGAACTCATGGCGCGCCACCGGCGCCTGCTGTTCGTCCCCATCACCAACGGCTCCCTCGTAACCCCCGAGGTTGCGGAGCGCATCGCGCGGATCGGCAATGTGCTCCTGCTTGTCAGCATTGAGGGCTTCCCCGAGGACACCGACGCGCGGCGCGGCCCCGGCGCCCACAAGGCGGCGCTACGCGCCCTGGGGCACCTGCGCCAGGCAGGGGCCTGCTACGGCTTCGCCGCCACGAATACGGCGGCCAACACCGGCCACCTTGGCACCGACGCGTTTGTAGATGAGATGATCGGCCTCGGTTGTTCGGTCGGCTTCTTCACAGAGTACGTGCCGTGCGACGAGCACCCGAACGACGACTGGATGCTCGACCAGCGTGCGCGGGAGGCGTTCAGGCGGCGCGTGCTGGAGCTGAGGCGCCATAAGCCCATCGTGCTGGTGCAGTTCCCGCATGATGAGTACGGCAAGGACAACCGCTGCTCGGCGGCTGGGCAAGCGTCGCTCCACATCAACTCCCAAGGCGACGTCGAGCCGTGCCCGTTCGCACCCATCTCGTGTGAGAACGTCCGCTGGGGCGGGCTTGCCTCGGCGTTCCGCTCGCCGTTCATGCGGGCCATTCGCGAAAACCCCGCGCTGCTCAGGCGCGACCGGTTCGCCTGCGCCCTCTTCGAGCACCGCGCCGACCTTGGCGAACTGGCCGTGAGGCTGAGAACGCATGTAGATGAACGCGAACACGAACGCGGACGCGGACGCGGACGGGAGCGCGAACAGGAGCGCGAAGGCGAAGGCAAAGGCAAAAGCAAACGTGATCGCACAATCGAACGAGAGAGGGCGGGGCGCACTGCGGCGGCGACCAGCTGACGTGGTTCTTCCTGGAACCGGCGGGCTTCAACCCTGGAGACGTTCAGCCCCGGAAAGGTTCAAGGTTCAGCGCACTATGTAGTAAAGCGACTCCACCTCCTCGTCGCTGGCCTTGCCAAGGCCGTCGCGCAGGTCGCAGAGCGACTCGCTGCCGACCTCCATGTCGTAACGGCCGAGTATGCGGCCGAACACGGCTCTCGTTGCTTGCGACTCCTTGTGCCTCGCGACGAACCCCATTATCTCCTCGATTTGCTCCTGCCTGTCTCTCACGACCACCGACCCCTTCGTGTCGCCTGAGTTCTCGGCTGAAGGCGAGCCTTCACGCATGAATTCTCCCGCAGGTAGTCACCGTCTATGCATGAGTCTCGCCTTGTTTCACGACGATCCCGGCGCTCGTGTCGAGCCCGGAAATGTCCTTCATCTTCATGGCCACGCTCAGGTTGAGGAGTTCCTCCGGGTCTCGAAGGTCGATGCCCAGTATATCCTGGATCCTCCGAAGCCTGTACTTCAGGGTGTTGACGTGCACAAACAGCCTGGATGCGGTCTCCTTGAGACAGCAGTTCGTCTTGATATGGGTTTCCAGGGTCTCCACCAGGTTCGTCCGGTGGGCCCGGTCGTACTCGATGAGTCTGCCCAGATGTTCCCTGACGAAGAGGCCTACTTCCGCCGGGTCGGAGCACTTCAGTATCAGCCTGTAGACGCCGAGATCGTCATAGTGAACGGTGCTACCGTTGCCCCGCACTCGCCGTCCGAGCTTGAGGGCTTCACGCGCCTCCAGGTAGCTGCGGCGCAGTAGCAACACATCAGGGTAGAATCGGCCGATGCCCACCGAGACAGTGAGGGGTTTGAGCCGCTCGGATACCCGATCACGCAAAGCCCTGCCCAGGTTGAGGGCGGTCTCCTTCGCTCCATCGGCTGACGAGCCCGGTGTCACGGGCGACAAGACCACGATACTGTCGCTCCTGTCCACCCCGGTCACCGGGCCCACCCCTTTGACGATCCCGCTGTTCACGACATCGAGCATCCGATCCTTGATCCGCTGCATGTCCCTCTCGGATTCGCCCGGGTGCTCGAGGTAGTACCTTTCAAACCCGTCTATATCCAGAATCATGAGGATGTGGGGTCGGGTGAAATCCCAGCCGCAGGACCGGGCGCGGCGGATCAGCGCTTCTCGAGTCTCGAAGTTCCCCTGGAGGAGGTCATCGACGAAGTGCAGGCGGTAGCGCCGTTCCACCTGCTCGGTGGCCTGTTGCTTGATGATCTCCAGAGCTGCGACTGTGGCAGCCTGCTGTACCGCAATAGCCTCGTTCTGGCTCAGCACGTCACCACCATTCGATTCATCCTCAGCCGCCCCTGATAGCTGCTGCCGGCCGACGAAGATGAACCCGTACGTTTCATGCTTGGTCCGGATCTCGGCCACGAGCACCTCGGAGCCGCCTTCGCCTCGAACGATCCTGAACCCCTCCAGGAACGAGGCATCGAGAGTCGATGCCTGAAGGGAGACAGGCCGCACGTCCACGTCCGTCTTTAGCATCTCGGAACTGCTCGAGGGACTGCTCGAGTTCCTGAGCGGCGAGGCACCCTGACAAGCCGACGTTGACTCCCGCACTGACTCTATAGCAGATTCCATGAGCGCAAGCTGTTCTCTGCCGTCCGACTCAGAAAGGCCGCTTTCCTCTTGCCCTGGGGACGCCCCAGCGACTGGTCCTGTCGCGGTTCCCGAAACCCCAGGCGGGCTCTTGGCAAGCACGTGGAGGCCCACGTCTGTGACCACCACGGGTCTCGAGAGCAGAGTTGCCAGCGTCGAAGCGACGGTCTTCATATCCCCGCCGTTCAACACTGCGTCCAGGAAGCGCCGGTGTACCTCCCATGACTGCTCGAGCAGTTGTGTCTGGCGATCCATCACATCGCTCAGGATCGGGTTTATCATATCGATCCACGCCAGCTCGAACGGCACCTGGATAACGGGCAGGCCCTTCTCATCAGCCTTGCCGAGAGCGTCGCAAGACAGCGCGTCCAGGAACCTTCGGAGCTTGATCCCAACGCATGCGGCCTTCTTTCGGACCAGAGCCTCGATCAGACTGACCTGGGCGGAGGGATCGTCCTTGATGTGATACGCCGTCGTGAGAACGAACTCCCCGCCTCGTAGCCACTCAACCGCGTCGGGCGCGTCTATGACTGTGACGTGCCGGACCACGTTGTGCAGCCCGTTGCCGCCGGCCAGAAGCCTGGCTTTACCCAGGCACGGCATTTCGAGCACCTCACGGACTGTAAGCTCCATCGCCCCACCTGACACCTGCCTGTCTATGGTTCGCCCCAAGTTGGGCCCGGCTGTGGGCCCGCCGAGCCCACTTGCCCCGAGCGAACCCTTCTCTAGACCGCTCATGGGCCGTGAGCGTCCCCTCATGCACAGCCCCTCACGCGTATCCTCTCACGAGAATCGCCCGAGGAGCACAGCCACCGCTATCGAGTTCAGCTTGCTCGCCGCCGGGTCCGCTCTCGACGTCAAAACAACGGGAACCCGCGCTCCG
>DKEX01000118.1 GCA_002452295.1 Firmicutes bacterium UBA6811 | reverse complement strand
GCGGCCGTGCTCACCGCCACGAAGGGGCTCCCCGGCGCTATGCCAGGTAATCCTCCTCGTAGTACTCCTCCCCTCCGTAGGTGAGGGTCACGCACCTGTTCACGGCGTGAAGAAGAGCTCTTATCACCGCCTCCTCTTCGCTTCTCGTCACGTATGATGCGCCGGTCGAGGGCACATCGCCCCACGGCGACCCGACGGTAGCAAGCACCACAGCAGTCTCTCTGCCGGACAGGCGGCATACCTGGATATCATCAACGGAAAGGCCCACGAGCCCGCCGAAAGCCTGGTCGAGGGCTTTCAGCGTCGCAGTCGCCGGCACCCTGAATCGGCTATCGTCGCCGGGCAGATCCTCGTCTTCGCCGACGAAGGTCCTGGGGCCGTACGACAGCTCCACCATGGCGTGTATCCGGTTGGGGTATACGTTGACTCCCATCCGCCTCACACCTATGCGGGGATCCGGCCTTATCTCCTCTTCCCCGCTGCTGCGCGCGCGGCTTGCCTTCGCCGGCTTTTCGCCGCCCGAAGTGCCCCGCCCCGCCCGCGAGACCACCCTGTATCTCTTCACAACCGGAGCCTCTGAGCCGCGTCCTTCGCTGCTCACATCACGCGGTGCCCTGCCCCGGTCACGCGCCGATGCCGGCGGCGCATCATCATCACCGCCACGCACGTGCTCAGCACCCTGCCCGGCGGGAGCGCCCATAGCCTCGGCCGCGCCTGCCTCACGTTGCCCGAGAGCAGGCCCGTTCCGTTTCGAGCGCTTCGCTGCACCGCGGCCCGCCCTGGCGACAGTCACCGACTCCGAGGAGAGCCTGTGGCCGAGGTACGCTGCGCACGCGGACTCCACGTCGCGCACGACCCGCCGCGACTGGACGCCTTTCTCCATCAGTATATCGATGCCCGTCACTTCACCCGCAGGCCCGCAGCTGACCCGGACAGACGCGACGCCCGTTATCTGGCTTATGGCGGCCTCCAGCCCGGCCGCCCGCTCCGAAGCCTGTCCGGCACCACGGTCCTGGCGCGTCCCCTTCCGGGGTGCCATAGAATTGTCTCCCTTGCTTTCAACTTTATGCCAATGATCAACCTATTCTACCCCGAGATGGGGAATCCTGCCGAAGCTCCAGGGCCTGCCCGCTTTTTTGTAGGGAGACCGCGGAGTCAACGAGCGCCCGCAGCCCGCCCGACACCAGGCAATGTCCGCCGAGCACCACCGGGATGGCGCTCGCCCGCACCGACTCCGTGAACCTGCTCGCCACCGGGTTTCTGACCTCTCCTACATGCAACAGGTCCGAGCTGAACCTGTCTTTCGCGGAAAGCCTCAGGCCAAGATGGTGGAAGAGCACCCTCGAGTCCACGAACGCGGCGTCCGCCACCCTGTCAAGCGCCGCCACGAAGCTGGCAAACCCCACCTGCTCGATGAGGCATCCAAGCAGCGACACAACCTCTCTGCGGTCTTGCCTCCCCAGCGCTTTCATGCCTCGCTCCTCGGAGAAGGCCCTCATCCTGCACTTGAGGCGCTGGTTCACATACAGCACCGCGCCGGGGCTCACCCGGCCGATGGCGGCGATCTCCGCAAGATGCGTCGCCAGCGTATCTCGCGCCCGGACGAGGCGCCCGTACGCAGGCTCCAGGTCAAGCCCGCCGATGGCGGCCCGGGCGCGCGGCCCTACAGCAGGGTGCAACCCGAGCACCATCACGTCAGCGGGCGTGTCCACGTCGAACGTCGATCCCACGGTCTCGTCCATCCGTGCCACAGGCAGCAGCGTCGAGAGGGCCATGGCGAGCGCGTTGTCGGAGGGCGGCAGGTCCTCAAGACGCAAGATCGAGTCCGCAGGCGCAAATCCCACGATGTCGCTGGAGAAGACGTTGTTGGCCAAAACGAGCGCGTCCGCCGCGGCCAGGGCGCGCGCCACTTTCGCAACTTCATCCGCCCCGAGGAGCGACCCGGCCGCGCCGCCCATGTACAGCACGGCGTCCGGACCGTGTCGCCTCACGACCGCTGCAAGCTGCTCCCCAAAATGAAACCGGCCGCGCGCCGGCACAAGCTCGATCTCGGCCCGTGTGCGCGCGGCCATGGAAGCAAGATCCTCGTAGGTTGTGTGGAGCAGGATGCGGTCGAGTTCCTGGAGGGCGGAGAACTTCTCGAGGTTGTCGAGGACCACGGCCTTTCTTGCGGCCACCACAAGCTCCTCGACCTCGCTCCGGGGCCTTCCGCCCTCGAACACCAGCATCGTTACCCTGTTCACCGCATCACTCCCCGGGGTCCCGATGGAGCCGGGCAAACCCCAACCAGCGACCGGCGGCGGCCGCCGCCGCGCCGCCGAACGTCAGAACTCCGGCTCGATGAGGCCGTAGTTCCCGTCCCTCCTCCGGTAGACCACGTTCACTTCCTCCGTCTCGGCGTTGGAGAACACGTAGAAATCGTGGCCGAGAAGCTCCATCTGCATCACGGCCTCCGGAGCCGACATGGGTTTCATCGCGAAGCGCTTGGTCCTGACGATCCGGGCCTCTTCCTCCTCGATTGTCTCCGCGGCCCCGGCGCCCTCCGGCACAAACTCGGCTTCCACAAGGGTCGTGCCGATCTGGCGCAGCCGGCGGTTGATCCTCGTCTTGTACTTGCGGATCTGCCTCTCGATCTTGTCAACGGCCCCGTCCACAGACGCGTACATGTCACCTGTCTTGTCCTCGCCGCGTAGAAGCAGGCCGTTTATCTGCATTGTGACCTCCACGATGTGAAGCCCCTTCTCGATGCCCATGGTCACCTGGGCGTCGATCATGTCGCCTTCGAAGAAACGCTGGATCTTGCGGACTTTCTTCTCGGCGTAGTCCCGGAGAGCTCTTGTCACTTCCACGTTCTTGCCCTTGACCGTGATCTCCATCCTGACCAGCTCCTTTCCGGATTACAGGAATAAGGCTTCCACCTATAATATTCCCCCTCCAGCAGTGAAATCCTGCCCCGTCGGGTGCCGCAGCCTCACCCGGGCACATGGAGCTTTCTCTCGGTCACCGTCACGAGCCTCGAGATGGTCAGGGTCATGACAAGGTACATCAGGGCGACGATTATCCATATCTCAAACGGTCGAAATGTCCTGCCGATCACTATCTGGCCCTTTCTCACCAGCTCCTCCATGGCTATGACGGAGACCAGGGATGAGTCCTTGAGCAGGGCGATGAACTCGTTCCCAAGGGGTGGCACTATGCGTCTGAAGGCCTGCGGGAGGATCACGTACCTCATGGCCTGCACGTAGGTCATCCCGAGAGCCCTTGCGGCCTCCATCTGTCCCCGGTGGATGGACTGGATCCCCGCCCGGACGATCTCGGCCACGTACGCGCCGCTGTTTACGCTCATGGCGGATACCGCGGCGACGTATGGGGGAATCGGGAACCCCAGCACCTGCGGAAGCCCCATGTAGATGATGAAGATCTGCACCAGGAGCGGAGTCCCGCGAAGGAAGTCCACGTACACCGCGGCGAGGTACGAGACCACCTTCGCCTTCGATATCCTCGCAATACCAACGAACGTCCCGATGACTATCCCGAACGTGATGGAGATGGTGGTCAGCCTCAGCGTCATCCAGGCCCCGAGCAGGAGAAACGGAAGCGATCTCTGGATGATGTCCCATCTGAACCCGGGCAATAGGTCCGAAAGAAACGAAAAGGCAGCGTTCAACTCTCTCCACTCCCACTCTCTTGTTCAATTTAGGGCTGCCTTGTTCACCCGGAGGCCCCGGAGGTCTCCGGCCCCCTCCCGGGGCCTCCGGTTTTGCGCTGACTATAATATAAAGAGAGGCGCAACACTGCCGCGAGGCGGCCGGGACTATGCCGCCGGGCTGTGCTACGCCGCGCTCCCGAATCATGCTGCGTTTTTCGACTTGAGTCTTCTACGCTCCGGACCCGCATCGGACCCGCGTCACGCCGCCCTGCGCGAGCAACTGCGAGAGCCTACTCGCCAAAGTAGTTCGCGTAGATCTCGTCGTACTTCCCTGTGCTCTTCAGGGTGGCGAGGGCCTTGTTGAGGTTCTTCAGGAGGTCCTCCCTGCCCTTACGCATGGCAATCCCATAATACTCAACCGTGAAGGGCGCTCCGACTATCTTGAGGGAGTCATCGTTCTTCACGGCGTCCGCCGCAACCGCGATATCCATCACGCAGGCGTCCACCGCGCCGTTCTTGAGCTCCAGGAACGCGTCGGGTGCGAGGTTGAACCTCTTGACCTCGCCGATGCCCTCGATCTTGGAGGCAGCGAAGTCGCCGGTCGTATTGATCTGCACGGAGACCTTCTTGCCCTTGAGGTCGGAGGGCTGCGTTATGCCCTCGGTATCTTTGCGCACCACTATGACCTGGCCGGCGGTGAAGTAGGGATCTGAGAAGTTGACGCTCTGGGCGCGCTCGTCAGTGATGGTCATGGCCGATATGATGACGTCGTAGTTGCCGTTGAGAAGCCCCGGGATTATGCCGTCCCACGCCGTGTTTACGATCTCCGCCTTCATGCCCATCTCGTCAGCGAGGGCCCTGATGAGGTCCATGTCAAAGCCCTTGAACTCCCCGGTCTGCTCGTCTTGCCATTCGAACGGCGGGAACGCCACGTCGGAACCCACTTTGAGCGCTGGAGTCTCCTTCTCGGGACCGGGTGCTGCAGCCTGCTCCGGCGCCTTCTTCAGAGCGAGGCCCACAGCCAGCACGACGATGATGGCAATACCAACGATAAGTAGAATTCCGGACTTCTTCATCTCTACTCTTCACCCTCCTCAGAGTTCCAGGTTTCTAGTCCGATTATAGTGCATGGGACAACCCGTAGCAAGTACAGGTTTCCACTCCCTTACACAGGTGTTTAGCAGGTCGAAACCAGGTTAGAAAGGAGGGTCGGCCCACCTGATGTCGAGCAGGGTGTCGTCGGGAAGGGCCGGGATGGGCGCGAGGCGCGAGACCCTGATGCGCTCGTCGAAGTAGCCCTTGAGGCTGCCCGGGCGGACGTGCTCGAAAGAGAGGCCGGCAATGCCTGCGACGCTGGCGCCCGGTAGACCCGACGCCGAGGCCGCAAGGCAATGGAACCACGCCACCTCGATGTCGAGAGGGTCGAGGAACGCCACCTCGGCCGCTGCCGCGTCCTCGCCGGCGGCCGTGCCTGCGTCTATCACGCCGCCGTCGCCTGCACGGAGCACGTACGCCCCGCCAGCGCCGCGCCCGAGGAGTCTTATGTAGGACACGGCGAACGCGAGATCCGCCGCCGTATCGCCCTCCGTTATGAAGATGGATGCGGGCACCTCCTCCAGCACCGACCTGCAGGCCTCCACGTCCCACAGGGCGCGGGGGACGACGAGCGTGGGAGTGATCCTGTTGACGAGGTGGATCCCGAATCTCGCGGACCGGGCCCCGGCCGGATCGTCCAGGGCAAGGTCCACCCACAGGCGCCCGTCGCCAGGCACGGGAGGAAGCACCGTCTCGCGACACGTGGTCCCTCCGGGCATGCTCACCGCAAGCGTGATTCCCGCGAGCGACGCCCAGAAGTCGGCCATCAGGTACTGCGCCCCGGCCACGGGGTAGTAGTGCGAGCTCCTGGCCCAGATGATCCCGGAGTTGTGGAAGGTCCTCGCCGCGCGCGCCACCTCGTCCACCGGGAATATCACGTCCTGGGTGGCGTTCAGCATGAGAACCGGGCGCGGCCACAGGTCCGGCAGGGCGGCGGGGTCCACCATGGTGAGGGTTTTCGCGACCTCGTCCATGTCGGCCACGCCGAGCTTCGTGATGAGCCTGAAGTTCCTGACCACGGGGGTATCGCTGTGAGCGAGTATCCCGGTGAACCCGCCCCCGCTGACCAGAAACACGCCCCCCGCGAACCTGGGGTCGGCCTTGTAGGTGAGCATGGACACTATCCCGCCGAGGCTCGCCCCTGTGATGTAGATCCGATGAGGGTCCACGTTGTCGCGGGCGGCGAGCCAGTCGAGCCCCCGCCGCATGTCGATGACGGCGCGCCTGAAGTTGTCGCGCACCGTCTCGGGCAGCGCCACGACGAACCTTTGCCCGGACGTGAGCTGGATGCCCCTGGAGCGCCTGTGGTGGTACGGCAGGCTCGGCATGAGGACGGCGAAGCCGCGCCTGGCGGCGAAGTCCGCCACGAACCAGAACTGGTCCTCCGCATCCGAGAACATCCCGTGGACGCCGATGACAGCGGGAACGCGTCCCGCCGCCGTCCTGGGCTCGAAATAGGCGGCGTAGACGGTGTCGCCCTCGCTGAGGTATGTAAGCTCGTAGCGGCGGTACCACGGGTTTTCGTCCTCGAGGGTGAGGCGCGCCGAAAGCGGTGCGGTCCTGTCATACGAGTAGAAGCTGACAAGGCCCACTATGTCCACGGCGCCCACGGCACCCGCGGTGTCGCAAGGCCCAGGCGCGCCCGCCTCGCCAGGCGCCTCGACCTGGCCCTGACCCGCCCGGCCTGACGACGCCAGCGCCGGCGCAGGCAAGGTTGCCGCGAGAGGAATCAGCAGGAGCGTCGAGATGACGACCGACAACATGAACATGACTGTCGATATGTACCTCATGTGCCTGGATATATGCCTTGAAGGCCGTCCCTTCATCGGATCACGCTCCACCTGCCTCGGGCCTCGAGTGCCCGTCGCCATGGCCTGCTTTCGGAACGCCCAAGAGTAATCCCCCGGTGTCAGTTGCCACTACAATGCATAACGCGCGGAGCCGGTGAACATTCCCGGGCATGTGCGCCCGGAACGCCGAAGCCCGGCCCCGGGCAAGGAAAAGCGCGGCCTTACGGCCGCGCTACCTCAGATAGCGTCACTAAAAACGCCGCGGACGACGCCCTCCGATGTCTTGGCCCGGCAAACCCGGGGGTGCATGCGCGACCTCCGCGCGCCCCTGCGCCGCCCGTCTGCCGTTGACGACCACCTCGATCAGCTTACCAGCCGAAGCTTACCAGCCGACTAGGCTCCCCGGTAGTTCCTGTGCGCCTCGAAGCACTCCCGGCAGTATACCGGCCGGTCTTCGCGGGGCTTGAACGGGACCTGAGCTTCCTTGCCGCAAGATGAGCAGATGACCGTATACATCTCCTTCGGGCCGTCATTGCGCTGACGCTTGCGGGATGTGCGGCAGTCTTTGCAGCGGACGGGCTCGTGCTCGAACCCCTTCTCTGCGTAGAACTCCTGCTCACCTGCGGTGAAGATGAACTCCGCACCACAGTCGCGACACGTTAACACCTTGTCCTTGAACTCCATACTGGATAGATCCCCTCGCTTTGTGGTAATGGCACCCTTGCTCAGATAACCCGTTGTACCCCAGGGCGTTTATCTCGTTTACTCGCCCCCTGGCCCGCGGCCGGCCTCGAGTATACACGAAGGACCTGAACAAGTCGGGCTGATTTTATTCTACTCGCCCGTGGCCGCAAATGCAAGTGAATCTGCAATTCCACTTCCGGCACCCCGGTGACGCTGAAAGAGCTCAATGGGCCTCCTTTCCAGCAAATTCTTGCCGCCGTGGGGGAGGACTTTGCGCGGCCGTGGCGAAATCGACAAAATCGAGCCCGCCGGGGCCGAGCGGGCAAGACGAGTGGCAGTAGCCACGTTAAAGGAGTGAGGAGAAGTGTATCGTAGAAGCGCGCTGGCCATCGCGGGAATTATCCTCGTGCTACTTCTGGCAGCCGGCGTCGGGTCTGCCGAATCGCCCAAGTATGGCGGCACCCTCGTCTACGGGCGCGGCGCCGACTCGGTGTCCCTGGACCCGATCAACGTGACAGACGGCGAGTCCCTCATTGTGACGAGACAGGTCTTCGACGGGCTACTTCAGTACAACGAAAAGAATACGTCAGTCGAGCCCGCCCTGGCGGTCTCGTGGAGCGCGTCCAAGGACGAGAAAGTGTGGACGTTCAAGCTGAGGCAAGGCGTCAAGTTCCATGACGAAACCCCGTTTAACGCCGAGGCCGTGAAGTTCAACTTCGAGCGCTGGAAGGATCCGAAAAACCCCTATCATCAGGGTGCCTTCGAGTACTACTCGTACATGTTCGTGCAGGGCGAGACCGACCTCATCAAGTCGGTGGACGTCGTCGACGACTACACCGTCAGGTTCGTGCTGGAGAGGCCCCTCGCGCCGTTCCTCGCCAACCTCGCCATGACCCCCTTCGCCATCGCGAGCCCCGCAGCCATCAAGAAGTACGGGGCCGACGTGGGCAACCACCCGGTAGGCACCGGCCCGTTCAAGTTCGTGAAGTGGGACCACGGCGACAAGATCATCATCGAGCGAAACGACGCTTACTGGGGCGGAAAACCTTGCCTCGACAAGGTCATATTCAGGTCCATCCCTGACAACTCGGCACGGTTCATGGAACTCGAGTCGGGGTCCATCGACATAATGGACGGGATGAGCCCTGACGACGTAAAGATCGCCGAGAAGAACAAGGCCCTCAAGGTGATCTTGCGGCCCAGCTTCAACGTGGGCTACATGTCGCTGAACATGGAGAAGAAGCCGTTCAATGACATCAGGGTACGCAAGGCAATAGCGTACGCCATCAACAAGCCCGCCATCATCAAGGCGTTTTTCGCCGGGCTCGCCGAGGTCGCCAAGAACCCCATGCCGCCGTCGCTGTGGGGCTACAACGACAAGGTGAAGGACTACCAGTACGACCCGGCGCAGGCCAGGAAGTTGCTGGCGGAGGCGAATTACCCGAACGGGTTCGAGACCACCCTGTGGGCCATGCCTGTGCCGAGGCCGTACATGCAGCAGCCGCAGAAGATCGCCGAGGCGATCCAGGCGGACCTGGCTGGGGTCGGCATCAAGGCCAAGATCGTGTCGTACGACTGGGCGACCTACCTGGATAAGATCGCATACGGCGAGCACGATATGTGCCTCATCGGGTGGATAGGCGACAACGGCGACCCGGACAACTTCATCTACGTGCTGTTCTCGGGAAGCAACGCCGTGCCCGGCAGAGCCAGCAACTACTCGTTCTACAAGAACCCCAAGGTGGACGAACTGCTGGTGAAGGCCCAGACGGTCTCGGACGTTGCGACAAGAACGAAGCTCTACGAGGAGGTCCAGCAGCTCATACACGATGACTGCCCGTGGGTGCCGCTGGTACACTCGA
The DNA here is from genome assembly GCA_002452295.1 of Firmicutes bacterium UBA6811. Classification (GTDB taxonomy): domain Bacteria; phylum Bacillota; class SHA-98; order UBA4971; family UBA4971; genus UBA6256. Next base: position 3,452 of record DKEX01000118.1, on the reverse strand, counting down.
CGCCGCCCCTCTGTGCGAAGAAGTCGGTTGAGGGGTACATCCCGCATCCGACCCAGTCGGAGAGCTTCAGGAACGTCTGGATAAACAAGTAGGCCAGGTGACCGGGTAGCTCGGACCAGTCCTGGCCAGGCAGGTAACTTCGGTCGGAAGCCCGGCCGGCGAAGGTCCGCCGACGCGCGCAGCCGCATCGAGCCACATTGAGGGGCACTCGGACGCATCGAGTTGCTCGCCCTGCCGGCGCGGCTGCGCGGGCTCCCCGGCCGCTCGGGGAGGCAGGGGCATTTGTCCCAGTACGTGCTGCGCCGTTTGATCGCAACCATACCGATACTGCTTGGAGTCACCATAGTGGTGTTCATGTTCCTGCACCTGATCCCGGGGGACCCTGCCAGGGTGATCCTGGGCGAGAGGGCCACGCCTGAGGCGCTTGAGCAGGTGCGGGAGCAGCTCGGCCTGAACGATCCCCTGTACGTGCAGTATCTCCGGTTCATCGGGCGCCTTCTCAAGGGGGACCTGGGCCGGTCGGTCGTCAGCAACACCAGGGTTTCGCGGGAGCTTGCCGCGAGGTTCCCGGCGACCATCGAGCTTGCGGTGGCCGCGATGATCATCGCGACGCTCATCGGCGTGCCTGCCGGGATAATCTCAGCGACGCGCCAGTACTCCATCTTCGACCACGCCAGCATGTTCGTGGCGCTCCTCGGGGTGTCGATGCCCATATTCTGGCTGGGGCTCATGCTTCTGTGGCTGTTCGCCCTGGAGCTCGGGTGGTTCCCGATGTCGGCCCGTCTGAACGTGACCATTGACCTCCGGACCATCACGGGGCTGTTCGTGCTCGACAGCGTTCTCACAGGCAACCTCGCGGCGCTGAAGAACAGCCTGGCCCACCTGGTGCTTCCTGGGCTTGCCCTGGGAACGATCCCCATGGCCGTAATCGCGAGGATGACCCGGTCCAGCATGCTCGAGGTGATGCACCAGGACTACATCCGCACCGCGCACGCCAAGGGGCTTGCCGAGCGCATCGTCATCATCAAGCACGGCCTCAAGAACGCCCTGATACCGGTGGTCACCGTGATGGGGCTGCAGTTCGGGTTCCTGCTTGGCGGGGCCGTGATGACAGAGACCATCTTCTCGTGGCCCGGCGTTGGGAGGCTGGCCTTCGACGCCATCATGAACAGGGACTTCCCGGTGCTGCAGGGGTCGATCCTGCTCATCTCGTGCGTGTTCGTGTTCATCAACCTCGTGGTTGACGTCACCTACGCCTATCTCGACCCGAGGATCCATTATGACTGATGGGTGCAGATGGGCATGCCTGCCCCGCGCGATCCTGCCGCTGGGGACGCAGGCGCGGGCGGGGGCGCCGCTGCAAGCACGGCTGCGCAGGTGATGGGACGACAGGGTCTTAAGACCAGGTCAGGTTGCAGCAGGGAATGTTGCCGGAGAGGATGAGAAGCGAGCATTGACCGCAGTAGAAGGCACTCTTGAAGGCCGCGTTGGAGTTGAAGTGCGTGGAGCGAGCCTCTGGCGCGATGCGTGGCGGAGGCTCCTGCGGAACCGTTCGGCCGTCGCCGGCGGCGTGCTGGTGCTGGTGCTGGCGATCGTCGCCGTCGCAGCCCCGCTCATCGCGCCGTACGATCCTCTTGCGCCGAGCCTGGGAGACCGGCTTTCGCCGCCATCAGCCGCTCACTGGCTGGGCACCGACGACCTCGGGCGGGACATACTGAGCCGCATGATCTACGGGGCGAGGGTGTCATTGCAGGTAGGAATACTTGCGGTGGCCCTGGCGCTCGCCGCGGGGGCGGTCCTCGGGATCGTGGCGGGCTATTACGGCGGGCTGCCGGACAACTTCATCATGCGGGTCATGGACGTTATGCTCGCCTTTCCCAGCGTGCTCCTGGCAATCGGCATCGTGGCGGTCATGGGCCCGTCGCTCGGCAACGCCATGATAGCCATCGGTATCGTGTCAATCCCCGTGTTCGCCCGCATAGTGCGGTCTTCAACCCTGCAGGTGAAGTCCAACGAGTACGTGGAGGCCGCGAGGGCGCTGGGCGCCAGTGACGCGCGGATCATCTTCAGGCACGTGCTCCCCAACTGCATGGCGCCGCTCATCGTGCAGGCAACCCTCGGTATCGCCACTGCCATCCTGGACGCCGCAGGCCTCAGCTTCCTGGGCCTGGGGGCCCAGCCCCCCGCCCCGGAGTGGGGCGCGATGCTGAGCGGCGGGCGGGCCTTCCTGCGCATCGCGCCGTGGGTGACTGCGTTCCCCGGCATAGCCATCGTGCTCCTCGTCATGGGGTTCAACCTGTTCGGCGACGGCCTGCGCGACGCGCTGGACCCAAGGCTCAAGCGCTAGGCGTAAGCTCACAGATCACCGCCACTCTTACGGGAGGCGCCGACCCTGCGTTCTGCCGCTCTTGTTCGTGCTCCGCCGCTTCGGGTCTACCCTGCCGACCTGCTCCGAGTGCGCGCCCTCGCACGTAACCGCGTGGCCGCCTTCACGATCTCCCCAAACACGATGGTCGATGCCGAGAGCCCCCAGACGGTTGCCCATTCCGACGTGGTGAGCGCGACCGTATCGAACACGGGACGCAGCGCTGGCACCATCAGCACCGCAAGCTGCAGCGCCGTTGAGGCCGTCCACGCCCCCACCAGGTACCTGTTGGTCAATAGACCGAGTTGGAACAGGGATCGCATGGTGGACCGAAGGTTGAACGCATGGAACAACTGGCTGAGCGACATGGTGGCGAAGGCCATGGTGCGCGCCGCAAGGACCGGATCCCGACCGGTGCCGATGTCCTCCCGCACCCCCAGCCAGAACGCAAGAAGCGTGATGCCGCCGATGAATGCCCCGTAGAACCCTATGCGGAGGGCGCCGCCCGCGCCGAATACCGACTCCGAGCGCCTTCGCGGCGGGCGTCGCATCACGGCGGGGTCGGGCCGCTCAACGCCGAGAGCAAGCGCGGGAAGGCTGTCGGTGACGAGGTTCACCCAGAGTATCTGAATTGGCGTGAGCGGCCTGAAACTGCCGGCCACTATCGCTGTGAAGATCGCGACGATCTCGCCGATGTTGCACGAGATGAGATATGCGATGGACCGCCTGATGTTGTCGAAGATGGTCCTCCCCTGGCGGACCGCCTCGACGATTGTGGCGAAGTTGTCGTCCGCCAGCACCATGTCCGCAGCCTCCTTGGCCACGTCGGTGCCGGNNGGGGCGTCGTTGACCCCGTCCCCGGTCATGGCGGCGACGTGCCCCTGGCGCTGGAGCGCCTCAACTATGCGGACCTTGTGCTCCGGGGAGACCCGCGCGTATATGGCCACGCTCCGGACGGCCGCGTCGAGCTGATCGTCGCTCATGGCGTCAAGCTCGCTTCCCGAAAGTGCCTCCGGAAATCCGGCAGGGGCACCGGCCCGCGCGTCTGTCGCCGCGGCGCCCAAGGTAGCGTCAGCGTCAGATCCAG
>DKEX01000027.1:36254-38222 GCA_002452295.1 Firmicutes bacterium UBA6811 | reverse complement strand
CATGCGCACTCCAGTATCCTGGCTCCGGCCAGGACGAGGTCCGCCAGCGCGCCGTTTTGCGCGAGCATGTATAATACCTGGCGCGAGCCCGGGGCGATGACCAGGCTGACGTCGGGTGCCACGAGTCTCCCTTTGAGTATTCTGGATACCCTCATAAGGTCGACATAGGACGAATTCGTGCAGCTTCCGATAAAGACCTGGTCGACTTTCTGGCCTGCCACATCCCTGACCGGGACGACATTGTCGGGGCTGTGAGGAAGAGCGACCATCGGCTCCAGAGAGTCAAGGTCAATGTCGACGAGCCGGTCATATTCAGCCCCCTCATCAGCGCCGAGAGGCGTAAATGACTCACCGCGGCCCTGAGCCTCGAGAAACCGCCGGGTCATGTGGCCGCTGGGAAACACCGAAGATGTGGCGCCGAGTTCGGCTCCCATGTTCGCGATGGTTGCTCTCTCGGGGACGGTCAGGTACTGCAAGCCATCGCCGCTGTACTCCATGACCTTACCGACACCGCCTCGAACTGTTAACCTCCGAAGGATCTCCATGATGATGTCTTTCGCCGCCACCCAGGGAGCAGGTTTGCCGTGCAACCTGACGTTGACTACCCTGGGCATGTTGAAATAGAAAGGATACCCCGCCATGGCCATGGCCACATCGAGCCCACCAGCCCCTATGGCCAGCATCCCCAGCCCTCCTGCGGTAGGTGTATGACTGTCGGAGCCAAGCAGTGTCTTTCCAGGTACCCCGAATCGCTCCAGGTGCACTTGATGGCAGATCCCGTTACCTGCTCGTGAAAAGCAGACGCCGAACTTCGCTGCCACGCTTTGCAGAAACCTATGATCATCGGCATTCTCGAAGCCAGTCTGTAACGTGTTGTGGTCAACATAGCTGACAGACAACTCTGTCCTGACCCTTGGTATGCCCATTGCCTCGAATTCGAGATAAGCCATGGTACCCGTGGCATCCTGGGTGAGGGTCTGATCTATCTTGATGCCGACTTCCTCTCCGGGAACCATCTCACCATCAACCAGGTGGGCCCGGATGATCTTCTGCGTGAGATTGTACAAGGTTCGGTCACCTCCATGCCTTCGGACTGTTGTATACGGTATGCTGGATACCGCCACCCCCAAAAAAGAGAGCTCACTCTCTGTCACCTCCACCCAGAACTCTCAGGTACTCCTCGAGAGCCGCCTGGAGATGCCTTTTCACCAGCTCCTGCGCCTTCTCTGCATCCTTCTCAGCCACTGCCTCAACAATCGCCTCGTGGTCCCGCAGCGCCGCAAACCTCCGTTCGCCGCTCGCCAAAGTGACTGAGCGGAAGCGCGCGAGGTAGTCCTGGTAGGTACTGATAAGATTGATCAGTCGAGGCATCCTGCACGATTGAACGAGGATGTCATTAAGACGCTGCGTAGCATGGCACAAACCAGGGACATCGGCGCGCTCCGTGAGATCCTGCATTTCAAGGAGGAGGTCTCTTAGCGCAGATACTTCCTCTGGTGAGATGTTGCTTACCGAGAAAGTAACAGCCGCCGATTCTAGCGCTGAACGGATCGAGTATATCTCGACTATGTCTTCGCGCGTAAACCCCCTGATGAATATCCCCTTGCGAGGGACATATTCAATTAAGCCTTCCATCTCGAGCATTCGCAAGGCTTCGCGGACAGGTGTCCGGCTTACTTTCATCTGTGAGGCAACCTCGCTCTCCACAAGCCGCTCGCCAGCCTTGAGGTCACCGCTGAGGATGGCACCTCTCAGTTCGTCGTAAACTAGTTCCCTGATCGGTTTGAGACCCGATAAGTCGAGAACTTGCAACATGGTCTCACCTCGTGCAGTCTGCCTTTCCGTAGATCATAGGACCAACTCATCAGACGCCTCGTGTGGAGCGCAAATGCAACGGCCTGGTGCATCCAGATCTCGTGGAACCCCACATCAACGTCGGCATTCCCTAAGTGAGGGTGCGTTAGTTCT
>DKEX01000027.1:12720-36134 GCA_002452295.1 Firmicutes bacterium UBA6811 | reverse complement strand
GCATTTTTGCACCCTCACTTAGTTGAGCGCCGAAGACGCAGCCGGATGTATCCAGTATCCCGGATACGCAGTCTATTGTTTCTACGTCAAGTCACAATTCCCTTCTATCGGCATCACATTCCTACAATAGCAACTGGCGGCTAGTGGCTCGACATTTTGACGACGGTGAGGTGGTTCCTACCCCTCTTCTCCTGGACCATGTCCGTCTGCTGTCTTTTGGGGCACGATCCCAGGGCAACGATCGCGGTCCTGGGGTCTCCCGACCTTCTCCCGGAGCACCCCGACATATCCGCAGATTTCGCGGTCGTCATCGACGACCAGGATACGTCCTCTCAACTCGCGCCCACCTCACATGGATCAACCTGCGGCTAGACCATAGGAGCAAAACCCTGGCTGTCAAGGAACTGCTCCAGAACTCGGCGCTTGCCTCTTAAGCGTTGACGCGTTATGCTCATTTTGAGGTGAGCGTCCATGGCACGAAGAATGGCTGTCTATGCAGACGAGGAATTGCACAAGGCTCTCAAGGCCGCTGCGAGCCTTCAAGGTCTGTCCTTGTCCAAGTTCATGATAGAGGCCGCGCACCGCGCATTGGAGGCTCGCCACCGTAAGGCAGCAGTCGCGAGGACGAATGCCCTGCGTGGTGTAATACGTGCGAAGTTCTCGGCCGACGAGATCAGGGCCATGCGGGACGAGGGACGCCGCTATTGAATTAGCCCGCAAGGTGTTGCCACTCTCGCGGGTAGCGCTCGAGCCATGCATCGGTTCCGAACTCTGTCCTGAACTTCAGGCCTTCGACGTGTTCTTCTCGGATCATCTGAAGATTCCGTCTCAACTCAATGGCGATCCCTTCCAAACAGACCCTGGCGAAGTCATCGAATCTCCTACACGAACCGTATTCCGTGCATTCGTAGCAGAACCTCAGGTTCCTGGCATTCAAGCACCGCAGAATCCTGCAGTTCTTTCCCCATTTCTCCTCGTGAGACCACCCATGACGATCTATCGTCTGGCAACCTTCGCATCTGACTTCTTCGGGAAGGCACCTGTGTCTTGCTGCCAGTTCTTCCTGCAGTCTCTTCGAGTCTCGGCACGCCCGGCAAACCTCGCAAATGGCGCAGTAGAGACCGCATCTCCCTACGAGGCTCTCGTTCACCGATTACGACCGCAGTTCCTTGCCAATCCAGCATCAAGCCCAGCATATGGAAGTGTTGCCTCTCCGTTCTACGAACATGTATTCGCCATTGGAGCTGACCTTCCTACCGAGCACGATGTACAATCGAATAACACCTTACGGACAGGGAATTGGTCGCACCCTCGATGGCCATTGCGTCGAGGCTGCCGACTCGAGCATAGTTCCGCGCGCTCAGTGCAAAACCCTGCTCTATCGCTACCAAATCCGGTTTTGCGACATCTGACGAGGAGTCCTACGAACGGTAGCGGGGAGATGTGGCACCTGCGGCTATCTTGATGCAGGATAGCTCTCGAGGGCGCGGCGGGCGATGGGGGCGAAGACGGGCGCGGCGGCCCTGCCGCCGGACATGCCTTCCTCGACGAAGACGACGATGACGAGGCGAGGGCTGGATAGTGGCGCGAAGCCTGCAAACCATGCGTGGGACACGGGGGAGCCGGTCTCGCCGACCTTCCCTGTCTCGGCGGACCCGGTTTTGCCGCACGAGCCCCCCTCCCCCACCCACGCCGCCGTGCCCGTGCCCCACCTCGTGGCGGCCTCGAGCATGAAGGCGACCTGGCGGCAGGTGTCCGCTGAGAGGACCCGCACCGGGGCGGCCGGCTCGATGAGGCGGGCGCGCGCAGGGTCATCCGAGAGGATCTCCATCACGAGCCTCGGCCGCCGCAAGAGCCCGCCGTTTGCCACCGCCGACATCACCGTGGCGATCTGGAGCGGGGTTACGGCGAGCCGCCCTTGGCCTATGGCGAGGTTGGCGACATCCTGCGGCGACATGGACCGGGCGTCGGGAAGCGCGCCCACCTGCTCCCCGGGAAGCGCAACCCCTGTCGTCGCGCCAAGCCCCAGGGACTCAGCGAGGCTCACCAGGCGCCGGGCGCCGGTCCGGAGGCCGACCTCGATGAAGGCGGTATTGCAAGAATACGCCATGGCGTCGATGAACGTGATGTCGCCGTGGCCACCCTCCTCGTGCGTGTAGCACCTGAATTGCCTGGCCCCGACGTCGATGTGGCCGGGGTCGTGAAACCTGTCGCCGAGCGACACGACGCCACCCTCGATGGCGGCCGCAGCCACCACCACCTTGAAGACGGACCCGGGCGGGTAGGCCATGATCGCCCTGTTGAGGAGGGGCGACGCCGCGTCAGCAGCGGACGCCTGTAGGTGGTCGGGGCGAAATGCGGGCCGGCTCGCCATGGCGAGCACGTCACCTGACCGCGGGTCCATCACCACCACGGCCCCGCGCGGCACCGCATCATCCATGACGTCCTCCACGATGGACTGGATATCCCGGTCGATGGTCAGCCTAACGCTGGCGGGGGCCGGATCGCCCGGAAGCCACCGCACTCCCAGGCCGCGAAGGGGCGTTTCCCTGGCGTCCGCGAAGACGGCGATCCGGCCAGGGTCACCCCCGGCGAGATAGCGGTCGAGCAGGCGCTCGACTCCGGACGCGCCGTGCACGCCCGAAGGGTCGAGATAGCCGATGACGTGCGCCGCAATGGCCTCCGGATCATAGCGCGCAGGCTGCTCCACGACCACCACGCCGGGGTCGCCGAGGGTTTTGCCGAGGGCCTTCGGGTCCACCCGGCCGACAAGCCGCGGCGCCTCCACCGCGACGTGAAGGGGCGCCGGTGAACTCAGACGAGCCAGGGCTTCTTCCTCGGGGACGCCGGACAGCGCCGCTACCATGTGTGCAATAGCATCCCGATCCTTCACGGCCTCAGGGAACACCACGAGGGCGTCCCTGTGGGACTCGCCTGCCAGCACGCGCATGTTGCGGTCGTAGATGGCCCCCCGCGCCGGCACCGCAGCGAGAAACACGGCGCGCTGGTCCCGGCACCGCCTGGCCAGGTCCTCGCCGATGACAAGCTGGACGAACGCCATCCTGGCGACAAGCAGAAGGAAGGTGGCAAGGAATATGAGTGCAAGGCCGCGGACGCGCTGCTCGCTTCGCTCGGCCGACACCGCATCCCCTCCCGTGGCTTCCGACGGTGACAAGGCGGAGCACTGGAGACTCACGCCCACAAGCGTAGCGTTTCCGTATGTCGGCAAAGCTATGTTGCTGCCTGAAGCGGGTGGCGACCTCGCCTGATGCCGGCCTGGCTGCACGTGCTGGTTCTCAGCCAGCAGCGTTCAGTCGTGCCGGCGGAGGAGTGTAAGGGCCCTTTGATGCTCGCGGAAAGTGCGGCTGAAGATGTGGCCGCCGCGCTCGTTGGCGGCGAAGTAGAGGTAGTCCACGTGCGCCGGGTGCAGCGCTGCGCGGATGGATGAAAGCCCAGGCGACGAGATGGGGCCGGGCGGCAGGCCCGGCGCGAGATAAGTGTTGTAGGGCGAGTCTACTTTGAGGTCGTCGTAGGACAGGCGCTCCCTCCAGGTCCCGAGGGCATACTGGACGGTCGCGCACGACTGGAGCGGCATGCGCCTCTTCAGCCTGTTGTAGAACACCGCGGCCACAACCGGCCTGTCCTCCGGGATTCGGGCCTCCCTCTCCACCATGGAGGCGATGGTTACCACCCCGTGCAGGCCGAGCGCCTTCGCCGCATCCGCCACGTCGTCCCCGGCAAACTCCGGCAGCACCACCTGGGCGAACCGCCTTACCATCGTGGCGATGATGGCCTCCCCGGAGATGCCGGACTCGATCTCGTACGTGTCCGGGAAGAGATAGCCCTCGAGGTTGCCGGAGAACTCCTTCTCCGCCGCCTCGACGCGGAAGCCCTCAACCTCGCCCCTGGCAAGAGCGAGAAACCTCTCCTTCGAGGCGAGCCCCTTCGCCTCCAGCAGGCTGGCTATCTCGGCAACGTTGTACCCTTCGGGCACGGTGAACCTGACCCGTTCGACCCGGCCCTCAGCCAGCGCACGAAGGATGCCGAAGGTCCCCAAGCGCGGGCTCAGCCTATACTGCCCGGCCTTCAGCCGATCCTGCACGCCCGCCACCCGTGCAGCCGCCTCAAACGCCACCGGCGACCGGACGAGACCCTTTTCCGCGAGAAGCCTGCCGATGCCAGACGACGTGAGCCCCCGCTCGATGCGCACGGGCACATCTTCCCCAGATCCGAAGGGAAGGACAAGAGCCAGGCCCCATGCCAGGCAGAACAGGACAAGACCGGACGCAAGAAGAGGCGCAACGTGCCTCACCCGCGCTCCGGCCCGGGCTTTCGAGCCTGTCTTCGTTCGTGTCTTTGCTCGTCCCCTTTCGTTCCGGCGGAAGGGGGCGATGCCGCCCCCCGACCTGCCCTGCCCCGGCTGGACCCCGCCCTTCACTTCTCGTCTTCGTCCTCGTCTTCGTCCTCGTCNNTCGTCCTCGTCGCCCTCGTCATCGGAGTCGGAGGGGTCGTCCTCATCCTCGTCGAGGTCGAGGCCCTCATCGTCCTCGTCCTCGTCCTCGTCTTCGTCCTCTTCGCAGACCTCCTCGACGTCCGAGCAGATGGCGCCGGTCACCTTCTCGTACTCGTCGTCATCGAGGTCAACCAGGACCTCCTCGCCATCCTCGGCCGTCTCAACCCGGAAGACGCAGGCCTCTACCTCCTCCTCCGCGTCGGCCGCCTCGCTGTTTGCCTCCTCCGGGACCAGGATGACGTAGGTGTTGCCGTCAAGGTTCACGACTTCCTCCACGGAAAAGGTCTCTTCATCGCCGTCCTCATACACCAGGGTCACGACATCGTTCACTTCGGGCACATCGGCCACCCCTCTTTCACATCCGAGTGTATTCGTATTCGGTCGCCCGGTCAATGATCAAGTCGCCCGCAACCAGGTCGCCCATCGCCAGCCGCTATGATCCCCACGGAGCCGCTCTTTGATGCGCCCCCGCCCTCCTGCGGGGCGCCGCCGTGCTGGCAGCCGCCGCTCCCCTGCGCCGCTGTGTGCGTCACCGCATGCGCTGCCGCGCGCCTGTCGAGATAACCCTGGAGGATGACGGCGGCGGCAACGGAGTCCACGAGCCCCTTGCGCCGGCGCCGCGAGACGTCCCCCTCGATGAGCGCCCGCTCCGCCGAGACCGTGGAAAGCCTCTCATCCCACAGGGTGACCTGCATGCCCGCCCGTTCCTCGATCGCCTCGGCCAGCCTCTTCGCACGCGCGGCGCTTTCGCCAAGAGACCCGTCCATGTTCCGGGGCAGGCCCACAACCACCTGCCCCACATCGTTCTCGCGCATAAGCGATGTCAGATGTGCGAGGTCCTCCCTCATCGACGTCCTCCTGACGACCCCGGCCGGCTGCGCGAAAGCCGCCGTCGGGTCGGAGAGGGCCACACCGATGGTCTTCGTGCCGACATCGAGGCCCATGATCCTCACAGCAGCTAAACCACCTTCATGCAAAACTCCGGGCACGCCGCCTGGCAGTAACCGCACACCACGCACCGGGCGGTATCGACCACCGGGCGTTTCGTCCGGGGCGAGATCTTGAGCGCCCCATGCGTGCACCGCGCAACGCAGCTTCCGCACCCGGTACACCACGGCTCTATGATGAGCGCCTTGTTCTGCCGCGTCCTCTCGCGGAGCCCATCGTCGGGGCGCCGCCCCTCGAAAATGGCGAGGTCCATGCGAAGTTCGTCGAGGGTCTTGATGCCCACTGCCACCGAGTCCACACACGGCTGGGCGAGCACCCACCCGAGCGCCCCTTCCACGTCGTCCAGCAGCGCGCCCCCGCCCAGCGCCTTCATAGAGTATATGCCTTTACCTGCGAGACGCGCATCCTCCACGGCCGCCAGCATCTCTGCTGCCGTGCCGTCGGCGATCCCGATGCCGGACCGGTTCACAAGCGGGTGAATCACATCTATGTCGGGGACCAGCGCGGCCGCCCGGACGCACGCGACGTGGTGGGTGGACGCTCCTATCGCCCTCACCTTCCCCGCCCGGCGCGCGTCCGCCAGGTACCGCAGGGCCTCCTGGTGCCCCTTCAGGGTGAGCGCCGACTCCTGCTCGTGAAGGAGGAAAATGTCGACGCAATCGACGCCCATGGACCCAAGCGCCCGCTCAACGGCCCGCCGCATCCCCTCGTACGTGTAATCGTAGGACCTCGAGGCGATCACCACGTCATCCCGGGCTCGCCCCCTGCCCGATATCGCCTCGCGGATATACTCGTATGTGCCGTAAAGCTCGGCCGTGTCGATGAAGTTCACCCCGGCGTCAACCGCGGCCCGGATGAGAGTTGCGCCCTCCCCCAGGGGCAGCTTCGCCTGGATGGGCCCGATGGTCAGGGTGCCGAAGCACATCCTCGAAACGGTGATGCCGGTGGTGCCGAGCACCCTGCGTTCGAGGACAGGGTGCTGTGAGCCTGCACCCCCAGCACCGACGCCACCCCGGCCGGCACTCACCGCACCGGCGGCACCAGCGACACCGCCCGCACTGCCGGCGCTGCCTGCGCCGCGCTCATACGGCACGCTCACGGGCGCCCTCCCTCCGGGCGCCCCACGACCACCCGGATCCACCGAGCGAACCGGGGCAGGCGGTGCGCGTCGCCCCCATCAGGGTGTATCGAGAACCTGCTGATCCCATGCGCCCTGGCAGGCACCGACTTCGCCTCCCGCACGGTCCTGCCTGCAAGATCCCTGGCGGGCCTCTCCGGCTCAATGCTCGCGGCGACCCGGGCGCCTGCAACAGCCTCGATCGTGGCGCTCTCGGCGCTCACCATCTTCACCTTCGACATCTCCACCTTCACCTCGGGCGAGGTCACCTGAGCACTGGCGCCGACCCCGAGCCCGCCGCCCACAAGCTCCATCATAAACCGTCCTCTTGCGGCCTTCAGCACATCCTCGTCTCTTGCGGCAAGAGCCCTGCCCGTGCCCTGCAGGCCGCCCGGAGCTCCGCCGACGGAGTAAGAGGAGCCTGGCTGAAAACAGGCTCCCCCTGTTGAACAACGATGGTCTCCCCGAGGATGCGATAGTCCCGCGGCGCCTTCTCGGCCAGACGCCTCGCCGCGACCCTCGCAGCCTCGGCCGCAAGCCGCTTCCTGGCGGTGACAAGATCGACAGGAGAGACCGCGCCGGCGTTATCTTGTCCTCGCCGCCCGTGAGGGGCTCGGGATTCGTCACCCTCAGGCCCGCGAGACCCGCGGGTGCCTGCGCCGGCACGTGTGTCTGCCCCTCCGCCCCCGCCCCGACGCCCGCCACGACCGTGATGCGCGCGGCGGCGAGGCGCCCTGCGCCCTTCCCACTCCTGCTGCAAGCCCGCGCCGACCCCGCCACGTGCCTACCTTCCCTCGAGGTAATACCTGACGAGCTCCTCGATGATCTCGTCGCGCTCCAGCTTCCGGACGAGGTTGCGCGCACCCCTGTGGCTCGTTATGTACGTGGGGTCCCCCGACATGAGGTACCCGACGATCTGGTTAGTGGGGTTGTAACCCTTCTCCTTGAGAGCCTGGTATACCTCGAGAAGCAGCGCTCTGACGCTGACGACATCCTCAGGGACAACCCGAAACGTCTGAGTCTCATCAAAGGGGCCCTTCATTGTGGCGTCACGCTCCCCCGGTGTTTGGCTCCGCCTCGCGTATTCTCCGTCCCCCGGTATTCTCCTCCACCGCGCACCCGAAAATACCCGGCGCGCCGCGCCTGCCGCCACAGGCGCCGCGCCTGGTGCATCCTAGTGCACGAGGACGCTCTCTATCCTCGCCCTCGCCTGCCCCAGCGCCTCCTGGATCTTGGTCACGTCCCTGCCGCCGGCCTGCGCCATGTCGGGGCGGCCCCCGCCGCCTCCCCCCGCAACCTCCGCGGCAACCTTGACGATGTCGCCGGCTCGCAGCCCGCGCTCCACGAGGTCCTTCGTAACCACCGCCACGAACAGCGCCTTCCCGTCAGACCGAGACCCCAGCACCACCACGCCTGAGGCGAGATACGCCCGAAGCCTGTCCGCAAGCTCGCGCAGCGCGGCGGCGTCGAGGCCCTCCGTCTCGGCCACCACGACCTTCGCCCCGTCGACCTCGGTCGCGCCGTCGAGCAGCGCCTCCACCTGTGAGCCTGCCATCTGTGCCTTGAGCGACTCTATCTCCTTCTCGCGCGCCCGAAGCTCCTGCGCCAGCCTGGCCACCTTCTGCACAAGCTCGTCGGGCCGGCTTCTCAGGGCGTCTGACGCGCTTTCGAGAATCTCCTGCTGGGACCTGATAAGATCGAGCGCCATCCGCCCCGTGACAGCCTCCACCCGTCGCACCCCGGCGGCCACGGCACCCTCTGACACCACCTTGACCAGCCCGATCTCGCCTGTCCGGCTCACGTGCGTGCCGCCGCACAGCTCGTGGCTGCAGTCGGCTATCCTCACCACGCGCACCCGCTCGCCGTACTTCTCGCCGAAGAGCGCCATGGCGCCCGTCGCCCTGGCCTCCTCGAGGGACATCTCCACAGGCTCGACAGGCGCGTCCGCAAGCACCCAGCCAAGGACCATATCCTCCACCTTGCGGATCTCCCCCTCCGTCACCGCCGAGTGGTGGGAGAAGTCGAACCTCAGCCTGTCGTCGGCCACGAGAGACCCCGACTGGAACACATGGTCCCCTAGCACGCTTCGAAGCGCCGCATGCAGGAGGTGCGTGGCAGTGTGGTTTCGCGCGATGGCGAGGCGCCGCTCCCTGTCGACCACGGCCTCCACGGCGTCGCCCACGGCGATGCCGCCGTAATCAACGGCGGCCTGGTGGATGAGGATGGCCTCCGAAGCACGAACCGTCGCGAGGACCCGCGCTTTCCCGGCAGGCCCCACGATGGCTCCGGAGTCGCCGGCCTGCCCGCCGGCCTCGCCGTAGAACGGGGTTGCATCGAGCACGATCTCGAGGCGCTGGCCCGAGTCGGCGCGGCTCACAGGCTCGCCGTCAACGAAGAGGGCGACGACCTTCGCGTTCGCCGTGGTCGTCTCATACCCCACGAACCTCGTCGAAAGCCCCGACAGCGCCTGTGCCTTCGCCGTCGAGAGGTCGCCCATGTAGCCCAGGTCGTGCCTGGCCGCCCGCGCCCGCTCGCGCTGCTCCTTCATGGCGGCGGCAAAACCGTCCTCGTCCACGGTCATGCCGCTCTCCTCGGCTATCTCGCGGGTAAGCTCCGCCGGAAAGCCGTATGTGTCGTAAAGCCTGAACGCATCCTCCCCGGGGACCTGGGCCTTTCCAGCCTCGCGAAGGTCCGCAATGAGGTCCTGCAGTATGCTCGTGCCCTGGTCGAGCCTGCCCAGGAACCGCTCCTCCTCGGTGGACAGGGTCTCTCGGATGTGGTCGCGCCTCTCCACAAGCTCCGGGTACACGTCGCCCATCTCGGAGGTTATGACGTCGGCCACGTCGGCGAGGAACGGGCGCGCGATGCCGAGGAGCCTCCCATGGCGGACGGCTCGCCTTATGAGCCTGCGTAGCACGTAGCCTCTGCCCTCGTTAGCCGGGAGCACCCCCTCGGCCACGAGGAACGTCACCGCACGCGCGTGGTCCGTGATGATCCGCACCGACACGTCGTGCTCCCGGGCCTTTACTCGCTCGTCGCCCTCCGCGTCGCCGTAGGCCACGCCGCCCATGGCGGCAACCGCCCGCGTGATGGGTGCCACAGCGTCGGTGTCGAACACGGTCGGCACGCCCTGCATCACCGCGGCCACGCGATCAAGCCCCATGCCTGTGTCGATGCCCTTCCTCTCGAGGGGGATGTAGTTGCCCGCCTCGTCGTGATGGAACTGTATGAAGACGAGGTTCCATATCTCCATGAACCTGTCGCAGTCGCAGCCGAGCTCGCATTCGGGCCTTCCGCACCCGAACCCCTCGCCGCGGTCCACGTGGATCTCGGAGCACGGGCCACAGGGGCCGACGCCGATCTCCCAGAAGTTGTCCTTCTTGCCGAACCGCTTTATCCTGTCGGCGGGCACGCCGACGTCCCTGTTCCATATCTCGAAGGCCTCGTCGTCATCGAGGTATATCGTCACCCACAGCCTGTCCTCCGGCAGGCCCAGGTGCTCCGTGACGAACTTCCAGGCCCACGGGATGGCCTCTTTCTTGAAGTAGTCGCCGAACGAGAAGTTGCCCAGCATCTCGAAGAAGGTGAGGTGCCTGGCGGTCTTGCCCACGTTCTCGATGTCGAGGGTTCGCACGCACTTCTGGCACGTGGTCACGCGGAGCGACTCAGGCTTCGCCGTGCCGAGAAAGTATGGCTTGAATGGGACCATGCCGGCCCCCGTGAGAAGGAGCGTCGGGTCGTTCCTGGGTATGAGCGAAGCGCTGGGAAGGGGCTTGTGGCCCTTCTCAACGAAGAAGTCCCTGAACATGTCGCGTATCTCGTCGGTGCCAAGAGCGCGTATTCCACGCATGCCACGAGTGCCTGGTTTCGCCTGCACAGCCCGTTTCCTCCCAGATCCAAGTTACCTCTATCATAGCGAATCGCATGTGGAGTGTCAACGCGAACGGAGCCGGCGAGGCGCCCGCCACGCTGCGCCGGAGCGGGCACGCCATCTGCTACGCCACCTGTCACGGCACCACTCTCCCGTGGATGTACCTGAGGATGACCTTGATGACGGCCGCAACGGGCACGGCGAGGAGAATGCCTGTGATGCCGAAGAGGTGGCCGCCGGCGAGGATCGCGAAGATCACGGCGATGGGGTGAAGGCCGACCTGCTCCCCGAGGATGTTAGGGCTCACGACGGCGCTTTCGAGCTGGTTTACCAGCACAAACAGGACGATGACGTATACCACCAGAACGGGCGATTTCAGGAAGGCGAGGATCACGGCCGGGATTGCCCCTATGACGGGGCCGAAGTAGGGTATGATGTTGAAAAGCCCGGCGAGAAGCCCGATCACGAGGGCGAAGTCCACCCCGATTATGGACAACCCCACGAATATGAGGACCCCCACCACGGCCGAGACGAGAAGCTGCCCCCTGACGAAGGAACCCAGCGCGTGGTCCATCTCGATGAGGATGCCCACCACCTCGCTCCTCCACCGGGACGGTATCCACGAGAGGACCCACATCTTGAGCTCGGGAAAGTCCATGGTGAAGTAGAAAGCCAGCACCGGCACGAGTACGAGCATGGTCATCCTGGGGAGAAGCCCCGGGATGGCGCTCACCGTGCGGCGGACGAAGTCCGCAAGCGCCCCCTCGGCCTTGCGGATGCCGTCGTCCACGGCGCCCCTGAGAGGCTCCGGTATGCTGAACCTGTTGAACCTCGCGTAGAACGCGAGGAGCCGCGCCTGGATCTGCTGGGTCTGCTGGGGGATGACATCTGACAGCATCTCGAGCTGCGAGAACAGCCTGGGGAACAGGTACACGCCCACAAGCGCGATAGAGAGTGTAAGGCCGACGTACACGACGAGCGTGCCGATGCCCCTGGGCGCCCCTCGCTTCTCGAGGTAGGTAACGAGCGGATTCATGAGGTACGAAAGGCCCAGCGCAAGCAGGAACGGGGTGAGCACAGCCCTCACCCGGAACAGGAACAGCGCGGTCGCCAGGATAAGCAGGATATGAAAAAGCCACAGGCGACCCCGGGGCGCCCGGTCGCGCCCGCGAGGTGCGGCTCTATCGTCCGCGTCGTTCTCAGGCATGCGCGGGACTCATCCCTCTGGTGATTGCCTCCTTACCCACGGGGCGGCGGGCAGGAGGCATCCTGCGGCGCCCCGTCTAGTCCGCCCTGCCGAGCCGAAGGCGTCTGCCGGTCGTGCGGGTCTTCTCGCCGGCGCTCATGATACCCCTGCCCACCTGCGTGACCATGCGCCCCGCCGCCTTGGTGACCATGGCGCGGGCCGTGCGTGCTGCGCGCGCCTCGTCAGAGGCGCTCCCCATGAGGGTGCGGGCGCGCGCCCTGCGCGACCTGAAGTAGAAGTAGGCTCCAATCGCAGCGCCTGCTGCGCTTCCAGCTATGAGAGATCTCCAGAACCTCGTCATCGCAGATTGCCTCCCTTTCAGGAGGTTAGTATGCCCACAGGGCACAAAAAAATGGCGCGGGGAGGTGATGTCGCGCCCCAGCGTTTCGCGGAGGTCCTCAGCCTGTGCAACGCGGCTCCTCCAGGGGCAGAATGGCGCCGCCTCGCCATCCGCAAGGTTTCACTTGCTGGACGTGTGCTTTAGCAGGTCGCGAAGGGGCCTTGCGATGACGCCGCCGCCCAGGACCACATCGCCGTCGTAGAACACGACCGACTGCCCAGGCGTCGCGGCGCGCTGCGGGCTTGCGAAGCGGACCTCGACCTGGACCCGGCCAGCGTCGCCCGGCTTGCCCAGGTCGCCTGCGTCGCTCACGTCGCCCGGGCCGCACGGGTGGCCTGGCGCAGCCGCGCGGGGCGTGCGCGGCCCGACCGTCGCTGCGACCGTCGGCGTGTAGTACCGGATCTTGGCCGCCACTCCCATCGGCTCCTCCAGGCGGTCGAAGGCTATCCAGTTGACGTCGGTAGCCACAAGGCCCTCCGCCATCACGTCCCCGGCGCGGCCGACCACCACGGCATTCTTCTCGGGGTCGAGGTCCACCACGTAAAGCGGCTCCATCGAGGCGATTCCGAGCCCCTTTCGCTGGCCTATGGTGTAGAATGCGATCCCCTCGTGTTCCCCGAGGACGTTGCCTTCGAGGTCCAGGATAGGCCCGGGCCTTCGGGTCTCAGGGAGATACTCGCGGAGGAACCTCCTGTAGTCGTCATCGGGGATGAAACATATCTCCTGGCTTTCGCGCTTCTCTGCGACGGGAAGGCCGAGGGACGCCGCCATGCGTCGGGTCTCCTCTTTCGTGAGGCCACCCACGGGAAAGAGGGTGCGGGCAAGCTCATCCTGCCTCAGCACGTACAGCACGTACGTCTGGTCCTTGCGCGCATCCTTCGCCTTGAGGAGCAGATGGCGTCCGGTTGCGATGTCGCGGCGGATCCTCGCGTAGTGGCCGGTGGCGATGTACGTGGCGCCGAGCTCCCTCGCCTTGCGCAGGAGATGGCCGAACTTGATGCGCTGGTTGCACCTGATGCAGGGGTTCGGCGTGCGGCCACGCGCGTACTCCCGCGCGAAGTAGGAGATGACCTCGTGCTCGAACTTCTCCTGGAAGTTCAGGACGTAGTAAGGAATGCCGAGCATGGACGCGACGCGACGCGCGTCCTCCACTGCGGCGACGGAGCAGCACCCGCCCTCGCGGTCGCCGACGGGGAGGGACCTCGGCCATATCTGCATCGTGGCGCCGATGACCTCGAAGCCCCTCTCCTTCAATATCGCCGCGGCGACGGAGCTATCGACGCCGCCGCTCATGGCGACGAGCACGCGCTGGTGTCCGTCCCGGCACACGTCGCCGCCCTCATCGCGCGCATCGTGCCGGCGCGCCGCCTCCGGCGGGCTTGCGTCCCACATCATCCCTCGCCCGCCGCGCGCTTCTTCTCGGGAAGCGTAGCCTGCTTCTTCGCAAGGTAGTCCTCGATGGCCTTGTGGAGCGCGTCCGCCGCCAGGTTGGAGCAGTGCATCTTGTTGGCGGGAAGCCCGTCGAGAGCCTCCGCTACGGCCTTGTTCGATATCTCCAGGGCCTCCTCCAGGGTCTTCCCCTTCACAAGCTCCGTCACCATGCTGCTTGTGGCGATGGCCGCGCCGCAGCCGAAGGTCTTGAACTTCGCGTCAACTATCTTGTCGCCGTCCACCTTTATCGACAGCTTCATCACGTCGCCGCAGATAGGGTTACCCACCATCCCGACGCCGTCGGCGTTCTCCACCTCTCCGATGTTTCTCGGATTCGTGAAATGATCCATGACTTTCTGCGAGTACATGTGCGTCATCTCCTCTCCTCTCCACACTGCAGAAACACTACAGAACGAGCCGCCGTCGCCCTCCCCGCGACGCGGCTACCTCGCTTTCCCTACCGGCTGTGCCGCATCCTCGCACTTCGCGCAGGACGCATCGCCGAAGTCCGCCTCCGTGCCGAACGGCGACATGGCGCGCAGCTTCTCGACGATTCCGGGCAGGTGTTCCAGCACGTAGTCCACGTCCTCTTCGGTGTTGTAGCGGCCCAGCGTAAGCCGGAGCGAGCCGTGGGCCACCTCGTGCGGGAGGCCCATGGCGAGGAGCACGTGAGACGGCTCGAGAGACCCCGACGTGCACGCCGACCCGCTCGAGCCGCACACGCCCAGCATGTCGAGGTTCAGGAGGAGCGACTCACCCTCGATGAACTCAAAGCAAAAGCTGACGTTGCCTGGTAGCCGCCTGGTCGGGTGGCCGTTGAGCCTGACGTGGCTGATTCGATCCATCACGCCCTCGATGAGGCGGTCCCGCAATCGCGAAACCCTCTCCCTCTCGTGCTCCATCTCGGCAGATGCAAGCTCGAGCGCCTTCGCAAGGCCGATGATGCCAGCCACGCTCTCCGTGCCTGCCCTCCTGTTGCGCTCCTGGCCCCCGCCATCGATGTACCGCTCCATCCGGACGCCGCGCCTCGCATAGAGCGCCCCGACGCCCTTGGGGCCGTAGAACTTGTGCGCCGAGAGCGAGAGCAGGTCCACGCCGAGGCGGTTCACGTCAACAGGGATGTGCCCCATGGTCTGGACCGCGTCGGTGTGGAAGTACACGCCGTGCTTCTTCGCGATCTCCGCTATCTCCTCGATGGGCTGGATGGAACCCACCTCGTTGTTTGCATGCATTATCGAGATGAGGGCGGTCCTGTCGGTGATCGAGGCCTCCACGTCGGCCGGGTCAACCATGCCCTGCGAGTCCACCGGGACGTACGTCGCCCTGAAGCCGTGCTTCTCCAGGCGCTTCACGCTGTCGAGGACGGCGTGGTGCTCTATCGCGGAGGTTATGATGTGGTCGCCCTTCTGCCGGTTTGCAAAGGCGACCCCCTTTATCGCCGTGTTGTCGGCCTCGGTGCCGCTGCCGGTGAAAATGATCTCGCGCGCGTCGGCGCCGAGGATCGCCGCGACCTTCTCGCGGGCCTCGTCCAGGGCTGCCCTGGCCTCCCTGGCTATGCCGTATATGCTGGACGGGTTGCCGTATTTCTCGCCCAGGTACGGCAGCATGGCCTCGACCACTTCGGGGCGGGGCCTCGTGGTGGCTGCGTTATCGACGTACACTGTTCTCATGTCAAATCATCTCCTGACCAGTAGTGTTACCAGCCTGCCCGCCGTTTACCGGCGTGCTACGGCGTCCGGGTTCGCCGCGCCGCCGCCTTTGCCGGCGCTCCTGGCGTCGTCCGTTCCAGGACCCACCCTGGCGCCCTCTGAGGCTGTCCCTGGCACCGTCTTTGAGGCCATCCCTAGCGCCGTCCCTGGGGTTGTACCTCCCGACGCCTCAGGCACCGCCCTGGGCACCGTAAGCCCCGAAGCCGCGCACCCCGGCCCCGCCCGGCACGAGCCGCATGACGCGCTCACGAGGCTCGTCGTCTCATCGCAGAGATCCTTCAGGCTTATGGAGTCGAGCACCCTGTTCATGCAGTCCTTGAGCTTCTGCCACACGAGGCGCATCGTGCACTCGTCGGCCCGCTCGCACGCCTCCACCGGGTCGCCCTCAGCGACGCACTCGGCAGGGTCGATGGGACCCTCAAGCACCCTCACAATGTCGCCGATGGTGATGCCCCCAGGCGGCCTCGAAAGCTCGTAGCCGCCCTGGGCGCCCCTCGAGCTCGTGACGAGGCCCGCGCGCCGGAGCCCGGCCATGAGCTGCTCGAGGTAGTGCTCAGACACCATCTGCCGCTCGGCCGTGGCCTTGAGCGAGACGGGCCCCTCGCCGTAGTGGAGCGCCAGGTCATACATGGCCCGCACGCCGTATTTCCCTCGAGTCGAGAGTCTCACGGACCTCACCTGCCTTTGCCGTGCCTTGCCGTGTCGGCAGTGGCGAATTCCGACCAAACTCGTTGGGATTCCAGCAACAATATAGCACCACCCGCGCCCCGTGTCAACGCCAACGCGCCGACGCATCCTGAAGCCCTGACGATCGAGGTCGGGATCGTCGAGGCCATCGAGCACGGTCTCTCCCGGCACTCACCGCTCGCGGGGCCCGCGCGCGCGCCACTTTGCGAGGCGCTCGGCGATCTGCTTTTCGTAGCCGTTTGACGATGGCTCGTAGTATACCCTGCCAGCCAGGATGTCAGGCAGATACTGCTGGAGGACGAAGTGGCCGGGGAAGTCGTGGGGGTACTCGTAGCCGGCGCCGTGGCCGAGCCGGGCCGCGCCCCTGTATGATGCATCCCGCAGATGCACAGGCACCTCGCCCGACCGCTCCTTCTCCACGTCCTCCATGGCCCTGCCGATGGCAAGGTACGCCGAGTTGCTCTTGGGGGCGGTGGCTACGTAGATGGCGGCCTGGGCGAGCGGCAGCTTCGCCTCGGGCCATCCCACGAACTTCACGGCCCATGCCGCCGCCGTGGCCACGAGAAGTGCGTGCGGGTCGGCGCACCCGACGTCCTCCGCGGCCTGGATCACTATCCGCCGCGCGATGAACTCCGGGTCTTCGCCCGCCGCCGCCATCCTGGCCAGCCAGTACACCGCAGCGTCGGGGTCTGATCCCCTCATGCTCTTGATGAATGCTGATATGGTGTCGTAGTGGGCGTCGCCGTTCCGGTCGTACACGAGCGCCCGACGTTGGATGGAGTCCTCCGCGACGTCCAGCGTGATGTGGCGCACCCCGCGCTCATCGGGAGGCGTCGTGAGGACAGCAAGCTCGATGGCGTTCAGAGCCGATCTCGCATCCCCGTTGGCCATCCTGACGATGTGGTCGAACGCGCCGGCATCCACTTCCACAGCGAACTTCCCGAGGCCACGCTCCCTGTCGTCGAGTGCCCGCCGGAGGATAACGGCTATGTCCTCGTCGTCGAGGGGCGAGAGACAGAACACCCGAGATCGGGACACCAGCGGCGCGTTGACCTCGAAGAAGGGGTTCTCGGTGGTGGCGCCTATGAAGACGACTGTGCCGTTCTCCACGGCGGGAAGGAGCGCGTCCTGCTGCGAACGGTTGAACCTGTGCACCTCGTCGATGAAGAGGATGGTCCTCCTGCCGTGCATGCCCAGCCTGTCGGCGGCCTCCGCGACGACCCGCCTGATGTCAGCCACACCCGCTGTCACGGCGTTGAGCTGCTCGAAATGGGATTTCGTCGTCCCGGCGATGACCCTGGCGAGGGTGGTCTTTCCGGTCCCGGGCGGCCCGTAGAGGATTATCGACGACAGGCGGTCGGCCTCGATGGCGCGCCTGAGCAGCCTGCCGGGGCCCACTATGTGATCCTGCCCGACGAACTCCTCGAGGCTTCTCGGGCGCATCCGCGCGGCGAGCGGCGCGTCGTGTTTCAGCGTGTCCTCCGCCTGGCGGCTGAACATGTCCATGTCCACGTCTTGCGTCAACCTCCACCTCGACCGCGCCTTACGTCGCCAGGTTGCGGCCCGGCCCGGCCCGGCTGAGCTCCGCCCCGCCCGGCTCCGCTCGCGGGCGAGCCCACGAGAAACCACAGGGGCGAGCGTATGTTCCGGTTTCCATTGTTGCACATTCCTGCCGATTGTGCAACCGCCGCCCGTGCAACCCTGACGTGTGGACGGTGCCCCGGCACACGACACGCGTGCGCGACGCGGGACGCGGGACGCGCGGCACACGACGCGCATCGCGGGGCACGAAGGCGAGGGCCAGGAAAAGGGCAAAAAAAGAAGACCCCACCGTGCCGTCTTACCGGTAACATCTCATATCCCTGCGCCCTGCAGGTGGGTGCCTTCCCAGGCGTTTTACGTGTCCGCGCCGGCGGCACGGCATACGCGCTGCGTCCGGAGTCCAGGCTCCCTTTCATATGGTGTTGGAACAGAAGTTACCAGCACCACATCGCACACGGTAGGGTCCTTGGCTCTTCACTTCTTCGCCACAGCAATAATACCACAGAGCAAAGGAGATTTCAAGGTTCCTGCGGACCGCCGGCAGGCTCCATTCTCTCCCCGTTGACCACTTCTATGTGAAGCTCCTCGAGCTGTTCCCGCGATATCGGGCCCGGCGCGCCGGTCATGGGGCATACGGCGCGCTGCGTCTTGGGGAAGGCGATGACGTCGCGGATGGTCTTGCACCCCGCAAGCAGCGCCACCACCCTGTCAAACCCCAGCGCGATCCCGCCGTGCGGCGGGGCGCCGTACTCGAACGCCTCCAGCAGGAACCCGAACTTGTCGCGCGCTTCCTCTGGGCCAAGGCCCAGCGCCCGGAATATCCTCTCCTGCACGTCGCGCCGGTGCACTCTTATGCTCCCGCTTCCAAGCTCCACCCCGTTCATGACGAGGTCGTACATGTTGGCACGAACAGCAAGGGGACGCGTCTCGAGGAGATCGAGGTCCTCTTCCAGAGGGGACGTGAACGGGTGGTGTACGGCAACCACCCTGCCCTCTTCCTCGCTGAACTCGAGGAGCGGGAAGTCAACGACCCACAGGAGCCTCATCTCCTTCTCGGGAATGAGGCCGAGCTTCGACCCCAGGTGCAAGCGTAGCCTCCCCAGGACGTTCTGCACCACCGGGCCGGGGCCGGCCGCGATGAGGATGAGGTCCCCCTCGCCCGCGCCGGCCAGCGCGGTGATGTGCTCGAGTTCCTCCCGGGAGAGGAACTTGTGAACCTGCGACCGGAATTCGAGGCTGTCGTCTTCGCTCCTCGCGACCGCTATGGACAGGAGACCCTGCGCCCCGAAGCCCTTCGCCATGTCCTCGAGCTCGGCGATCTCACGACGCGAGAACCTGCCGCACCCGGGCGCCACGACGGCGGCCACCTTGCCGCCGCCCGCAACGGCGTCGCGGAACACCCTGAAAGCCGATCCCCTGACGGCCTTCACTATGTCGCGGATCTCCATGCCGAACCTGGTGTCAGGCTTGTCCGACCCGAACCTCTCCATCGCCTCGGCGTAGGATAGCCTCGGGAAGGGCGTGGCCACGCGCACCCCGAGGGTCCCCTCGATGGCGACGGCCATCATGTCCTCCGTGACGGCCAGCACGTCGTCGCGGTCCACGAACGACATCTCGATGTCGATCTGCGTGAACTCCGGCTGTCGGTCGGCCCGAAGGTCCTCGTCGCGAAAACAGCGCGCGATCTGAAAGTAGCGGTCGAACCCCGCCACCATCAGGAGTTGCTTGAAAAGCTGCGGCGACTGCGGCAGGGCGTAGNNTCAGCTGCTTGAACTGCTGCGGCGCTTGCGGCAGGGCGTAGAACTTGCCCGGGTTCAGCCTGCTCGGCACAACGTAGTCCCTGGCACCCTCGGGCGTGCTCTTGATGAACATCGGGGTCTCCACCTCGATGAACCCACGCGAGTCGAGGAACCTGCGCACAGCCATGGTGAGCCTGTGCCTGAACATGAGGTTGCGCTGCATGTCCGGCCTGCGGAGGTCGAGATACCGGTAGCGTAGCCTCAAGAGCTCGTCGGCGTCGAGGTCCTCCACAATATAGAACGGCGGCGTCTTCGACTTCGACAGCACGTCGAGGCCCTCGGCCACAACATCGATGGTGCCTGTGGGAATGGCGGGGTTCTCGGTCCCGGGTGGGCGCCTCCGGACGGTGCCTGAGACCAGCACTACGTCCTCACCGCCCAGCCTCTCCGCTCTTTCGTGCGCCTCCGGCGCGACCTCGGGGTTGAAGACAACCTGCACGATGCTGGAGCGGTCCCTGAGATCGATGAATATGAGGCCTCCCAGGTCCCTGCGCCTCGCGACCCAGCCGGCCAGGGCCACCTTCGACCCCACGGCACCCTCGGAAAGCTCACCTACCATGTGCGTCCTCTTCTGCATAGACCTCACTTCTCCATACACTCATTTTGATAACCATAAACTGCGCCCGGCGCCGCGCCCCGAAGGGCACATGATGCGCCGGGAAGACCTGACCACACGGCCTTTCGCTTGCGCCAGAGGTCAGCGCGGATGTGCTGAAAGCGCGGGCAATGCTACCTGACAGCGCCGCCAGGCCCGTCGTCGCGGCACGGGGCCTCGTCGTCGGACAGGGCCTGGACCAGCCTCTCGAGGGCAACCTGGGACTGCTCGCCCGTGGACATGTCCTTCAGCGTCGCCACCCGGGTCGCAAGCTCCTCGTCGCCCAGGATGACGACCTTCGCCGCTTTGCATCTATTCGCCTGCTTCATCTGGGCCTTCAGGCTCCGCCCCATGTAGTCGAGCTCAGTGGGCAAGCCACGGTCCCGAAGGGCCTGGGCCAGGCGGAACCCCTCGACCCGGGCCGAAGCGCCCATCGTGGCGACGAACACGCGGACTCCGCCCCGGCCCGGCCCGCCGGCGGCATCGGCCCCGTCCGCGGACGCGGCCGCGGCCGACGCAGCCTTGAGCACCATGACAGCCCTCTCTATACCTGCCGCAAAGCCGACGCCAGGCGTGTGGTCGCCGCCGAGGTCCCCGGCGAGCCCGTCGTACCTGCCGCCTCCGCCCAGCACGTCCTGGGCGCCGAGTCCGGCGTGGACCACTTCGAACACTGTCTTCGTATAGTAGTCAAGCCCCCGCACGATCCTGGGGTCGATGTCGTAGGTAAGCCCGAGAGCCTCCAGGTACGTCGTCACGCCCTCGAAATGGTCACGGCACTCCTCGCACAGGAACTCGAATATCGTGGGGACATCCCGGGAGATCTCCCGGCACACCTCGTTCTTGCAGTCGAGCACGCGCAAGGGGTTGCGCTCGAGCCTCCTGCGGCAGTCGGAGCAGAGATCCTCCACGCGCCCGGAAAGCGTCCGCACAAGGGCCTCCTTGTAGCGCGGGCGACACTCGGGGCACCCGATGGTGTTGAGGTGCACGACGAACCCTGAAAGGCCCAGGTTCCTGTATACATCGACTAGTATGGACACGACCTCGGTGTCGAGCGCCGGGTCGCCCGAGCCGATGGCCTCCACGCCGAACTGCGTGTGCTGCCTGAACCTCCCCGACTGCGGGCGTTCGTAGCGGAACATGGGGCCGATGTAGTACATCTTCACCGGTTGCGGCCGCGCCTGCAGGTTGTGTTCAAGGTATGCCCGCATGCAGGGGGCGGTGCCCTCCGGGCGCAGCGTCATGCTGCGCCCAGCCTTATCTGGAAAGGTATACATCTCTTTTTCGACGATGTCGGTGACTGCGCCAACCCCGCGCTCGAAGAGCTCGGTGTGCTCGAAGATGGGGGTGCGGATCTCGCCGTAACCGGCATTGCGGCACACCCTGCGCACCGTCTCCTCGACCCGGAGCCACAGGCCCGACTCGTCGGGAAGCACGTCAGCGGTGCCTCTCGGCGCCTTGAACTCGGCCATCGGGGGGCCTCCTTTGCCTGTGCTTCTGCCCATTGACCGTCTCGCCTACTTCTTCGCATCTCCCTGCTGGCCCTGCCCGGCGGCGTTCGTCCCTTCGGAGTTCCCGTTGGCATCGGCTGCGCCTGCGGCAGGCTCCTGGGGGGCATTCATCTCCTTGTTCCGGCGCTCCAGCAGATCGCGGATCTCAGTGATCTTCGCCTGCTCCGCCCTGGCCTCGTCCTCCAGGCCTATGCTCTTGAAGAGGGACTGCAGGCGGATGTGCAGCAGGATATCGAGCCCGCCGTGCTCCGAAGCCGCCTTGAACTCCTCGCCTGCCTTGTCTTGGGACCCGGCGTCGCGGTAAACCGTGCCGAGGAGGA
Source organism: Firmicutes bacterium UBA6811 (assembly GCA_002452295.1). Classification (GTDB taxonomy): domain Bacteria; phylum Bacillota; class SHA-98; order UBA4971; family UBA4971; genus UBA6256. The sequence goes on along the minus strand of DKEX01000027.1, from coordinate 14,508 downwards.
GCCCGATGTACGGCTCCTCGGGGTACAGCTCCTTCGCCTTCTCGAGAGCCTGGGTGGCCCCGGCAAGGTCCTTCTTGCCGAGGTGCGCCTGGGCAAGACCCACATAGAGATAGGCGTTATCGGGTTCCTTCTTGATGGCCATGCCGTACTCGGCGATGGCGTCATCGTACGATTTCTCCTGGAGCTTCTTCACGGCCCGGATCTCCGGGTCGAATATCTCTATCTTGGCGTCCTTCTTCAGGCCATCCAGCCACGCGACGACGGCCTCCTGCTCCGCCCTGGCGCGAAGACGTCCCTCTATCTCGGCGCGCTTGTCGTCGAAGTCCTTCCCTTCCGCGGGCTTGCCGGTCTCTTTCGTGTACGCGTCCTTGACGGCGTCCTCCGACGCGCTTGCCGTCGACTTCACCAGAGTAAGAAGCGTCTGGAGGGCGAGGCTGTCCCTGATCTGGGTCCTGAGGTCGCTCACGGTGAGGTTGTTATCCTTAAGGGCCCTCTGGAACGCATCCTCGGTGGGGAAGGCGTCTCTCTGCTTCTTGATCTCCTCCTCGACCTGCTTTGCCGGAACCTGGATCTTCTCTTTCTTCATAGCATCGGTTACGAGGACGCTGTTGATGATCTGGTCGACCACCGACGCCCGTATGGGGCCTCTCGTCTCCGGGAGGACCCTGCCTGTATTCTCATACTCCGCCAGGAGCGCGTCCTTAAACTTGCGGTCCACAAGCTCCCAGCCGATCTTCTTGCCGTCCACGCTCGCCACGACGCCAAGCTCGGTCGGCGACGGGCGCCTGGTGAAGACGATGCCGGTGTACGCAAGCCCGCCGACGAATGTAATGGATATGATTATGATGACCGCTTTCGTCAGCTTTGAAGTCCTCTTTCCGTGAAAGCCCCGGAACAAAGGCATCTCCCCCTGTCCTTCGTGCGGTACGCTGTGATTCTATCTCTCCTCCGGCCTCGCTGTCAACCCGCTGCACCGGGCCACCGGGCCACCGGGCGCGCCGCGTCTTACCATCTCTCCGTTCCGATGGTTGTGGAGGGGCCGTGGCCTGGGTATACGACCGTCTCGTCGGGAAGAGAGAACAGCTTGTCCTCGATGGACCTCACGAGGGATTCATACGAGCCGCCCGGGAAGTCTGTCCGCCCGACCCCGCCGCCGGCGAAGAGCGTGTCCCCGGAGAAGACCACCCCGTCTCCCACCAGCGAGATGCTGCCGGGGGTGTGCCCCGGCGTGTGGACCACGCGGAGCCTCACGCTTCCAGCCGTAACCTCGTCGCCCTCGGCGAGGAGCCTCGTGGCCGGGGGGCTTTCGACCCCCTGCGAGCCCGGCCCCCCGGCCAGGCTCGAAAGGTTTGCGGCCGGGTCGACAAGGGCACGCGCATCGTAGGCGTGTATGGCAATGGCCGCGCGCGTGGCCGCCTTCACTGCGCCGTTCGCGGCGATGTGGTCCACGTGGCCGTGGGTGTTCACGATCGCCTCACACTCGAGATGCTCGGCCCTGAGCGCCGCCAGGATCCTCTCCGGCTCGGCGCCCGGGTCGATTACGAGGGCTTTACGCGACATCTCACACCCCACGATGTAGCAGTTGGCATCCAGGGCGCCGACAGGCACCGTCGTCACGATCATCGTGCTGCAACTGCCTCCCCGTCTCGCGGCCGTGCCTCCCCGCCGCCCTGCTGTGCCGCCTCGCCGCCGGTCGCGAGGGCGACCTGCGGAACAGGCTCCGCGCTCTCGGGCTTCGCCTTAGCCTAAGTGAGGGTTCGTTAGTTCCTCCCAGTTTGCCAGCATCTG
>DKEX01000027.1:0-12670 GCA_002452295.1 Firmicutes bacterium UBA6811 | reverse complement strand
GGATTTTGACACCCCTCGTGCAATCACCGGCAACCCCTGCCAAAGTCGGGAGCATTTCTGCACCCTCACTTAGAACTGCTTTCCGCTGTCGAGCAGGATGGTCACAGGCCCGTCGTTCTCCACCGATACGGTCATGACCGCCTGGAACCTGCCTGTCTCGACCCTGGAGCCTATCCGCCGAAGCTCGTCCACAAACGCGTTGTAGAGCTCGAGCCCCTTTTCAGGCGGCGCAGCCGCTGTGAAGCTGGGGCGCCGGCCCTTGCGGCAATCGCCGTACAGCGTGAACTGCGAGACCGCGAGGATCGCAAAGCCCAGGTCGGCGCACGAGAGGTTCATCTTGCCCGCCTCGTCGTCGAAGATGCGGAGGTTCGCGACCTTCTCGGCGAGGTGCCGGGCGTCATCCCTGGAGTCACCGGCGCCCACACCGAGAAAGACGACAAGCCCCGGGCCTATCCGCCCCACCGTCTCGCCGTCCACCGTCACCTGCGCTGATCTCGCCCGTTGCACAACAGCTCTCATAGCAAAACCAACCCGCCCGGCCCTTCGCCTCGCCCATCGCGGCGGCTGCCCGCTGCGCCCCTCAGGGCCGGCCCCGCCGCCTAAACCGACTGCAACTGGTGGGCGCCTGCCTGGTGCGCCCTGTGCACGTCGGTCACGCCATGAACCCGCCTGACCCTGTTCATGATGGAGTTCACGTGATCGACGCCCGTGATCTCCACCACGATGTTCACGACCGCGGTGTGGCCGCTCGTCGTCCTGGCGTTCACCGCGCTGATGTTTGCGCGAAGCTCTGTGATGGCCGACATGATGTTCGACAGGAGCGCCGCCCTGTCGTGCGCCTCGATCTCAAGCTCGACAGGGTAGGAGTTGTCCTCGCCGAACTCCCACTCCACCTCGATGTTGCGCTCGGGCGAGCCTTTGAGCCAGGCGATGTTCGGGCAGTCGCGCCGGTGCACCGAGATGCCCTTGCCCCTCGTGATGTAGCCGATGATCTCGTCGCCCGGCACGGGGTTACAGCACCTTGCCATCCTGACGAGGACGTTATCCACACCCTTCACGCGAATCCCCTGCCCCGACGGGCGCCTTCGCCTCGGGACAAGCTGGGTCGGCTCCTTCTCCTCCTTCTCGGGGGCAAGCCGCGCCACCACCATGGCGGCAGACACCTTGCCGTCCCCCACCGAGGCCAGGAGGTCCTCGGGGTCGGAGAAGCCCAGGCGCTTTGCGGCGGCCAGGAGCTTATCCTCCTTGAGGTTCTCGTGCACCTCCATGCCCTGGCGGCGAAGCTCCCTCTCGATGAGGTCTCGCCCGCGCGGCACCGCCTCCTCGCGGCGCTCCTCCCTCACCCACTGCCGGATCTTGTTGCGAGCCTTCGAGGTCTTGACAAAGGCGAGCCAGTCGAGGCTCGGGCCTCCCTGCCCTTTCGAGGCGATGATCTCCACGATGTCGCCGTTGGTGAGCTGATAGTCGAGCGGCACCATCCTGCCGTTCACCCTGGCCCCGGTGCAGCGGTGGCCGATGTCGGTGTGCACGCTGTAAGCGAAGTCCACCGGGGTCGATCCCGCGGGGAGGTTCTTGACGTCGCCCTTGGGGGTGAAGACGAAGACCTCGTCCTTGAAAAGATCGATCTTCAGCGTCTCCATGAAATCGTGGATGTCCTTCATGTCCCGCTGCCACTCGAGGAGCTGGCGCAGCCACGACAGCTTCTCCTCGAAGTCGCTCAGGTTGCGGGTGCCCTCTTTGTATCTCCAGTGGGCGGCGATGCCGTACTCGGCGGTACGGTGCATATCCCAGGTGCGGATCTGTATCTCGAGGGGTTCGCCGGCGGGGCCGATGACGGTTGTATGCAGCGACTGGTACATGTTGGACTTCGGCATGGCGATGTAGTCCTTGAACCGGCCCGGCATGGGTTTCCACAGCGAGTGCACCGTCCCGAGGACGGCGTAACAGTCTCTGACGCTACTTACCACGACCCTGATGGCGATCAGGTCGTATATCTCCTCGAACGCCTTGCCCTTCACCCGCATCTTCTCGTAGATGCTGTAGAAGTGCTTCGCCCGCCCCTGGAGCTCGCACGCGATATGCGCCTCCCCCAGGCTCTTCCTGAGCGTGGCCTTGGCCTCCTCGATGAGGCTCTCCCGCTCCTTTCGCTTTCTCGCGACCTTCTCGACGAGCTTGTAATACTCGCCAGGCTCCAGGTACCTCAGGGCGAGGTCTTCGAGCTCCCACTTTATCCGCCACATGCCGAGGCGATGCGCGAGCGGCGCGTAGATCTCCAGCGTCTCCCTGGCTATCCTGGCCTGCCTGTCCCAGGGAAGATGCCCCAGGGTGCGCATGTTGTGGAGCCTGTCGGCCAGCTTGATGAGGACGACCCGGATGTCCTGCGCCATGGCGAGGAACATCTTGCGCAAGTTCTCCGCCTGCTGCTCCTCCCTGGACATGAACGGCAGCCTGCCCAGCTTGGTCACGCCGTCAACGAGCAGGCTCACCTCGTGGCCGAACTCCGCCCTGATCTCGTCGAGGGTGACGGGCGTATCCTCGATGACGTCGTGGAGCAGGCCGGCGGCGATGGTGGTGACGTCCATCTCGAGGTCAGCGAGGATCGCCGCGACCCTCAGGGGATGAAAGATATACCAGTCCCCGGAGTCACGCCGCTGCCCGGCGTGGGCGCGGGCGGCGAATTCGTAGGCCCTCCTCACCCCGTCGACGTCGGCTTCAGGTGCATATCTCTTTATTTGTTCCAGGACCTCGTCTATGCCCTGCTCCATCCCTACCACCTGCAGCCGACAGCCGCACGTCCGGCGAAATGCCGGGGCCCGCTCCGGTCGGCGCGGAGCCTGGCGGCCGCGGCTTCTCGGATCTTGATACCATCAGCTTCTTATGCAATCTATTATACAACAACAGTCAGGTTGTTACAGCCTCCCGTAGCTCTTTTATGTTGAGTTGCGCCTGCCTTGTACCGTTCCACTGGTTTACCTCGATGGTGTAGACGATGTCAACCTCCGCGGCGCCGCGGGCGTAAAGGGTCGGCGCCATGTTGCCGAGGCCGAAGCCGATGGAGTCGAGCACCACCCCGTCCTGGGCGAGCTTCATCTTGAGGTGCTTTGCCCCGGCCCCCACCCCGCGATACTCGACGAGTCGCACGCCCCTCGAGAGGAAGGTTGGCGCGGGGTTCCCCACGCCAAAGGGGGCCAGCACGGCGAGGCCCTCGGCCGTCGCAAGGTCCACCTCGCCGAACCTCACTTCGAGGTCGCACTCGACTTTGCGGGCGAGGTCCTCCGGCGTCAGCAGGCGGCGGCCCAGGTCGTTCATGCGGTCGCGAAGCAGGCCCACGGCGTCTCGCGATGTGGCAAGCCCAACCGCGTGGCGGTGCCCGCCGAACTCCTTCAGAAGGTCCGCGCACTCGCACAGGCCTCCGTAGAGGTCGAACGCCTCGATGCTCCTGCCCGAGCCCCGCCCCTCATCGCCATCAAGGGATATCAGTATGACAGGGCGATAGAACCGCTCCACCAGCTTCGATGCGACGATGCCGATCACCCCTGCGTGCCACCCCTCGCCCGCCAGCACCAGGACGGCATCTTGCGCCTGCCCATCCACCGTCTCCACCATGGACGCGGCCTCATCGAGTATGGCCTGCTCCAGGGACTGCCTCTCCTGGTTTGCCCTGTCGAGCACGGAGGCGATATGGGCAGCCCGCCCCGCGGACGAGGTGGTGAGAAGGTCAACGCACAGCGACGCATCGCCGAGCCTGCCCGCGGCGTTGAGGCGCGGGCCGAGCGAAAAGCTCACGGCCCCCACCCCTATCTCGCGCCCGGCAAGCCCGGACTTCTCGATAAGGGCGCGAAGGCCGATGCTCCTGGTGGCGCTTAACCTGGCGAGGCCGTGCTTTGCGAGGACCCTGTTCTCGCCCCTCAGCGGGACCACGTCAGCGATGGTGCCGAGGGCCACGAGCTCGAGAAGCTCGTCGGGGGGCGGTGGCACATCGAGCGTGCCGGCCCGGGCGCGCAGGAGCGCCGAGGCCAGCTTGTACGCGACTCCCACCCCGGCAAGGTCGGGGAACGCGTACCGTGAGTCTCTGCGTTTTGGGTTCACCAGCGCGTGTGCCCGCGGCAGCGTGTCGGCAGGCTCGTGATGGTCGGTTATGATGACGTCCATCCCGTGCTGGCGCGCACGCTCGACCTCTTCGACAGCGGTGATTCCGCAGTCCACGGTGACAAGAAGCGACGTGCCTGACGCCGCCGCCTTCTCGATGGCGTCCACGTTCACGCCGTAGCCTTCCGACAGGCGCCCGGGGATGTAATAGTCCACGTCAGCGCCAAGCCCCTTCAGCACGCCCATCAACACGCACGTGGACGTGATCCCGTCCACGTCGTAGTCGCCGTATACCCTGATCTTCTCGCCGCCCTGCACGGCCCGGAGCACCCGCACGACGGCCCTGTCCATGTCGGGCAGGAGGAACGGGTCGAGGAGGTCCCCGATGTCGGCCCTGAGGAACCCTGCGGCTGCCGAAGGGTCATCGAGGCCCCGAAGGCACATGATCCGCGCCACGAGCGGGGGCACCCCAACCTCCCGCGCCAGGCGCCCGCTCTTTTCATCTGCGTCACGGGAAAGGCCCGCCACCCGCCAGATACAACCTGTCAATGCTCTACTCCCCCACGTAATGGTCGGGTGCTCCGCGGTGCCTCGGCGCCTTGCACCCATAGCATTATAAACAAAACAAGCACCTCCTGGCTACTCCAGGGAGTGCCTGTGATACGCCTTTCGTCCGGCTCAGGCCGTCTCGCCTCCGCCCCCGGTCTCGTCCTCCGCCTTATCCTGCGGCGCAGGCAGGATCTCCATCGACCGGGTGGCCTCCAGCTCCACCTCGAGGGCCTGGGCGCGCTGTCTCGCAGCCTCGATCTCGCGGCCCCGGGCTTGCGTCTCGCTCTGGAGCCTGGCCACCTCCTCCTCGAGGCTCACGGCCTTCTCCCTCGCTATACCGAGATCCTGGGTCAGCCTCTCGGCCTTTCCCCGGTATGACCTGAGGCTGAACCGAAGCCCGATCTCCCTCACGGCGCCCAGCAGGCCCACGACCACCGAGCCTGCCGCGGCGGAGCCGAGGATGACGAGGGCCAGGGACACGTCCACGAGGTGCCACCTGAGAAAGGCAACCGTAACGGGCGCGGAGTTCTGAATCGCAAAAACGGCCACAAGGAGCGCGAAGGCAAGGCCAATGATGGTGACGACCTGCAACAGGCTCATCTCCCGGTCCCGGCACGAAGCAGGTGGCGCCTCCCGGATCCCAGGATGAGACCGGACGAAGCGTGCCGCCGCTTTGCGGGTGTTTCTCTTTTATTCGGCACGCTGTGGCAAAACTCCTCCTCTCGCGCTCTCTTTCCTGCCGTTTCTCACGAGGCTTATCAGGATGTCCTTGTCGAACTCGTCAACGATGTATAGCTTGCCGCCGGCGATATCCGCGAGCTTCCTGAGGAAGTCCCGATTGGGCTGGAGGCCCACGCACATGAACGGCACCTTCTCCTCGGCTATGCGCCTGGCCGCAGTGAGTGCGTCCCTGGCGGGGTCGGCGGTCCAGCGGTTCATTGTGGGGATGCCGTCGGTGATGAGGACCAGGAGCACGTCCTTGAGCTTCCTCGAGCGGATGAAATCAAGGGCCTCCAAGATCCCCGCGGCGAGCGGGGTGAGGCCCGCAGGTTCGATGCGACGCACCCCGTCCTCGATGGTCTTCCTGCTCCTCGTGGACGCTATCTGGACCCGCACGTCGCGCTCCTGAAACGTGAGGGCGGTCATCCTGACCTGACAGGCGGTGGCGAGGTGGCGGATGAGGTACTTGGCGGCGCGGATGCGCCTTCCCACCATACTCGCGCTGGCGTCTATGAGAAGGCAGACCTCGGGCGGCCTCGCCGGGCGCTTGCGGTAAACCCTGATGTCCACCCGCCTGACCCGGGGCGCCGGCGCCCCGTCAAGGCAGGCCCTGGAGAGCGCGGCGACGACCGTCTCGGGCACGGCGATCTCGTCACACCACTCCCCTTCCCGGGGGGCCCTGACGTTCTTCGAGACCCTGGGCCGCTCGTGGCTGGCCTTCGGGCCGAAGCGCCCCTCCTCGTGGCGGGGGATGCGTGGCACGATGGGCATCTTCCTTACGAGACGCCTTATCCCGGCCTCAACCTCCGACGCGCACGTGGCGAGGATGCTACGGACCTCCCTGCCCTTGGGGGTGAGGGTGAGCTGCCCGCGCTCGCGGGCAAGTAGGTCGAAGCTGGACAGGCGCTCGATGACCTCGTCAAGGTCGCCCGCGTCGGATCGGATCTCCGGCGGGATGACGCCGGAGGTGGGCAGGAGGTCGAGGAGGCGCGCCATGTTGGCCCTTCCCCCGAACTCCTCGGCCATGGACGAGACGGCCTCGACGCGCGCCTCGCGCGGCAGCCTGTCCCAGTCGTGCCCGTGCCCTGTCACGCGCGATTCGTCGAGGTAGGAGTCGAACATGCTGGAGTACGGCGAGAGATCCCCCTTGCCGGAGGCCTCCTGATGTGTGAGCCTCTCCACCTTCCTTATCTCCACGCCCTGCCTCGCTACCTCCTCTTCGAGCGCCAGTACCATGTGAAAGAGCAGGAGGAGACAGTTGTCGGGAAGCATCGCCGCGACGTGCACGTGGTTGCAGTGGGCCCTGCGCAGAGAGAGCTTTCTCCCGTAGTTCAGGGTGCCCCCTACCCTGCCTCCGCCGGTGCCGGTCTGGATGTCCATGAGGTTCAGAACATCGCCGGGCTGCGGAAGGAAGAGCCCCCGCGCACGGTCGAAGAGCAGGCCCTGGTAGAACCGGTATACGGCGCGCTTCACGGCGTCGGCCGCCCTCCTGTGGTCCACCTCCGCGACCTCGTGGAATACGTCGATGTGGAGGACCTCGTCCCTCCGGCGCCTGGCGTAGAAACACGCCCCGGCGTCCTGGTTCACGAGGACCTTTATCTCGCCGGGGCTCGATGGGTGGATCACGTGGACCCTCTTGCTGACCACCGTGGTCTCGCCTATCCTGATGCCTCTGCCCATCCGGAACTCGCTCTGCATCACCCTGACGAGGCGGGCGGCGTCGTACCGCAGAACTGTAAGGGAGTCGAAGGTGGTCATCTCGGCCTGAGGTCCTCCTCGGTGAACAGCACTTCACCGCCGGCAAGCTGGGCGAGAGACTTTGCCCTCGCCGGGGGTGCTGAGAGGGGGACGTCGGTCGGGTCCAGGACGCCGGCCCCACCCGCCCCTGAGCCCGCTGCTGCGCCCGCGCCCGCGCCCGCGCCTGATCCCGCCCCCGCCCCCGCTCCTCCTCTTGCTCCTGGCCCTGTCGGGGCCGCGGATGCACAATGCGGCGGCGCCGCGCCGCCACGGGCGTCAGCGGACCCAGGCCCGGGCCTCGCCCCCCCGTCTGGCCTCGCGAGCCCCATACCCCTCATGAGCCTGTCCCAGAGGCTGTCAGGGCGGGGGGCGCGCTCGCCAGCCGCGGACCCGAGGTCTCTGTGGCGTGCCTCCTCGGCAGGCTGTCCCGGGGGGTTCTCCGGGGCCTCATCGCGCGGCGGATCAGGATCGTGGCGCCGCCCACACCTGGACTCATACTCGTCGAGGAACTTGCCGATGTTGATGAGGGTGGATGCGTCCACCCTGTGCCGGAGGGCGAAGGGGAGAATGGTCCTGATGTCGTCGAGGGACGCACGCACCCTGGACTCCAGCGCCGCCCGGGCGCGGGCGCCGAGGGAGATGGCCTCCACGGCCCGGAGGCTCTCCATGCCGAAGCTCACGTAAACCTCGGCGAGGAGTGAGGCAAGGTCGTCCGGCAGCGCCACACCGGGAAGCGCGGCGGCTCTCCCCGACATCCTGATGCGGAGCGGGTCAAGGCGAGGTGCCGCGCCGCAGGCCTCGGCACGTTGCGGCTGCGCGGAGGACCCGGCGGGCGCGAGAGAGCGGCGCTCGTCGTCGAGAAGGATGCGCTTGACCGTGGCCTGGTCCTGGGGCCTCGCCATGTTCACGGTGAAGTCGAACCTGTCGGAGAGCTGCCGCCTTATGTCCTCCAGCGCGCCCGGCTCCTCGTCGGGGTTGCTTGCCGCCCATATGGCGCACATTATCGGGATCTCGAAGGTGGGCAGGCCGGTCTCCTCCACCTGAAGGCGGCCGGGCTTGGTGCCCATGACGTCGAGCAGCACGTCGGTAAGCTCGGGCGAGGTGTCAGCGAGCCTGTTGATCTCGTCCACGAACACGACGCCCCTGTGGGCCCGGGGGAGCACGCCGGGCAGGAGCGCAGCCTCGGGCCGCGAGGGGTCAGCGATCCGCGCGAGGTCTATGCTCCCGACGACCGTCCCGATCTTGGCGGCATGCGATATCTCCAGGAACGGCACGGGGATCTCCTCCGTGCCCAGGGATGCAATGGCGTCCGGCGGAAGGTGCCGGTGGGTCGGGCAATGAGGTCGAGCCGGGTCGCAGTTGTACGGGCAGCCTCTGATCCTCTGGATACGGGGGAGGACGTCCTTCATCGCCCGGATTATCGTAGTCTTGCCCGTGCCGCGAAGCCCCTCAACGTGGACGTGAAGGGGCCGGCCTGCAAGGAGCGACACGATCGATGCCTCCAGCGCTTCCACGAGTGGACGGTTGCCGTCATGTATGACGAGATCCAGGTATCCCTTCAAAACGGGCACCTCCCGCCAGGTATCCGCCGTTCCTGCACGTTCTACAGGTATTATGGCCGTGCCAAAATGGGCGCATACTGACGCTCTGGTGCCCCTGTTTCCCAGAGGTGCCACGTGTTTACCGCATACCCAGAGTGAAGGAAATCGCTATCAGATGCTCGCGCGCCGGTGCTGCGACGGAGCGGGGCGGGGCGCGGCGGGACCGGGCTGTCGGCCGGTGTCGCTGACTTCTAGCCGGGCTGGGCGGCCTTCGTGTCGATTCCCAGCTTCTTGAGGCGGTACTGCAGGGTCTGGCGCGGTATTCCGAGGGCGCGGGCGGCCCCGGAGATGTTGCCGCCCGAGTCGGCGAGCGCCTTCCTGACGAGGGCGCTCTCGATATCTGCGACAGCCGTCCGGAAGTCGCCCTGGAACTCGATGGCGGCCTGCGGCGCAGGCCCCTGGAGAGGCAGGCTCGCATCAGGTCGGCCTTCCTTCTGCCTGGCGAGGTGCCTGAGATTGTCGGGAAGGTGCTCGAGCATGATGATGTCACCATCCAGAAGGTGCATGGCGCCCTCGAGGGCGTGCTCCAGCTCACGCACGTTCCCGGGCCAGTCGTAGCGGGCGAAGAGGCGTGCGACGTCGTCTGAGGCGCCCTTCACGCTCATCATGAGCTGTGAGTTGAACCTGGCGATGAAGTGCGCCGTGAGGAGCGGGATGTCCTCGCGCCGCTCGCGGAGCGGCGGTATGCCGAGGGAGATGACGTTCAGACGGTAGTACAGGTCCTCGCGGAGCATGCCCTGGGCGACCGCCTTCAGCGGGGGCCTCGACATGGCGGCCATCACGCGCACGTCCACCCTGTGGACCTTCGTGTCGCCCACCCGCCGGACGCACATCTCCGATAGCACCCTGAGCAGCTTGGCCTGCAGGCTTGCAGGCATCGAATCGATCTCGTCGAGGAAGATACTGCCACCGTCGGCAAGTTCAAACAGGCCTGGCCTGTCCTGGGCACCCGTGAAGCTTCCCTTCGTGGTCCCGAACAGGATCCCTTCCAGGAGGCCCTCTGGAAACGCCGCACAGTTCTGGGCGACGAACGGGCCGCGTGCCCGCGGGCTTGCGTTGTGTATGGCCTGCACGAAAAGCTCCTTGCCGGTGCCGGTCTCGCCATGCACCAGCACCGACGACGAGCTTCCGGCGGCCCTTGCCGCCCTGCGCTTGAGATCGAGGATGCACTCGCTCTCCCCGATGATGTCCCGGAAGGTGTAGTGCGCGCCCTCGGACTCGCTCTCGCGCCGTCCTTCGCGGCGTCCGAAAAGCTCGACCTGCAGGTCGACTATCCGGTGGGCCATCTCCCGCATGAGCGTGATGTTGCGGGAGACTTCGACCGCCCCCACCAGCTTGCCGTCAACCTTCACCGGCAGCGTGGAGTTGAGCGTGGTTATCTCGTCCCCCTTGTAGGTCGTGAATGTCTGCTCCCTGCTACATACGGAGTGCCCGGTGCGAAGGACCTGCAGCAATGTGCTGGTTTCGCGGGACAGCGACGGGAAGACGTCAAGGATGTGCTTGCCGACGACCTCCTCCTCCTTGAGGTTGTCGAGCTCGGCGGCCACCCTATTATAGAGGACGGTTACGCCGTTCCTGTCAACCACGTGGATCCCTTCGTCGATAGAGTCGAGGATGACGCGGAGGTTCTCCAGGAGTTCCCTGGAGTTGCCTTCGTCTACCCCGTGGTTGATGGCTTTTCTCGAGTCCATCGAAATCGCCGCAGGAGACTGCCGCCTTCAGGCGTCAGAGGAATGCGGCTTGCCCCCTTTCGTGAAGCGCGGTACACTTCCCTTGGACGGTCCCGACCGCGAGCAAGGCACCTGCTTGCAGGATAACGGTTTGCCGGCACCCGCCGGTGCAGGAGAGAAACGAGCGCGCTGCCTACCGTCTTGCTAGGGGTGGTATCTCTGTCGCTGGCGGGCCGCTGTCAATCGGCCTATCGTGCCGATTCGCGAACGCGACCAGTCAGACGCAAGCCGTCGGCTTCAGCCAACGATGGTTGACGACACCACTTCCCGCCGTTCGCGGGGCACCGCCGTGCAGGCACCGATGCCCCCGCCCGGACTTGCGCAGGCACCCGTAGACTCGCGCCTGTGGCGCCGATATTTGGGCACCGCCTGTGTACTTCTCTCTGCACGGCCCATATCCTTCAAACAATCGAGCAAATAATCGTGCAATGCACAAGAAGGAGCTTCGCATAGGTTTGCAGGAAGTCCTTCAGCGAGTTCCCAGGGTCACCCCGCGGCCTTGCGGAAAACATATCGGTGAGGCGACTTGAGCCTCGGGGGGTCTTCAGGCATCAGCCCGCAATAGCCCGAGATGCATCAAGAGTTGCCGATGCGGAGCCCGGTGATCCGGTAGCCAGACCGCACAACCGCCGGCGCCTCGGCGACAGGGGCCGCGAGGGTCGCGGCGATTTGAGCGCATTGCGCGGCGAGTAACGAGAGGCTTGAGGCGTGAGGCTTGAGGAGTCACAGCTTCTGGATCGCCAATCTCCAGAATCATCCGTGGAATCAGGAGACAAAATGTAGGGGGGTGTAGGAAGATCGGCAGGCCCGATGGTCCCCGGAGCACGCAACTCCTGTGGGGCGAGGCGCCTGCTCCCAAGCACCATGTCGATATTCAGGCACATCATCTCAGGTGCTCTTGCCTGGACGGTCTCGTTTGCGCTTTGAACCGGTGGGCCTCTTCTGCCTGCGTACGACCCCGCTCAGGCCCCGGCTAAGGGCCAGGCTGAGGCGCAGCCACAAACTCAGGTACAGGCACAGGCACAGGCACAGCCTCGCGCACAGGGGCTGGCACAGGCCATGGCACAGGCCCAGGTTTCCCGTATGTGCGTTGAAGCACCATGCTCCCTCGCCCAAATGGAGGCGCCCGATTCCACCAGAAGCGCCGAGGCAAGTCGCTTCATGTGGACGTCGGGGCCCCACATCCGGGGGGCGCCACTGGCGCACACTGCCTCCTCACCTGACCCTGACGGGGCGGATGCCGCAGTTATGCCCATACACGTCACAGGGAAGATCCGGGTCACAGCAACGGCGTACGACAACTGCCCGATATGCACGGGCAAGGCCAGCGACCACCCGGCCTTCGGCATCACGAGCTCGGGCGTGCCGGCGATGCCTGAACGCACTATCGCTGTTGACCCACGGGTCATCCCCATAGGTAGCTGGGTCTATGTCGACGGTCTCGGGGTGTACAGGGCCGAGGACACCGGCGGCGCCATACAGGGAAACCGCATCGACATCTTCATGCCCACCCATGAGGAGGCGCTTGAGTTCGGCATCCAGGAGTTTGACATCTTCCTTGTGAGACAGACGTTCTAAGCGCACTGTCACAAATCGCTGCCACTTTTCCAGGGTCTGGGCTACTCGCGGTTGCCGGTGATGTACTCGCGGTTGCCGGTGATGCGCTCCGGGGACGGCGCCCCAAGCGGGGCGCCTTGACAAGATTTCACCCTCAGGCAGATGGCGAAATCTTGTCACCCCGTCGCGCAAGCGCGGGCAACCTGAAAGCCGCTGGAAAACCGGTGCGGACTTGCGAACCTACACTTGGCGCGATGGTCGAGGGAGCCCCAAATGGCTTACCACTGCGTAGCCCCTGCCCGACAACTGGCCGCCCCTGCGCGGTCGCGGGTAAGAGGGCGGCCACCCTTACCCACAGGCGCGATGGGGCGGCCGCGCCGTGACCGTGATGGGCCTACCGGTGGCAGGAAATTTGGCATCCTCGCGAGCAGCCTGCCCAGAAAGTCGCCATTCTGTTCTGAAGGCGACACCCGATGCCAAGGAAATGACCAGGCCGGTCGCCAGACATGGCTAAAATCTTGGCATTGTCCCGCTCAGCCTGGCAGGAAACTGGGCATCTCACCTGTAGGCTCACCCGCCGGTGCGATGGGATGCCAACAAACTGGCCAGGCTGGGCGCGCAGGTGCCAAGAATCTGGGCACCCTTCGCCATCACGTGGCCAGAAACCTGCCACCCGACCTCTCCTTC
>DKEX01000134.1 GCA_002452295.1 Firmicutes bacterium UBA6811 | reverse complement strand
ACGAACTTGCTCGCCCCGTCCATGGCTCCGTAGAAGTCCGCCTCGCGGCGCAGGTTCTCGCGCTGCCTGACGGCCTGCTCCTCGTCGATGAGGCCGGCGTTCAGGTCGGCCTCGATTGACATCTGCTTGCCGGGCATGGCATCCAGCGTGAACCTGGCCGCCACCTCGGCCACACGCCCCGCGCCGTTCGTGATGACGACGAACTGGATCACCACGAGGATTATGAAGACGACCATGCCGACGACGTAGTTGCCGCCGACGACGTAGTTGCCGAAGGCCGCGATGACCTTCCCGGCGTACCCGTGAAGCAGGATGAGCCTGGTTGACGATACGTTGAGCGCGAGGCGAAACAGCGTGGCAACCAGGAGCAGTGATGGAAACGACGAGAAGTCCAGCGCGTCGCTGGTGTACATGGTGACCAGGAGCACGACCAGCGAGAATGTGATGTTGAACGTGAGCAGCAAGTCAAGAACGAACGTCGGCAGCGGGACGATCATCATCACGAGGATGACGACGACCGCCACGGCCACCAGCACGTCGCTGTGCTTTGACAGCCTCTCCATGCTCACGCCCTGAACCCTGCCTACCGCCACTTACGCTCGTCACCTCCACTTGCTGCCACGCCCGGCTCTTCTGTCGAGGTAATAGACGTACGCGAGAATCTCAGCGACCGCCTTGTAGAGGTGCGCGGGGATCTCGCGGCCCACGTCTGCCGCCTTGTACAGCGCCTGGGCGAGGGGCTTGTTCTCGACGATGGGGATGTTGTGCCGAGCTGCCAGCTCCCGGATCCTCTGGGCGAGGAGCCTTGCGCCCTTGGCCACGACCTTCGGCGCCTTCATCGTGGCGGGGTCGTACTTCAGTGCCACGGCGAGGTGCACTGGGTTGGTCACCACAACGTCGGCCTTCGGCACATCCTCCATCATCCTGTGCATGGCTATCTGCCGCTGCCTCGCGCGGATCCTCGCACGGAGCAGCGGGTCCCCTTCGGTCTGCCGCAGTTCCTCCTTTACCTCCTGCTTCGTCATCCTGATGCTCTTCTCGAACTCCCACCTCTGGTACGCGTAATCCAGGGCTGCCAGCACCGCCAGGGCTATGCCCACGCGAAACCCCAGCCGCAGCGCGAGGCTCCCGACGGTGGCAAGGATCTGCCCCGGCTCCATGGCGCCGGTCGCAACGAGCAGCGGGTAGTCCTGTCGCAGCGTTACGTAGCCGTAGTATCCGATGATAATGACCTTGGCACACGACTTGAGGAGCTCCGCGAACGCCCGTCCCGAGAAGAGCCTCGCCATCCCCGCCGCAGGATCGATCCTCGATAGACGTGGAGCGAGCGGCTCAGCGGAGAGCACCAGCCCCACCTGGGCGAGGTTCGTGACAAGCCCCGCGACGAAGCTGGTGGCGATGACCGGCCCTGCGGCCCTCCCGACCACCAGAAGAACGTTCATCCCGAGCACCTGCAGCCCCTGGGATGAAAGGTCCGGGTGGGCCAGCGCGCCGCCAAGGAGGCTTCTCATGAAATGTCCGAGGCCGGTGTACATCAGCCCGCCCAACACGCCAAGGGCCCAGAGCGTCGCAAGGAGGATCGTGGCGGAGTTCACCTCCATGCTCCTTACGACTTGCCCACGTCTACGCGCTTCCTGGCGTCGTTTCGGTGTTGCTGCCTCTGTGCGGTCGTCGCGCGGCACCGGTTACCTCACACCCCCGAACACGGCAAGGATGTCCCGTTCAAGCCCGCTGAACGTTCCCCGGAGAATGAGCACGAACAGCGGAAGCGCTATCACGAGGGTCAGCAGGCCCACCCCGATCTTCAGGGGGAAACCCACTATGAAGATGTTCATCTGCGGCACCGTCCTGGCGAGTACCGCCATGATCACGTCCGCGAGGAGGAGGGTGCACGTGACCGGCGCCGCGATCTTGAACGCGACGACCACGGTGTTGCAGAACAGCCTCACCACCCCGGCCTGGAGCTTTCCGGCGAGGGTGAACCCCGAGATGGGCACCACCCCGTAGCTCTCCACGAGGCCCAGCAGCACCATGTGGTGGCCGTTGAACACGAGGAACAGCAGCATGGCCAGGAGGTACTGGAACTGGCCTATGACCGTCACCTGCCTGTTGGCCACCGGGTCCACCACGTTCACAAGGCCGAACCCGATCTGGATGTCCACAAGCTGCCCTGCAAGCTGCACCGCCACCAGGAAGAGCGCGGCCACGTAACCAATGATGACGCCGACCAGGATCTCGCGCCCCACGCACACGGCGTAGGGGACGACCTCACCCGGGTACCCCCCCGCGGGCGCCTGCACCAGCGGGAAGACCACCAGCGCGAGCACCATGGATATGCCGGCCTTCACCTGGAGCGGCACGTTGTGGCTCCCGAACACCGGGGCGAACCCGAACATGCCGCCTATCCTCGCGAGCACCAGGAGGTAGGTCTGCACGTTTGTAAGCGCCGCGTCGACAAAACCCACCAGAACGTCCGCCCCCTACAGCACGTAGTTCGGAAGGCTCGAGAACAGGTCTCGCGCAAACTCCACGAGCGTCCGGCCCATCCACGGACCGAATAGCACGAGCGCCAGGATGACCGCCAGGATCTTGGGCACAAGCACGAGGGTCATCTCCTGGACCTGCGTCATAGCCTGGAGCACGCTGACGACGAGGCCTGCCACCAGCGCGAACACGAGCACCGGGGCGGCAAGCTCCAGTGTCACGAATATGGCGCGCTGTCCGATGCCTGCTACAACCGCTTCCGTCACTCCCGCTCACCTCGCACCGAAGCCATCAGTGGAAACTTTGAAGAAGCGATCCGATGACAAGGTTCCACCCGTCCACCATCACGAATAGCAGCAACTTGAAAGGCAGTGAGATCATCACCGGCGGCAGCATCAGCATGCCCATGGACATGAGCACGCTCGCCACGACCATGTCGATGACGAGAAACGGCACGTAGATCACGAACCCGATCTCGAACGCCGTCTTGAGCTCGCTGATGGCGAACGCCGGAATGAGCACGAGCATCGGCACCTCTTTTGGATTTGCGGGCCTCTTCGCCTTCGCAAGCGCGGTGAAGAGGGCAAGGTCGCTTTCACGCGTTTGCTTCAACATGAACTCCCGGAACGGGACGGCCGCCTCGTCGAGCGCCGCCTGCTGCGAGATCTCGCCGCGCAGGTACGGCTGCAAGGCCTGTTCGTTCGCTGTGCCCAGGGCCGGCGCCATCACGAAGAACGTAAGAAAAAGTGCAAGGCCGATGAGCACCTGGTTCGGGGGCACCTGCTGGGAGCCGAGGGCGCTCCGGACGAACGAGAGCACTATCACGATCCTCGTGAACGAAGTGAGCATGATGAGTATCGCCGGCGCAAGGGTCAGCACGGTGAGCAGCGCCAGGATCTGCAGGGACGTCGAGACGTCCTGCGGGCTTCTGGCGGGCTCCACCCCGATGTCGATCCTCGGGAGAGGCAACACCCCCGCGCCGCCAGGGGCCGCCGGAGCCTGGACCCGGGCGGGCGCCTGAGCGTGTGCCACATCTCCGCCGACCGGCGCGCACGGTAGCCAGAAGGCCACCAGCACCGCCACCATCAGGCCCGCCGCCATGGCCGCGATCCTCCGGTCCCTTCTCCTTTTACACCCGTTACACCTGGCCGTCCTCATCCGTGTCCTCTCCCCGGGGCCTGTCATCCTCGAACCTGCGCGTGTACGCGTCCAGGATCTCGTCGAACCTCCGCCTTTCCTCCGGCGCCGCCTGGAGGGGCTCCTCCTCGTGCTCCGTGCCCTCCACGGACCCCGCGTCGACCTCTGCAAGCATGGTGATGTGCGTGCTCGTGGCTCCCACCACAACGAACCTGTCCGCCACTCGCACGAGGTGCAGCGCCCTGCCTGGGCCAAGCGTGAGAGATTCGCGCAGCTCGATGGCGGGCCTGGCGCGCGTACCAGTTCTCCTGCGCTGCAGCGCCCGGAGGGCCATTCCCGTGAGGTATATCAGAACAACAACTATGGCAAGGCCCACCACGAGCCGGATGCCCGTCACGACCGGGTCCACCACGCCCACCATCCCCTTTTTAGCCCTTCGCGCCGCCGAGCCTCTCGGCCGGGGTCACTATGTCCACCACGCGAACACCGAAGTTCTCGTCGATGACCACCACTTCCCCCCTGGCCACGAGCTTGCCGTTGACGAGGATGTCCACCGGCTCGCCGGCCACCCTGTTCAGCTCCACAACGGAGCCCGGGCCCAGGTCGAGGATGTCGCGGATGGTCATGTCCGTCCGCCCGAGCTCCACCGTGATGGGCAGGGGCACGTCAAGCAAGAGGTCGATGTTGCTGTGTCCGCCCTGGCGGGGCTTCTCCCCGAACGGCGCGAACTCCGCCTTCTCAAAGGCCCTCTCGAGGCTGCGCCTGGATTCCTCGGCGGCCAGGGCAGGCCCAGCATCATCTCCAGGCAGGTCTCCTCCACCTGGCTCGGCCGCCGTTCCCATGCCCGGCGAAAGTGGCTCATCAGTCATCACAACATCCCTCCCCTGTCGTGCAACACGCGCGACACCTGAAACGCAAGCCTCTTCCCGATCACCCCGGGCCGCCCAAGGAACTTCGGCCCGCCCCCGACGCGCACCACGAGGTCCTCCCCGCGCATCGACTCGAGCCTGATGATGTCCCCCGGCGCAAGGTCGAGAAAGTCGCCCACCATGACGCTGGCCTGCCCGAGTTCCACGCTGACAGGCACCTTTACGGCGGAGATGCGATGCCTGATGGCCTCGGTCGGCCCGGCATCGCCCGCCCGCCCGGCCTGCCTTTTGAACCACCGCGTGGCGGCGAGCCTCGGCAGCACAGGCTGCAGGAGGGGATACGGGAAGCAGAAACTTGCGTTGCCTGCGGCCTCGCCGAACGTAACCTGGAGCGATACGGCCCCAACCGTTTCGGTCTCGGCCGTGATCTGTGCAAACTGGGGGCCTGCGACCATGTTCACGAGGCGCGCCGAGAAGGCCGCCACATCGGCCCAGGCGTGCGCCAGTATCTCCAGCACCTTCGCCACGAGGTCCCGCATGAGCTGCTGTTCGATGTCGGTAAGCTCGCGGGGTTTCCCCCTGGCCTGCCCTGGACCCCCCAGCACCCTGTCGAGCATGGCGAAGGCAAGAGGCGGGTCCAGCGCCAGGATGGCCTCACCGTCAGGCGGACTCATGTTGAAGACCGCGATTGCACTCGGTGCCGGCAGGGATGACGAGAACTCGTCGAAAGAGAGCTGCCCGCACGATGCCAGCGTCGCTCTCACCGGCATCCTCAGGTACGAGGACATCCACGTCGAGAGGGACCTGGCGAATGTTTCGTGGATCATCTCGATGGTGCGAAGCTGGTCCTTCGAGAGCTTGTCGGGCCGACGGAAATCGTACGGCCTTACCTGCTTCGCCTCTTGGCTCTGGCCCTTTGCGGCGCGCTGCTCTTCCTGCTTTGCGAACGACGACAGGAGCGCGTTTATCTCTTCCTGCGAAAGGATCTCGTCCAAGGTCCCGCCTCCACGTCACTGAATGACGAATTCGAGGAAGTAAACACCCTTCACGCGAGCCGGTCCCTTCCCTCCGGGGGCGACCGCCCGCTCGATGGCGTCCGCCACCTGGCGTCGGATCATGTCCCGCTTCGACACATCGGAGAGGTCCTCCAGGCCCTGTGCTGACAGCACCTGGAGAATGGCGTCCCTGACCCTGTACTCTGCGGTGGCGATGTCACCGCTGGCCTTCCTGTTAACGCACTCGGCGCTGATGGTCACCTTGAGGTAGCGCTTGCCGTCGGTGCCGGCCACGTTGACGATGAAAGGCTCAAACGAGTAGATGGGGCCAGGCTTCGCCAGCGGCTTCTGCACGCCCGCGCCGCCGGCATGATCCCCGTTCCGGCCCGACAGGCTCCGGGTGTAAAGCACCGCCCCGCCACCCACCACAAGACAAAAAGCCAGGCATGCGACAAGCAGCATCGGCGGCACCCTGCGCCTGCGCCTCGCCGCCCCGCCCTGCTGCTTCTGCATGTCGCGGAGGTCCCCGGCCGACATGACGGTCCGAGGCCGCTCGGGCACCTCCCAGCCTTCTCTTCCAGAAACAGAAGGCGAGGGTCGCTCCTGGCCCGCTGCCGCCGTTCCGGGCGTCGCCCCGGGCGCCACCCCGGGCATCGCCACCCCGGGGGCGGCCCTCCCCGCGTCAACCTTGCCTGCCGCAGCCGGAGGCTTGCGGCCGGCCGCGCCGCCCGGTGTCGTTGAAGTGGTCCCTGCTCGTTGATATCGCGAGATTCCTGTTGGCAAGCTGATCCTCCTATTCTTCGCTGGCCTCGCCCGGAAGCATCAGCTTCTCCTTTTCCTTCAAGATGACCACGTCCACCCTGCGGTTGAGGGCCCGGTTCACCTCGGTCGTGTTGGGGACCTTCGGCCTGTATTCACCGTAGCCCATGGCGGTGAACCTGTCCGGGGCGAGGCGTGCGGTCTCGATGAAGTATCTCAGCACGGTGCACGCCCTCGACGTCGATAGCTCCCAGTTCGAGGGGAACTTGGGCGTTCGTATGGGCAGGTCGCACGTGTGCCCCTCGATCCTGATGTCGTTCGGGATCTCTCCGAGGATGACAGCCACCTCCGAGAGCACCCGGCGTGCCTCGGGGCGCAGGTCTGACTGGCCGAGATCGAAGAGGACCTTGTCCATGAAGCTCACCACAAGGCCCCGCTCCGTCATCTCGAGGTGGACGTCGCTTGCGAGCGCCTGGTCCTTCAGGAAGGACGAAAACTCCTGCATGACCCCCTCGAGCTCCATCTCGGACTTGCCCGACGGCCGAAAGTCGGTCGGAGGCTTCGGCACCGGCATCTCACCCGGGTTTAGAAGCTGAGGCCCGCCGGTGAGGACGCCAAGAGCCCCTTGAAGCGATATGACCGCCTGCCGGAACTTGATCGCGTCTACGGACGAGAACGCGAACAGGAGCACGAAGAATGTCAGCAATAGCTGAGTCATATCGGCGTATGACGTTATCCACGACGCGGACCCGGACGGGTCGTCGTCTCGTCTCCTTCGTCTCATGTCCTGGCACCAGCCGTTTCCTTCGCAGTTGCAGCGGTCGTGGCGGACGCGGCCCCGGCCGCCCCCGCTCCCTTCTTATAAGCCACCCTCGTGCGCACGGAGGGTGGAAGAAACGCCCTGAGCTTCTCCTCGACAATCCTCGGGTTGTCTCCGGATTGAATCGCAAGGACGCCTTCAATGAGGATCTCCTTCTCCAGGGCCTCCTCGGACGCTCGCACCGCAAGCTTGCCGGAGATCGGGATGAACACGAGATATGCAAGAAGCGCTCCGTAGAATGTGGTGACGAGGGCCACCGCCATGCCGGGCCCGATGGCGCTCGGGTTGTTTATATTCCGCAGCATCTGAATGAGCCCGATCAAGGTGCCGATCATCCCGAACGCCGGCGAGAAGAGCGCCATCTGGTCGAACAGCTTCCTTCCCATCTTGTGACGGTCCTCGATGGCCTCGAGATCTGTTTCGAGGATCTCCCGAATTACCGTGGCATCGACGCCATCGACCACAAGCTGCAGGCCGTGCCTGAGAAAGTCGTCCTTGACCTTGTCGAGACTATTGTCGAGCGCGAGCAGCCCCTCGCGCCGCGCAAGCTCAGCCAGGGATATAATCTGCGTGATGGTGGACGCGAGCTGCGGGGGTCGGCGCGTGAAGGCGATCCTCGTCACGCGGAGCACATTCCTGATGTCGTCCACGCGAAAGCTGATCAGCGTGGAAGCTATGGTGCCCCCGATCGTGATCATCACTGACGGTATGTCTATGAAGCTGCGCACCGACCCTCCGAGCTGGATGGCCGTGCCAACAAGAGTGACCCCGATAACGATTCCGAGAAGAGTGGTCAGGTCCATGTCACGCCTCCGCAGGGCAGCGCGGCCCGAGCGCGATTGCCCTCTTATAGCTCACCACGGCGGCCACCACCTCGCTCACTGGGTCCTTGACGACGAGTTTCCTACCGGTGGTGAGCGTGATGATGGTGTCGGGCGTCGCCTCGACGGTCTCTATCAGGTCCGCGTTGACCACCAGTTCTGAGCCGTCAAGCCGGTGCACTCTGATCATCGCGAGCGCCGCCTTTCCTTGAATGAGCGGGGCCCGTTCACCAGGCCGAGCGGGCCCCGCCCATACCAGTGTTAACGCTTCAGGCTCAGGAGATCCTGCAGCATCTCGTCGGCTGTGGTGATCACCCGCGAGTTCGCCTGGAACCCGCGCTGCGAGATGATCATATCAGTGAACTGCTTGGCAAGGTCCACGTTGGACATCTCTATGGCGCCGCCGATGATCTTGCCCTTGCCGTCCTTCATCGGCTCGCCGATTATCGGGGCTCCTGAGTTGGGCGAAACCTGGTACATCCCGCCACCCATGCGCAGGAGGCCGCCGGGGTTCGAGAAGTTTGCGAGTACCACCTGGGCCAGCGTGCGATACTGGCCGTTGGAGTAGATACCGGTGATCACCCCGTCCGCATCGACCGCGAACGTCTCGAGGGTCCCGGCCTGGAAGCCGTCCTGGAAGCTCATGGACACCGACGACGGCTCCGCGTACTGGGTCAGGCTCTCGAGGTCCAGTCGCACGGTCTGCTCTGCCGAGCCATTGATGGACGGGATTGTAAAGGTCTGAGCCGCGGGGTCATTGTTATCGTAGTCATACTTGCCATTCGGTGTAAATACGAGAGTCCCTGATCCTACTTCCTTTGGCACCCAGTTGCCTGAGCCAGGAGGATCCTCCTCGAGTACAAGCGGATCGACAATCTTCCATTCCCACGTGAGCTCTGTCGCCGTCTTTGTAAAGGTGATCGGCAGCTTATGCAACAGACCAAGAGAGTCGTACACTTGCAGAAGCCCGCTGAACGTATCCCCCGCTTCCGCCTGGGAATCGAGGTTCCCCCGCAAGATGGCATTCCTGGTGGCCGCGGCCTCCATGACCTGCCCTATGAGGATCTTGATGTCGGCGGGCGGCTGGGTGCTATCGATCTGGCCGGTGGCCGGGTCGACCGCCTTTCCCTGCACCCTGTAGCCCGTCGCGGGGCTCGCGAGCACGCCGTCGGCGCCGATCTGGAAGCTGCCGTCGCGGGTAAAGTAGGTCTTGAGCCCGTCGCTCAGCAGGAAGAACCCGATCCCGTCTATGGCGAGGTCGCTCGGGACCTCCGTCACCTGGATGTTGCCCTGGGTGTGCCAGGTATCTATGCTCCTCAGGCTTGTCCCGAGGCCTACCTGCATCGGGTTGATGCCTCCCCTTCCATCCTTCACCGGGGCGCCGCCGCCGCGGATCGTCTGCACCAGAAGCTCGTGGAACGTCACCCTGCCGGCCTTGTAGCCGGGCGTGTTGATGTTGGCGATGTTGTCGCCGATGACGTCCATCCAGACCTGGTGCGCTCTCGAGCCGGACACTCCGGCAAACATTGACCGTAACATTGACTTACATGACCTCCTTCCACTTGCGGCCGCCGATGTCGCCGGCGGCCCGGGGCCCCCTCGGAAGAGGTCCAGCCCCATGGCGCGGTCTCGTCACACTATCACCGCGCTATCGATATTGGTGAACACGTTCTCCTTGATGCGCTCGCCGTCCACCGCCGTGATGACGGTGCGGTTCCTTATGCTCACCACGAGGGCGAGGTTATCCATGAGGATGAGCGACTCCCTCGCGCCCTTCGCGGATGCCCTGTCGACCGCCTGGGCCAGCTTCGCCATGTCGCCCTCTGATAGCGAGATGTTCCTGGTCCTCATGCGCATCTGGGCGTGGCCGGAGAATCTCACGCTCTCGCCCTCGATCTCCTTTCGGAGGACTTCCCCGAAGGACGGGGCCGTCGCCATCCCGGAGATGCGCCGAGCTTCGCTTCGGGCCTTCTCGATTCGTCCGGCGGGCGCGGAGCCCCCGGCCGGCACCTGGAACTCGGGCGGTATCCTTTCAACCAAGACGACCACTCCTCGCTACGACGTCTCTCGCACTTGCGATATCTCCGTCACATCGGTCACGAGGACCTCTTTCCCATCCACGACAAGGTAAGCCACGCCATCCTCGAACTTCACGCCGGAGACCGTGCCGGTAATGGTGTCGTCCCCCACGGTCGCAGTGACCTTCTTGCCGATAAGCGCGGCGGCCTGCGATGCGTGCTGCATCTTCGCCAGGCCCTCCATGGCGAGGCTCAAGTTCTGCATCTGCTCCAGCGTGGAGAACTGGGCCATCTGGGCGATCATCTCCTTGTCGTTCACCGGCTTGAAGGCGTCCTGGTAACGAAGCTCGGTGAGGAGCAGCTTCAGGAAGGCGTCTTTGCCCAGCTCGGTGCGGCTGCTCTCCTCCGGGGGCTTTTCCTTTCGTGGATCGTAGACCCGTGCCGCCGATACTTCTCTGACATTCACCTCACATCCCTCCTTTCGTCGGTTATCGAGGTCTTGCCTGTGCAGCCCTTGCGCCTCGCGGCGCTCGCGCTTCCGGCGACCACCAGGGGCAATACCCGCTATGCCATGCAGTCCACAAGGTGCGTGCGTCCCATGTGCGGTCGCGCCGCAATGAGCGAGCCTGCGACATGAACCCCGTTCATGCCGGCGCCGCCTGGTGAGGCTCTCGCCCCTCCCGGCCCGTTGTCCCCCTGGAACCACCTGGACCGTGCGCCGTTCCACGCGACTCCGGACCCGAGATCCCCGGAGACGGCAATGGTGCCGAGATCAAGCCCCTTACGGGCAAGGGCTGTCCTGAGGTCCGGAAGCCCGGATTCGATGAGTTGCCTCGTCACGGCGCTCTCGGCCCTGATCTCGGCCACGACCCGCCCTGGCTCGGCGGTTATCCGCAGGTGCACCTTGCCAAGGACACCGGGCTTGAGATCGATGACCATCTCCGCCTCGGACCTTGCGAGGCGGAGCTCGGCCCGCTGCACTATCTGGTCGATGACGCTCCGCGCGGTGACCGGTGCCTGTTGCGCCCTGTCGCCACCTGAGACCTCTCGCGGCCGCATCTCCGCCCTCACATCTTGAGCGTCGGGCATCGCTGCCGCCATGAGGGGCTTGCCTGACACAGGTTCGCCGTCGCGGCGCTCTCCCCCGCGCTCGGCAGTTGCCGCGGCCGATCTTTCGCCGCGCCCGGGCTCAGGCGCCCCGGATGCCCTCGGTGCAGATGCTTGAACACCTCGCACCCTTCCCTCATCGACGCGCGCCGCCAGGTCTCGTGAAGGCTCTCGTTCCGGCGCTACGGCGCCGGCCGCCGCGGAACCGGGAGACCCGTTTCTGTGCGTGGTCGCATCCTCAGAGGCATCTGCCACCTGGCCGCGCGCACCCTCCCCGGTAGGCTGTGGCCGCGCCTCGAGCGGTGGAACGACCTCTACAGCCTGCATCCTGGCGCCCGGTTCCTCCTCCGGCGCCCCAAGTGAAGCAGGGCTGGCAAGGGTCTTGGCGTTCGCGGATTGGGCGTCGGGCGGCTCCTGCCCGGCTTCGGCTTCGGCTTCCCCGCCGACCGCAACCATCAGTTCCTTGTCGACCGCTACCTCCCGGGCCTGCATTGTGCTCGCGCCATCCACCGGAGCAACCTCGTCCTCCCCGGGCGGCATCCCTGGCACGGCTCGGGCATCCTGTGGATGTCTGCTATCCCCGGGGCGCGCCCCGGAGGGGGTAGTCCCCTCGGTCTCGAGCACAGGCGTTCCCGGCTCTCCGCCGCGCATGGCCGGACGCTCCAGGCCTGGCCAGGCCGGTCCAATGGGCCCGTCAGCAGCCTCAAAGGCAGGCCTGCCAGCACCGCTCGCCTCCTGCAGGCCAGGTGGGGAGTCCACAGTATCTTCGACGCCGCGTTGAGCCGCAGGCTGCGCCTCTCCAGGTGCTGCAGGGGCCGCCTTCTCCGCCGGCCTACCGGCCGCTTGTGACCACCGGGCCGCCTCCGCGCCCTCGGGCGCGCCGTCCGCGACAGTTGGAGATGCGCCCCGACTGCGCGCACCCACGGCTGAAGCAGGCGCAAAACCCTGGCCCCGGCCTGCCGCGCCCGTCGACGTGCTGCCAGACGGTCTGGGACTGCTCTCTTGCCCGGCTTCCGCCAGCCGCACCGGGGTCTCGTCCCCTGGCGTAATCTCGATCGTCACGGCCCGGCCCCACCCGTGTTCCCCGGGAGCCTGGGGCTTGTCGGAAACTCCCGCGCCCGGCTCGAGACCGGTGCGGTTGCGAGGCTCCCCCGGTAGCCTCTCAGCCCGTGCCGCTTCGGATACCCTTGTTCTCTCGTTGCCCGTGCTGCGTGCACCGTCCACCAGGCGCGGTTCCGGGAGCTCGGAGACCCGCGCTTCCCCGGGGGCGATTCCGGCCTGTCGGCGCTTCTCTGGAGCCGCGTAGCCGATGGCCTCGCTCCGGATGACGGGTACCATACCCGCATCACCCCGTTCTTGCCCCACTTCAACACGGGCCTCGTAAGCAACGCTCGCATCCGCCGGTCGAGGGCCGGGGTCAACGGACGGTCTCTCGGCAAAGTGGCCCGCGTGCCGCGGCGCCTTCGCCCTGTTCTCGGCCGCCGGCCATTCTCGAGCCATGCCTGCACCAACCTGCACAGGGCGCTCTGGTGGCCTCCCCGGGCTCTTCCCCTCGGTCGCCGTGATGGCGCTCCAGGCCTCCCCCAGGGCGGGCTCGCTCGCGCCTGGCGACGTCGCAGCGGGAGCGGGGTTGACCCCGCGCTGCGCAGGCGGTTGGGTATCCGGGCTTGCGGCGGACGGCGCTATGGCGGTTCCTCGACCCTCACCCGTCTCTAATAGTGGTGCGGAGCCGGCACTTGCGGGCCTTGCCGTCTGAGCCACCGGGACAAGACAGGGAGGCGTCACTGCAAGCAGCACCGCCTGCGCTGCATCGCGCACCGGCGCGAGATCCCCTGGCTCCTTCGCCTCCGCGGGCGTAGATGGGGCGTTTTTCACTCCCGATGCAGCCCTGGGGTCTGGCTCGGCGGGCCGAGGTCTCCCGCTGACCGCACTCGGCCGCTGCCGGTCGCCTCCCACGTCTATGGCAGCGGAGTCGGCGCCCCGGTCAGGACCGGCGCCCGCATCGGAGCTGGCCAGCGCTGCGATACCACGCCCCGGCCGCGCTGCTTGCGCAGGATGCGCCGGGCGGCCCTGCGACACGGGCGCAAGGTCGCTCTCTACCCTGGAGGCAAGCCTTGCTGCAAGCTCCGACCTGAAGTCCGCAGGGATCTGGTCCGGGCCGCCATCCGGGGCCAACGGCCACACCCCCGACCTGGCACCGGCACTGGCAGCGGCAGCGGCAGCGGCCCCTGCGCCTGCTCCCGCCCTTCCTCCTGCCCCTGCGACGGTGCCGGGCTTCGTCTCAACCCCGTCGCACCGCACGGAAAACAGTGCTTCCACTCAGGTCATCACCTCCTTTCCTTGCGTATCTGATGGTGCCCACCTCATCGAGGAACGCCTGCTCCATCCGGCCGATCTCTTCGCGGTACCGTGCGTACGCCCGCTCCTTCAGCTTCTCGACTACCATCCGCGCGCGCCTGGCCGCAATGAGCGCCTCCCTCTTCGCTGCCTCTTCCCGGGCCAGGCGGTCCACGACCGCCCCTTGCTCCCGGATGCGGTGGGCCAGGAAACCAAGGTAACGGTGATAGGCGGCGATCCATTCCACATCGAGGCGGCCCCCGACGCTAGCCCGCAGCTCCTCCAGCGTTGCCCCGCGCGCGCCGGCGAGCTTCCCGAGGACGGCCCTCTCCCGTTCGAGCGCCTCCTGTGCCCGCGCAAGCTCCTGCCGCAGCGCGTCCTCCTTCAGCCGCCTGACTTCAACCAGCTTCTGCAGGCGAAACCTGAACCTCTTCACCGCCAGCACCCCGCATGGCCACGGCAGCCCGCGCCGTCAAAACATCAGCATCCGAACATGCTTCGCAGCTTCGCCACCGTCCCGGCATAGTCCGCCTTCTCGTCGATCCCCTGCCTGAGGAAGGCGTTTATGCCGTCGATCATCGTCCTCGCCCAGTCTATCCTCGGGTTGCTGCCGGGCACGTAGGCACCGATGTTTATGAGGTCGGCCGCCTCCCTGTAGATGCCGAGCGCCTCCCGCAGCTTCGCGGCGGCCCGTACGTGCGGTCCATCGACAACATCCACCATCACCCGGCTCACGCTCGCGAGCACATCTATCGCAGGATAGTGGTTCATGGTGGCGAGCTCCCGCGCGAGCACGATATGACCGTCGAGGATGCTCCGCGCCGCGTCGGCCACCGGCTCGTTCATGTCGTCTGCCTCCACCAGCACCGCATAGAGGCCGGTGATGCTGCCGTGCGACGAGTTCCCCGCGCGTTCCAGCAACTTTGGCATCATGGAGAACACCGACGGGGTGTACCCCCGAGTCGTCGGCGGCTCGCCGATGGCGAGGCCCACCTCGCGTTGGGCCATGGCAAGGCGCGTGAGCGAATCCATCATCAGCAACACATCCCGCCCGGTATCACGGAAATACTCCGCGACGGCCGTGGCAAGGAAGGCGCCCTTGAGCCGAACGAGGCTCGCCTGGTCGGATGTGGCCACGACCACCACCGACCGCCTGAGGCCCTCAGGCCCCAGGTCCTTCTCGATGAACTCGCGGACCTCGCGGCCCCGCTCGCCGACCAGCGCTATGACGTTCACGTCGGCGGAGGTGTTCCTCGCGAACATGCCGAGGAGCGTGCTCTTGCCGATGCCGCTTCCCGCGAATATCCCGAGCCTCTGCCCCTTGCCGCAGGTTATCGCCGCGTCAACCGCCCTCACGCCCAGCGCGAGGGGATCCGAGATCCTCGCGCGCTCGAGCGGCCCGGGAGGAGCGTTGAAAAGCGGGTACTCACCCTCCACCTGGACGGGGGGTTTGCCATCGAGCGGCCTCCCCAGCCCATCGATGACGCGCCCGAGAAGCCCCTCGCCCACCGGCGCCGTGGCCTCGTGACCGCTCGCCACCACCTCGCTGCCAGGCTCGATGCCGTTCCTGTCGCCCAGCACCATGAGGAGGGTCTTCCCCTCCCGGAACCCCACGACCTCCGCCTGGATGGGCGCCTTCTGGCTCCGCGTGTATATGCGGCATATCTCGCCGACGTGCGCCGGCGGGCCCATGGACTCCACCACAAGCCCGATGACCTGCACCACCCTGCCGCCCACGCGGAGCGGGTCGCAGGCCCTGACGGCGCCGAAGAATCTAGATATGTCCACGCACGTGCCGGCGCGCCCGTCATGGCGCAGGCATGGCGTCTCGGTCTCAACCGGCATTGGCATCGCCGTTACCAAAGAAAGCCCTCCCGATCTCGCGAAGTTGGGAGCCGAGCCTTGCGTCCACGGACCCGAAGTCAGTCTCAACGATGCACCCGCCAGGCTCCACCCTCGGGTCTTCCAGGATCTCGACGGACGTCACATCGTCGGCGATCTTGAGGATCTCGTCGCGAAAGTCCCTCACCCGGTCAAGGTCCCAGGCGCTCACCCTGATCCTGACAGGACCCTGGGTCTTCGCCTTTTCGATGGACTCGCGGACCATCTGCAGCACCACGGACCCGTCCAACGACACCTCGTGTCTCAGGATCTTCCCGGCGACCTCGATGGCGAGGCGCGCCACCGTGTCCTCCGCGGCCTTCACCGCGCTCTCCGTGGCCTGGGCCACACCCCGCGCCAGGTTCTCCAGTTGCTCCAGGAGCTGCTTTGCCTCCTCCACAACCTTCGCCGAAGCCTCCGCCCGCCCGTCCTGGTAGCCCCTGTCGTGGGCCTCCTTGAGCACCCGGGCGCTCTCGTGCTCGGCTTCCTCCAGCCTCGCCCTGGCGGCCTCCTCGGCCTGCTCGATGAGGGAGCGCGCAAGCGCGATGGGATCGCCCTCCGCCGCGCCAGCCGCCTCCCACGCCGCGTCGCGCGTGGCAGGCGCGGACCTCGCCAGGGTGTCAAGGAGCGTTTCGAGCCCCTCGTTTCCCACGAGCGCCGGGTTTCGGCGTATCTCCTGCGCCTTGATGACCCTAGACAAGCACCTCGTCCTCCGTCCCTCTGGCGATTACGATGTCGCCGGACTCCTCGAGCCTGCGGATGACCGTGACTATGCGCTGCTGCGCCTCCTCCACCACGCGCAGGCGCACAGGTCCGATGAACTCCATGTCCTCGCGCAGCATCTCGGCGGCCCGCTCCGACATGTTGCTGAAGATCCTCCTCTTGACGTCCTCGCTCGCGGCCTTGAGCGCGAGGGCGAGATCCTTCGTATCGATCTCCTTGAGGAAGGTCTGGATCGCGCGGTCGTCGAGGAGCATGATGTCCTCGAACACGAACATCAGGTTCTTGACCTCCTCGGCAAGCGCCGGGTTCTGCTCCTCCAGCTCCTCCAGGATGGTCTTCTCGGTGGCCCGGTCGACCCGGTTCAGCACGTCCACCAGCGCCTTCGTGCCGCCTGCGAAGTTGTAGCTCTGGCCGCCAACCGAATTCAGCCTGTTCTCGAGCACCTTCTCCACCTCGGCGACGACCTCCGGGGAGGTCCTGTCCATCTCCGCAAGGCGCATGGCCACCTCGGTCTGCAGGTCCTCGGGGAGAGACGACAGCACCAAAGCGGCCTGCTCCGGGCGGAGGTAGGCCAGAACGAGCGCGATGGTCTGCGGGTGCTCGTTCTCGATGAAGTTCACGAGCTGCGCGGGGTCCACCTGTCTTGCGAAGCTGAACGGCTTCTCCTGCAGCGACGCGGTTATCTTCTCGATGATCCCCGCCGCGCGATGAGGGCCCAGCGCTCGCTCGAGGATCTGCCTCACGTAATCCATGCCGCCTGCGGCAAACTCCTGGGCCTCGTACCTGTTATAGAACTCGTCCAGCACCTGCCTGCGAACCTCGGACGGCACGTTGCCAAGGCCCGCGATCTCCAGGGTGAGCTGCTCGATCTTCGCCTCGTCGAGGTGCTTGAATACCTCCGACGATATCTCCGACCCCAAAGCGACGAGTGCAATGGCAGCTTTTCTCTTGCCCGTAAGCTCAGTGGCTGGCGCCATGGCCCGTCACCTCTTGTCTTCCTCCATCCACCCGGATATCACCCTCGCGGCCGCCTCAGCGGCGGGCGCAGGCCGGGCAGGGGTCTCCTCCGCAGGCCGGCCCGGGCCGGCTCGCCTTTCGGCCCGACTTTCCTCTCCCGCCGCCGCTACCTGCGCTGCAGGCCCCGGCGCCTCGGCCGGCACAGGCATGCCCACAGGCACTGACGCAGGCATCACCCCGGGGCGAGCAGGCCCTCTCTGGCGGACCACCGAGATCACCAGGCCCACGAGGAAGAGCCCGATTATCCCGGCGAGCAGGTACTCTATGTTGGCCATCAGGACTTCACCAAGGTTGACGGGCCCAGTCGGCACATTTGCCCCGGCCGCAGGGCCGGCCTCAGTCTCCTGGGTAAGCGGCGCGCCGAACTCCATGGCCTCCACGATAAGGGAGTCGCCCCTGCCGGGGTCGATGCCCACGGCCGCCCCGATGGACCTCCTGATAGCCTGCAACTGGGCGTCGCTGATGGGTGCGGTCACTATGGCGGCAACCGAAAGCCTCCTTACCTCGCCCGGGGCTTTCACGGTGCGCTCGACGAGCCGCGATATCTCGTACCTCGTGGTCTCCTCGGACCTCTCCTCGCCGCTCACCTCGCCGGCGGCGCCTCCCGTGCGGTAGACGCCGCCAGCCTGAGCTTGAGCTACGGTGGTCGCGCTCGTTCCCCCTGCGGCGCCAGTCGCAGCGGTGGCCCCCGTTCCGGTAGCCCCCGCGCCGCTGGCGTCTATAGGGCCTGGAGCCGCGGCCCCGGGCGCCGACCCGGCGCTCTCGGCTGCGTCGCCCGCACTGCCTGCACTGCCGGCGCTGCCCGGGGAACTCGCGGTACCCGCGACGTCCACATTGGACGCCGTCCCGGGCACCCCGGCCGGCGGCGCGACCGTCGTTGACCTCGTCTCATGCACCTTCGTCTGCTCGCGGATCACCCCAAGACCGGTGGGCATTGGCTGGAAAACCTCGCTGTTTTGCTCCCTGCGGTCGAAGTTGATCTCGGCGTTCACCCGCACCACGACCTTGCGCTGGCCGAGGACCTCCGCAAGCATGCTCTCCACGCTTTTCTCGAGATCCTTCTCGTACACCCTCTTCGCCTCGAGCTGGCTCACCGAAAGGGACGAAATCACTCCCGTCTCCGAGTCATCGTTCGCCGCATAGAGGATGTTGCCGTCAACGTCCAGCACGGTGACGTTGGCTGGGCTCAGGCCCTCCACGCTCGAGGACACCAGCCTCACGATCCCCTGCACCTGCCCTTTCGTCAGGGTCGCACTGCTCCGGAGCTTCACCATGACCGACGCAGTGGGCGGTTTCTTCTCATCGGTGTAAAGCTCGGGCTCGGGTATGGCTATGTGCACCCGCGCCTCCTCGACCTCCCGGAGTTGCAGTATGGTGCGGGTAAGCTCGCCCTGGAGGGCCCGCCGGTAGTTCATCTTCTGGGTGAACTCCGTGACACCGAAATTCGTCTTGTCGAATATCTCGAACCCCACCGTGCCGCCGCTCGGCAGCCCCTGGCTGGCCAGGTTCATCCGGGTCTCGTACACGTCAGGAAGCGGCACCCTGATGGTCCCGCCGCCATCGGCAAGCTCGTAGGGGACGCGCATCTCCCGGAGCTTCGCCACGATGTCAGCCGCGTCGCCCCCTGAAAGGCCGGTGTAAAGCGGCACCATCTCGGTCTTCCCAGCCCTGCTCAAAAGCAGCACCATTGCGACCACTCCGAGGGCGATCGCCAGGAGGACCATGAGCTTCTGGCTGGATGTCATCTGGTCCCACAGCGAGCGCGTCCTGCGCCCGATGTCCTGCCCGATGGCTGCCATGTCTTACACCTGCATCCTCATGACTTCCTGGTAAGCCTCAACGATCTTGTTCCTTATCTGCATCGTAAGCTGCAGGGCGACGTTGACCTCCTCGACGGCGATCATGACCTGGTGGAGGTCCTTGAGCTCGCCCGTGGCCAGCTTCTGCGTGAGCTGGTCGGCATTCCGCTGAAGGTCGCTCACGGTATCGATGGCGTTGTCCAGCATCTCCTTGAAGTCTTCCAGGGTGGCCTCTGCGCCCGCCGCCTGTCTGCGGCCAAGCTCATCCAGGGTCTTCTGCAGGGTCGAGCCGATCTTGATGTCCATGACACCGCTCCTTCCTGGAGCCCGCCTCCTTTCGCGCCGGGGAAAGCCGGCGCTTCACGCGCACTCGCGCTGGCCCTCACGCTTGCGCTCGCCCTCGCGTCGTGCGCCCCCGTGCTAGGCCCTGCCGATGTCCAGAGCCCTCATGGCCATGGTCTTCGCGGCGTTCAGGGCGGTCACATTGGCCTCATAGGCCCTCGTGGCCGAGATCATGTCCACGAGTTCCCTCACAGCGTCCACGTTGGGCATTGCCACGTAGCCGCGTGCATCGGCATCCGGGTGGCCGGGGTCGTACACCATCCGCGGCGGGGACGGGTCCTCCACTATGGCCACAATGGCGACGCCCCGTCCAGGCCCCTCGGCGGCCCCGGAGCATGCGCGGCCGACCAGGCCAGCACCGCCACCGCCGCTGCCACGGCCATCGTCGCCGCCCGCACCGGCCGACCGGGCCGGCAGGGCCTGGAACACCACCTGGCGTCTTCTGTATGGCTGCCCGTCCTCGGCTCGCGTCGTGTTCACGTTCGCGATGTTGTTGGCAATTACATCCATCCTCAGCCGCTCGGCGGCAAGACCGGTGGCGCTTGTCTCAAACGACGAGAATATGCCCACGTGTCACCTTCTCCCTTCGCTGATGACGTACTTGAGCAAGCTGAACCTCTCGGAGACCAGGCGGGACACGGCGCTATAACCAACTTGCGTCTCAGCCAGCCTTGCCATCTCGAGATCGATATCCACGCTGCCTCCATCGAGCCTGACTTGAAGCGGATCCTCCTCGATTGTCGGCCTGCACGAGCCGGGGTCCCCGCGGGAAATGGCGGCTTTGAGCTGATCCTCGAACCGCACGCTCTTCGCCTTGAACCCGGGGGTGTTTACGTTCGCGATGTTGTTGGCTGTCACCTCATGGCGAAGCGACAGCGCATCGAGGGCTTTCGACAGGACCAGGAGCGTGCTATCCCGGAAAAAGGCTCTCATGATTCCCTCCGCTTTCAGCCCCTTCGCGCGGCCGCGGCCGCAAAGAGACATGAATTCAGTGCTTATGCTTGCAAGTGTGATGCCAGCGGCTGGCGGGACAGCATTCGACAAAATGCGCGCACGGTGCGGGTTCTAACGAAGCGCGGAACCTGGCAGGGGGAGTCGGGCGGGAAAAATTTGCTCATCCGCCATGTATTTCTTTCGCCGGGCCTGACGGCGCACTTTTCCGCGAATGGAGTCGGACGCCCCAGGCAAACCCCAGCATTTTCGAGGTCGAGGGAGGCACACTAGTGTCGGAGGTGGAGCTATGGGTCGAAACCGCAGCATTGTCTCGGACGAGGTGAAGTACGAGATCGCGCGAGAGATCGGCTTCGCTGACAAGATCAACGTGGACAATGGCGTGTACGACTATGGCAACATCACCACGAGGGAGGCCGGGCTTATAGTTCGAGGCCTGATTCAGAAGGCCGAGGAACTCATGGCCAGGCAGACCGGGAGATAGGGGCGAACGCCCCTACTCTTCTTTTCTTGCGCTTGTCCGTCCATGTCAGGCCTTTGACGAGCCGGGCCTGCGACCTGCCCTGCTGCTCTATATGCAGCAGGCAGCCGCAGGCCCTGCGCCATGGAGGGGTCTATGCATGGACTACGATTACGCCTTTGCTGCCTCGTGTGGTATTTCTCCGCGCGTGATCCTGGTCATAACCGCCCATACCTCCACGATCAGCCACACTTCGAGGAGAAGGACGATCCCGTCGATGACTGACAGGAGCGTGTTGCCAGCAGCCAGATAGTTCCTCAGGTTACCTATCATACCCCACGTCGTAATCACGATCATGAAAATCATGGGGATCATGGTGTAACCGAGCGGTTTCTTCTGTCTCGCCAGGTAGGCCGTAACCACCAGGAGCGCAAGCCCGGCGAGGAGCTG